>DASTTX010000212.1:0-23321 GCA_035759945.1 Candidatus Limnocylindria bacterium | reverse complement strand
TGATCCATCGCGCCAACTTCCACGTGACGATCCACGCCGGTGAAGCCTTCGGGCTCCCGTCCATCTGGGAGGCGCTGCAGTGGTGCGGCGCCGAGCGGCTCGGGCACGGTGTGCGGATCGTTGACGACATCACCGTGCGGCCCGACGGCCGCGTCGCGCTCGGCCGACTCGCGTCGTACGTGCGCGACACCCGCGTGCCCCTCGAGATGTGTCCAACCTCGAACGTCCACACCGGCGCCGCGGCGAGCATCGAGGAGCATCCGATCGACCTGCTGCGGCGCCTGCGCTTCCGGGTGACGGTCAACACCGACAACCGGCTCATGAGCGGGATCACCCTGAGCTCCGAGTTCGCGACCTTGGCCCGCACCTTCGGCATCGGCCTGGACGACATGGAGTGGCTGACGTTGAACGCGATGAAGTCGGCCTTCTGGCCGTTCGACGGCCGGCTCCGGATCATCAACGAGCAGATCAAGCCGGGCTTCGCGTCCCTGCGGGCCGCCCAGGCGGCCGCGGAGCTGACCACGGCCTGACGCCGGCGGTACGCGCCGCGCTCAGGCTGCGGCGCGCTCCAGGACCTCGTTCACGGCCGTTTCGAGGGCCGATGCTTCGGCCGGCGTGAGGCGCCGGAGCGGGGCACGCATGCCGGGTCCAACGGCCACGCCCCGCATGCCGAGCACGTGCTTGGCGGCGGCGATGAACTGGCCGCTCGCCTCCATTGCGCCACGCACCGCCCGCAGCCGCTCCATGGCGGCCTCGTCGCCGGCATCCAGCGCCTCGCGCACCACATCCGGGAACGCGGCCGACATGCCCGACACGGTGCCGACTGCGCCGCGCGCGAGCCCCGCGGCGATGAGCGGCTCGTTGCCGATGAGGACGGGCAGGCCGAGGTCGAGGTACGGCTCGACGCGTTCGAACGGCGACTCGCTGACCTTGAGGCCGGCGAGGTTGTCGACCGCGCCGGCGATGCGCCGAATGACGTCGACCGGCAACGGGTATCCCGACCGTGCGGTGAAGGCGTAGCAGTAGAACGGCAGCGGCGCACAGGCGCGCGCAGCGGCGACGAAGTGCGCGGTGAGCGCATCGTCGTCGAGCGCGAAGTACGGCGGCGGGATCACGGCCACGCCATCGGCGCCGATCTCCGCGGCATGTGAGGCGATCGCCACGGTGTCGGCGGTGTTCTGCGCGCCCGCGTGCACGATCAGCATCCCCGACAGCGCGTCCCGGAAGGCTGCGGCCATGCGACGGCGTTCGTCGAGTGCGAGAAGCACGCCTTCGCCGGTCGTGCCGCACACGAAGGCGCCATCCGCGCCGTGCGACTCGAGGTAGTCGGCATAGGCTGGGATGGCGTCGATGTCGAGCGCCGCGCCGTCATTGGTCAATGGCGTGACGGTGGCGACGATCAGCGGTCGGTGGTCGAGATCGGTCAGCTTCATGACGCCGACCATCGTACCCGGGCGCACGTGAACGGGCCCCGTGGATGACCACGGGGCCCGTCTGAGCAGGCGCGTCAGCGAAGAGTCGGCTTCGCGAGCGTCTCCTTGGTCGGCTTGTCCGAGTCGTCGGCCTTCGCCTGGCGGTGGCGCAGTCCGTAGTCGGCGTAGTCCGGCCTGGCCGGGGCTGCCGCGTCACCGCGGGCGGCCTGGACGGCACCGATCGCGTCGAGCGAGAAGCTCGTGTCGGCGGTGCGGCTGAGCGGAACGGCGGCTCCGCCGGCCCATCCCTCTGGGTAGCCGGCGTTGGTGGCTCCGCGCCCCTGGAGCGCGTTCCCGACCATCAGCCCGACGGTCGCGGCCAGGACGATGACGATGACCAGGCCGACGGCTCGGGTGGCGGTTCCGATGGCTGAGGCGTTCATGTCGCGTGGGCTCCTTCCGGTGGTTTGGTGGCTCCCTCCACCTGCGACGAAGGCTATGCGCCGAGGGATGGCCGGCCCTAGCAGCCCGTCGACGCCGCAGCCGTCCTTGCGGCGACAGGTCTGGCGTACGCCCGACGTCATGCGCGCGCCGTCGCCCTGCGCCCAGGCACGGCCGCATCGGTCGATCTTCGCATCGGTGTAGACTCGAACGAGCCTGAGGACACCGCATGAGGGCATGTTTTCGCCAATGACGTACGTCATCGTTGAGCCGTGCATCGGCGTCAAGGACGCCAGCTGCGTGGACGTGTGCCCGGTCGACTGCATCCACGCCACCGACGACGACCCGCAGTTCTACATCGATCCCGACGAGTGCATCGACTGCGGCGCGTGCGAGCCCGAATGCCCGGTGACCGCGATCTTCGCCGAGGACGCCGTCCCCGACGACCAGGTCCAGTTCATCCAGATCAACGCCGACTACTTCAAGAAGTAGCCCATGCCTCGGCTGGTCGTGCTCTACAACAAGCCCGATGACACCGATGCGTTCGACGCGCACTACCGCGACGTCCACATACCGATGGTTTCGCGCTACCCGAACCTGCGGGACGTGCGCCTCAGCAAGCTCGCCGGTGTCGGAGGACGCGAGTCTGCCTACTACCTCATGGCCGAGCTGACGTTCGACACGGCCGCCGATCTCGACGAGGCGATCATGTCCGAGCCGGGCGCCGAGAGCGCTCGCGACCTGCGCAACTTCGCCGGGGCGGGGGTCACCATGTTCATCGCTCCCGACGAGGCCGATGACTGAGCCCGGCTCTCCGGTTCCGTCGGACCCCGCCACGCTGGGCTACCGGCGCATTCGCTACGAGCGGGACGCCGATGCGGGCGTCGCCACCGTCACCATCTCGCGCCCGGAGGTGCTGAACGCGCTCGACCTGCCGACCCTGAAGGAGATGTCGGACGCATTCGAGCAGGCGTCGTGGGACGACTCCGTGGCGGTGGTCGTCGTGACCGGCGCGGGGGACCGCGCGTTCTGCACCGGCGCCGATCTCGACGAGCAGGCGCTGATGGGCGCGACGTCCGGCCAGTACTGGCGCTGGATGGGCGCCTTCATCGAGATGCACGATCGCCTGCGCCACATCGGCAAGCCGACCATCGCCCGCATCAACGGCGTGTGCGTCGGCGGCGGGCAGGAGCTGCAGCTCGCCTGTGACCTGAGTGTCATGGTCGACGACGCGTACATCCGCCACGTCGGTCCCGAGCACGGGTCGGTGCCGGCCGGCGGCGCAACGCAGTGGCTGCCGCTCGTGGTGGGCGACCGACGCGCGCGAGAGATCGTCATGCTGTGCGAGCAGATCTCGCCGGCCCAGGCGCTCGAGTGGGGGCTGGTGTCCCGCGTCGCCTCGCGCGCCGAGCTGGATGCCGTCGTCGCCGACCTTGCGGCAAAGCTCGCGCGCAAGCTGCCCGAGGCGCTGCGCTACACGAAGACGCAGCTGAACTGGTGGCGCGACCTGGTCTGGTCGCAGACGATCGAGCACGCCCGCGACTGGCTGGCGGTCCACTCGACGTCGGACGAGACGAAGGAGGCGGTGCGCGCCTTCCACGAGAAGCGGCCGCCCCGCTACGAGGCGCTGCGACGCTTCGAGGCCGGTGCCGGGCAGGTGTGCCCGAGCTGCGGCGAGCAGGGGCTGCCGGCGAACCACAAGTTCTGCGGGCTGTGCGGGACGGGCCTGCCCGATCGATGGGAAGCGGTCCCGTGAGCGACGATCCGCTGGTCGTGGTCGAGCTGCAGCCCGAGAAGCGCACCGCGCTCGTCCGGCTCAACCGGCCGAAGCAGCTCAACGCCCTGAACGGCGCGGTCATGGATGCCCTGTGCGGCAGTCTGGAGGAGCTCGACCGCGACGCAGGCGTCCGCGTCATCGTCGTGACCGGCAACGAACGAGCCTTCGCGGCGGGTGCCGACATCGGCGAGATGGCGGGCGCCAGCCCGATCGACATGCTCGTGACCAACCGCATCGGCCAGTGGGACCGCATCCGGAAGATCACGAAGCCGGTGATCGCGGCGGTCAACGGCTGGGCGCTGGGTGGCGGCTGCGAGCTGGCGATGACGCTCGACCTCATCGTGGCGGGCGAAGGCGCGAAATTCGGGCAGCCGGAGATCAACATCGGCGTCATTCCCGGAGCGGGCGGAACGCAGCGGCTCACGCGCGCCGTCGGCAAGTCGAAGGCGATGCGCATGGTCCTGACCGGCGAGCCGATCACGGCCCGTGAGGCCGAGGCGGCTGGCCTGGTCGCGCTGATCACGCAGGACGAGCTGGTGGTCGAGGACGCCCTTGCGCTGGCGGCAAAGATGGCCGAGAAGAGCCCGCTTGCGCTGCGCCTGGCCAAGGAGGCGGTCAACGCGGCGTACGAGATGAGCCTGACCGATGCGCTCGCGCACGAGCGGCGCCTCTTCTACCTGCTCTTCGCCTCCGACGACCAGAAGGAGGGCATGGCGGCCTTCCTGGAGAAGCGGACGCCCGACTTCACTGGGCGATGAACCTGGGGAATCCCGACAATCCCGTCGGCGGTCTCGCCGTTCCGCGGCCTGCCGGCGTGGAGATCCGTCCTCTCGGTCGTGACGACTTCGCCGATGCGATCGCGCTGGCGCGCGAGCTGTACACCCTCGATGTTGACGCCGACCTTGAGCCGTTGCGCCCGGCCTATGACGCCCTGGTGAATGATCCGGACGCGACGCCGTTCCTGGCAATCGCCGACGGCCTGCCGGCCGGGCTCATCGTCCAGCGGCTCCGCCGTCGCCTGAACCACGCCACCTTCGAGGGCTGGATCAGCGACCTGGTGGTGCGCGAGCCATTTCGCGGACGGGGCATCGGACGCGCGCTGCTGGCGAGCACCATCGCCGAGTGGCGGCTGCGAGGCGGGCACCAGATGATGCTGGAAGTCTCGTACGACCGGACCGTCGCTCGCGCCCTGTACGAGGCCGTTGGCTTCGAGAACCAGGGCAAGTACTTCGAGATCGGGCCGGTGCGGACGCGCGGGATCAAGCCTGCGGCAGGTGTCGAAATCAGGCCGATCACGGAGGACGACGCCGACTTCGACGCCACGACCCGTCTCCTGGCCGAGCTCGGCCGCCCCGCGCCGGCCGAGGAGAAGCTGTCGGCGTTGCGGCGCACCTACGACCAGCACGTTCGGCGCGCCGACACCGCATCGATGCTCGCCACGCTCGACGGAACGCCGGTCGGATTCATCAGCCTCGAGATGCGGCAGCCGTTCTTCACCACCCGGCCCCAGGCGTGGATTCCGGACCTCATCGTGACGGAGGCGGCGCGGGGCCGGAACATCGGCGCGGCGCTGCTGGACGCCGCCTTCAGCGAGGCCGTCCGCCGAGGTTGCTACGCGGCCGCCCTGGAGAGCGGCCATCACCGCGCGGTCGCACATGAGCTGTATCTCACGGCCGGCATGAGCGACGTCGGAAGTTTCTATACGCTTGCTCGCTGAGCGACCAGCCGTCCAGCCGGTACGTAATCTGCATAGACTCCGCGGCGCGGGCGAAAACGCTCGTGGATGTTTCCCCAGGAGGGAACCGGAGGTACTTCATGAGCATCATTGCGTGGTTGGTCGTCGGAGCCATTGCTGGCTGGATTGCCGGTAAGGTCGTTCCAGGGGACGAGGGTTATGGCGTGCTGGGCACGATCATCGCCGGAATCGTTGGAGCGCTCGTCGGCGGTTTCCTGCTCGGCGTCATCACGAACGAGGACTGGACGACGGGGATCAATATCCCCACCCTGATCGCCGCGATCGTCGGTGCGATCGTCGTCGTGTTCCTGTGGGGCATGATCGCCAAGGGCCGATCGGGTCGCACGACCGTCTGATCCTCACCGTCAGCTGACGAATGCCCGGCGCGACAGCGCCGGGCGTTCGCTTGCCCGGCCCTGACTACAATCGGCGCCATGCCCGACCACTCCGGCGTCCTCCTGCACGAGCAGGACGGCGGCGTGTCGATCCTGACCCTGAACCGGCCCGACGCGCTCAACGCCCTCAATGCAGAGCTGCGCCATGAGCTGCTGGCCGGCATCAACGCGGCTCGCCGCGACGACGCCACGCGTGCCGTCATGATCACCGGCGCCGGGCGGGGCTTCTGCGCCGGCGCCAATCTCCGCGGCGGCACTGGAGAGCGCGAGTTCCGGCGCGTCCTGTCCGCGGAGTACAACCCGCTCATCCAGGCGATCCGCGAGCTGCCGAAACCGGTCGTCGCGGCCGTCAACGGCGTCGCGGCGGGAGCCGGCGTCAGCCTCGCGCTCGCCGCGGACCTCGTGATCGCCGCTGACGACGCGCGCTTCGTGCCGGCCTTCAACCGCATCGGCCTCGTGCCTGACTCCGGGCTGGCGCGTGTCCTGGTGCGCGCGTTCGGGCGGCATCGGGCCACGGAGATCCTGCTCGGCGAGCGGCAGCTCAGCGCGGTCGATGCGCACGACCTGGGTCTCGTCGCGGCAGTCGTTCCAGCGGGGAAGCTTGATGAGGAGGCACGGGGGCTGGCGCGGAGGCTTGCGAGCGGGCCGACACGGGGGATTGGCCTGACGAAGCGGCTCGTCAACGCGGCGGAGGACGGCGGCCTGGCCGAGGCCCTCGCCGCGGAGGCGGCGCTGCAGGAGCTGGCCGGTCGCACCGCCGACCACGCCGAGGGAGTGGCCGCGTTCGGGGAGAAGCGCGAGCCGCGCTTCGACGGCCGGTGAAGGACGTCGCCACCGTTGGCGTGCTCGGCGCGGGCACGATGGGGGCCGGCATTGCCCAGGTCGCCGCGGAGGCGGGGATCGAGGTCCTGGTGCACGACCCGGTGGACGGCGCCACGGATCGCGCCCGCGAGCGAATCGGCGGTTTCCTGGCGCGCAAGGCGGAGAAGGGGCAGCTCGACGCGGACGAGGCCGCAGATGCGCTGACCCGCATTCGCGCCGTCGCGAGCCTCGAGGCACTGGCTGGAGCGGACCTCGTCGTCGAGGCCATCCCCGAGGACATCGAGCTCAAGCGCGACGCCTTTCGCCGCCTCGACGCGGTCGCGTCCGTCGAGTCCATCCTTGCCACGAACACGAGCTCCCTGTCGGTGGCACGCATCGCGGCGGCGACGGGCGACCCGGGCCGCGTGATCGGGATGCATTTCTTCAATCCCGTGCCGCTCATGGCTCTGGTCGAGGTGATCGCCGGGCCGATGACACGCCCCGAGATCATCGACAGCGTCGCGCTGCTGGCGCGGCGCCTCGCCAAGACGCCGGTCGTGGCGGCCGACACGCCCGGGTTCATCGTCAACCGCGTCGCCCGCCCGTACTACCTCGAGGCGTTTCGGATCGTCGGCGAGGGCGGGGCAAGCGTGGAGGCCGTCGACGACGCAATGCGCGGCATCGGCTTCAAGATGGGGCCGTTCGAGCTCATCGACGCCATCGGCGCAGACGTGAACTTCACCGTCAGCGTCAGCGTCTTCGACCAGTTCTTCGGCGACCCGCGCTACCGGCCGCACCCGCTGCAGCGAATGCTGGTCGAGGCCGGCCGGCTCGGGCGGAAGACGAGTGGTGGGTGCTACGACTACGACTCCGATGGCGCTCGCGGCGAAGCGTGGGCGGGGCTGTCGCGCGCCGCGCATGTCGCTCGGCGACTCGAGGCAGCCGAGATCGAGGCGCGCATCCTTGCCACGCTCGTGAACGAAGCGGCCTCGGCCGTTGCGGATGGTGTGGCGACGCCCGACGCGATCGACACCGCCATGCGGCTCGGCACCAACTGGCCGGATGGGCCGCTGGCGTGGGGCGAGCGGATCGGCCTGCCATCGGTCATCCATACGCTCGACGCGCTGCATGCCTCCGTGCCGGATGGCCGGTATCGAGCGACACCGCTGCTTCGTTCGCTCGCCGATACGAGCGGGTCCTTCTTCGCCAACCGGGCCTAGCGATGCCGCTCAGCAAGCGATATCGGGCGGTCGTCTTCGACATGGACGGCCTGCTGCTCGATACCGAGACGCTGTGGCATCGGGCCGAGGTCGAGCTGTTCCGTCGCCATGGCGGCGAGTTCACCTGGGACGACAAGATGGCCGTCATCGGCACGAGCTACGACTTCACGGCCGAGTACTTCGCGTCGCGCCTCGGCCTGCCACGCGAGCGGGGCGATGAGCTGGTGAGCGAGATGATCTCGCTGATGCACGACCTGGTGCGCCAATCGGTCGACGCTCGTCCCGGGGCCGTCGAGCTGGTGGAAGGGCTGCGGCGGCTGAAGGTCCCGCTTGGGCTCGCGTCGAACTCGCCACGCTTCCTGGTCGACGACGCCCTCCGCACCGCCGGATTGGCCGATGCGTTCGACGCCATCGTCACCTCGGACGACGTCGACCACGCCAAGCCCGCGCCCGACATCTACCTTCTCGCATGCCAGCGGCTGGGCGTCGAGCCATCGGACGCGGTCGCGCTCGAGGACTCCCCGTCGGGCGTCGCCGCAGCCAAGGCCGCGGGGCTGACGTGCATCGCGGTGCCGCAGTTCACCGAGACGGATGTCTCCGCGGCAGACCGCGTCATCGACTCTCTGGAGGAGCTGGTCGAGCGCTGAAGCCTGCGGCGACGTTCAGCGCTATCCTCCCGGCATGTGTCGAAGCATCAAGACCCTGCGAACCGGACCGGTGCCGGCCAGCGACGAGGAGATCAGCGCCGCGGCGCTCCAGTACGTCCGCAAGGTGAGCGGATACCGCCAGCCGTCATCGGCCAACGAGCGCGCGTTCGACGAAGCCGTTGCGGAGGTGGCGGCGGCCTCGAAGCGGCTGCTCGATGCCGTGTCCGCAACGCATCCACAGGCGCGCCGCATCGCATAGCTCCGTCCGCGGCGCGGGAGATGCATGACCGCAAGCCGAACCTCAGGAGGATGAGACGGTGGCCGTGAGACTCGACATGGCGGGGACGGTTGCGCTCGCGCGGTGGTGGTGGACATTCGTAGTGCGCGGGCTGCTGGCCATCGCGTTCGGCGTGCTCGCCTTCTTCGCGCCGGGGCTCGGGATCGCGGTCCTCGTCGGCCTCTTCGCCGCCTGGGCGCTGATCGACGGCGTGACCAGCCTGGCGACCGGCATCGGCGGTCGCAATCGCGACAAGAGCTGGTGGCTGGAGATCCTGGAGGGCGTCGTCAGCATCATCGCCGGCATCATCGCCCTGGTCTTCCCCGTGCTCGCCGCCGAGGTCCTGGTCATCATCATCGCCGCCTGGGCGATCGTGACGGGCATCTTCGAGATCATCGCCGCCATCCGGCTGCGCGAGCAGATCAAGGGCGAGTTCTGGCTGGGCCTGGCGGGTCTCGCCTCGATCCTGTTCGGCGTGATCCTGCTCGTCTTTCCGGGCGTTGGCGCGTTGAGCCTGGTGTGGCTCATCGGCTCATTCGCGCTGGTCTTCGGGGTCTTCCTCGTCATCCTCGGCTGGCGGCTGCGCGGCGTGAACGAGATGGCGAAGATCGACGCCGCCCACGACTACAGCCGCTGAACGAAGGCCGCGACGGCGGCGTCGGCGGCTCGCTGATCCTCGTCGCTGCTGCCGCCGCTGACGCCGATCGCCCCGACCAAGACGCCATCGCGATGCAGCGGCATGCCGCCGGCAAAGACGACCATTCGGCCGCCGGCCAGCGAGTCGTAGCCGTAGAACTCCGCGCCGGGCTGGACGAGCGGTGCCAAGTCGCGCGTCGGCATCCGGTTCACCAGCGCCGAGAAGGCCTTGTCGCGTGACAGGCCGACGCTCACCAGGTCCGCACCGTCCATCCGAACGAAGGCGACCAGCTGGTCGCCGGAGTCGACCACCGCCACCGACATGGCAACCCTCATCTCACGTGCCGCAGCCTCGGCAGCGGCCATCATCCGGCGCGCCGTAGCCAGGGTCAGCCCGGCAGCCTGCGAGGCGGTCGGCCCGCGGGTGGCGTCGACGTTGTCGAGCTCGTCAGTCATCGCGGCCTCGAATGCGCAGCGCGACCAGGGTCAGCGCAACCGTCCCCAGCATCAGCAGCACGGCCATCGCGATCAGGACCGGCAGCCGTTGCGCAAAGCGGAGCTGGCCGTAGAGAAAGACTGGAAACGTCGGGTCGCCGCCGACCAGGAAGATCGCCAGCGCGATCTCGTCGAAGCTGACGATGAAGCACGTCAGCCACGCCGACAGCAGCGTCGGCGCCATGAGCGGCACGACGACGCGGCGCAGCGCGGACGGATAGGTGGCTCCGAGATCCATTGCCGCGTCCTCGAGCGCGGGATCCAGCCCGGACAGCCGGGCCAGCACGATGAGGGTGGCGTACGGGACGCCGATGACGCTATGCCCGATCGCGACCGTCACGAGCGAGCGCGGCAGGTCAACCGTCACGAACAGCAGGAAGAACGCGACGCCCATGACGACGAATGGCACGACCAGCGGCAGACCCGCAAGCGCCAGGAGGAGCGCTCGGCCTCGGAATCGGAACCGCAGGACGGCGACCGCCACCAGGCAGCCGATGGTCGTTGCGGTCGTCGCGGCCGCGACCCCGACGACGAGGCTGTTGCGAGCGGCGTCGATCATGGCGCCGTTGTCGAGGACTTCCGCGTACCAGTCCAGCGTCAGTCCACTGAGCGGGAACGAGAGCGTGGTGCCGGTGCCGAAGGAGAAGATGAACAGGACCGCGATCGGCAGGTAGAGCAGGACGAGCATGCCGACGTAGAAGCTCCGCAGCGGCACGCGCGTGCGCCCCACGCCGATGGCCGTCACGAGAGCACCCGCCGCAGGTTGACCACCCGAAGACCGACCAGTACCACGGCCAACGTCAGCACGAGCATCGTCATGGCCATGGCCGAGCCCAGCGGCCAGTTGGCGGAGCGGGTGAAGAAACCCTGGATGATGTTGCCGTACATGATTCCATCGGTCCCGCCGACCAGCGCCGGCGTGACGTACTCGCCCACGGTCGGGATGAAGACCATGAAGAAGGTGACGAGTGCCCCGGGCAGGCTCAACGGGACCGTCACGCGCCAGAACCGGCTCCATGGTCCGGCGCCCAGGTCCGCCGCGGCCTCCAGCTGGTGGCGATCGATGCGCTGCATGGCCGCGTAGATCGGCAGGGCAGCGAACGGGATCCAGACGTAGACGAGCGTGATGATGACCGCCGGCCGGCTGTAGAGCAGCAGCTGAATCGGCTCATCGGTCAGGCCGAGGAACGAGAGCAGCGAATTCACGCCGCCCTCCGGCCCGAGCATGAGCTTCCATGCCATCACGCGGAGCAGGTAGCTCACGGCGAATGGGACGAGCAGCAGCGTGAGATACAGCGACGCGCGCCTGCCGGCCCGGAAGGCGAGGAAGTAGGCGATCGGGTAGGCCAGCAGGGTGGCAAGCGCTGCCACGCCGATGGCGACCAGCACCGAGAGCCCGAGCAGACGCAGGAATGCCGGTGTGCCGGCGAGCTCGGCGTACTGGTCCACCGATGCCAGCCATGGCTCGTCCGGACCGACCGCGCCCGACCCGGCGCGCAGGCTGAATGCCGCGATCAACGCGAGCGGCACGATGAAGAAGAGGGCGAGCCACGCCACCGGCGGCGTGACGAGGAACCTCAGCGTTCCTCGACGTCCGAGCATCGCGCGGCTCGCCCTCGACGGTGGCTCAGTTCGCCTGGACGCGCTCCCACATCGCGGTCCACGCCTCGCGCTGCTCCTCGGTGACGAGTGGCGTGAAGTTGGTCGATTCGAGGATCGACGGGTCGTCAAGCCCGAATGCCTCGATCAGGACGGGGTCGTCGATCGAGGACATCACGTCGCCGTTCGCGCAGCCGTAGTAGAAGAGCGTGACCGCGTTCGCGCACGAGGTTTCGGCCAGCTTCTGGTCCAGGAACTCGAGCGCCAGCTCGGGGCTGTCCGAATCGGCGCTGATGCCGTACAGGCCGACCCAGGAGTTGCGCCCCTCCTCGGGATTCGCGTACGCGACCGGATCGCCCGCCGCCAGCGCCGTCGCGTAGCAGCCCTGCCAGGCGTAGGCGACCCAGATGGTTCCGTCCTGCACTGCCGGGCAGAGATCGGTGTATTCGCCGGACCAGTAGAAGGCGTTGAGCGGCTTCTGATCGATCCAGTCCTGCTCGATCTGCGCCAGCTGGTCATCGGTCAGTGCGGTCTCGTCCCAGCCGTTGATGTACGACGACACGGCGACGGCGCCCGGGCCGTCGTTCCACATCGAGATGTGGCCGGCGTAGTCCTCGTTGAACAGCGCGTCCCAGCTGGTGACCTCGTCGACCTGCTCGGTGTTGTAGAGGATCGAGGTGAAGCCCCAGTCCCACGGGACGAAGTATTGCTTGCCGTCGATCTGGCCCAGCTCCTGGTACTCGACGGGGACCTTGTCCCAGTTGGTGAGCTTGCTGGTGTCGATCTCCTGCACCAGGCCCTCGTCGACGTAGAACTGCTGCCAGCCGGTGTAGAAGTGGAAGATGTCGGCCTGGCTGCCGCCCTGCATCTGGGCCAGGATGTTGGCATCGGTGTCGCCGAACTCGAAGGTCACGTCCGTGTCGGGGTGCCCGGACTTGAAGTCGGTCCAGAAGTCCTCGGCCTCGTAGCCGCCCCATTCGAGGACGAGCAGCTCGTTGGGCTCCTCCGCGGCGGCGGTCGGGACCGGCGCACTCGTCTCTGCGGCGGACTCAGCCGTCGACTCGCCGGGCGAACCGTCGCCAGACTGCGTGGCGCACGCGGCGAGCACGAAGCCGATGATCAACAGGACCGTCAAGAATCGCGCCGGATACGGAAGTCGCATGCTCGGTGGCCTCCTGCGGCGCCCGGCTACGGGCGTCAACCCCCTTAAGTGTCGCTCAAGGAGCGATCCTAGTGTCTGACCGTCACGACGGTCAACACTTCTGAAGCAAGACTTCAGACTCAATGGCCGAACCGATAGCCCATCAGGCGAGGGATGCGCGTGATGAGCCGGACGAGCAGGTTCGGGCGCCGGCCGAGGTCCTCGGTCTCGTCCTTGCGGACCAACGCCTCGCGGATCAGCCGCGCGCCGACGTACCGGAATGGCTCCGGAGGAAAGCGGCGAGGCCGCGCGCCGACGATGGGCAGACGCGTGACCGAATCATCCGCTCCGGCCACGATGGCAGCGAGGATCCGCCCCGTCAGTCGGGACGGGCCGACGCCGTTGCCGGAGTAGCCGTGGGCGAAGTGGACGCGGCCGCCGTGCATGGAGCCCACGGTCGGCAGGCGGTCCGACGAGATGTCGATGGGCCCGCCCCAGGCGTCGTCGATTCGGACGTCGGCCAGCGACGGGAAGAGGTGATGCAGGCCGGTCACCGCGCGGGCGACCGCGCCGCGATCGCCCTCGAAGGAGCGGCCGATGCGCCCGCCGTAGCCGGCCGCGCCGACGCCCGCACCGAACGCGATGCGGTCGTCGCGCGTCGTCCGGAAGTAGTGGATCGTGAAGCGCGAGTCGGTCACCGCCTCGCCGCCCGTCCATCCGAGCTCCCGCAGCCGGGAGGGGATCGGCTCGGTGAGCGCGATGTAGCTGGCCCAGGTCATGAGCCGCGTCCGGAATCCCGGCCACCCGGCCGCCCACGCGTTGAGCGAGAGCACCACCTGGTCGGCGCGAACCTCCCCGTGTTCAGTCGCAAGGCGCGTGGTGCGGCCCGGGGTGAGGCCGCGGACGTCCGTCGACTCATGGATGGTCACGCCGCGCTCGAGCAGGACGCGGCGGAGGCCGCGCGCGAGGAGCGCCGGCTGAACCGTGGCGCCGCCCGGCATGAGGACTCCCGCCCGGAAGCGGGGTGACGCACATCTGGCCCGCACCTCGGCCGCCGTCTGCGGGACGTAGCGATCCGCGACGCCGAGCTCGTGGCACACGGCGACCGCGCGATCCCACGAGCCGTCCTGCGCCGGCGACGCGCTTGCCTGGAGGTAGCCGTCCTGCCGGAACCACGCGTCGACCCCGTGGCGGTCGCAGAACTCGCCGATCTGCTGGACCGCCTGCTCCGACGCACGAGCGGCCTCGAGGGCACGGTCCGAGCCGTAGAGCTGGACGAGGAGAGGCAGCTGATCCCACCAGCCATGCACGAAGCCGCCGTTGCGGCCGCTCGGCCCGCCACCGCAGATATCCCGCTCGAGGATCACGATGCTCGTCCCGGGAGCTCGCTCGGTGAGGTCATACGCGGTCCACATGCCGGTATAGCCGCCGCCCACGATCGCCACGTCGCACTCGGTGCTGCCCCGGAGCGGTGGCGCGGGCGATGGATCGTCCTCGCGCGCGAGCGCCTCGCGGAGCCACCAGCTTCGGCGATGGCCCGGTTCGGGGAGCGAGGCGGGATCAGGTGGCTCGGGCATGCTGTCCTGAAGCGGTACTACAGTGTCCCGACTGTATCGGCAATGCTGCGCCGTGGTCAACGGCCACAGGCTGAAGCGATCCTTTAGACTTGCGTGCGATGACCGATGCCGAGCTGATGATCGGTGCCAGCCTCCGCAGCGTGCGTCGCGGCCGCGGGCTGACGTTGCGCCAGGTCGCCGAAGCGTCTGGCGTCACCGAGAGCTTCCTCTCGCAGGTGGAGCGAGACATCGCCAGCCCATCGATCGCGACGCTCCGCCGGATCGCGGTCGCGCTGGGGACGTCGATCGGCGTCATTCTCGACCAGGCGGGGCCGCACGGCCAGCTGGTGAGGGCATCCGAACGCCGGGTGGTGGCCTACCCAGGGCTCGACGCTCGCGACGAGTTCCTGACCGATGGCAGCGACGGCCGGCTGCAGGTCATCATGTCCGTCGTCGAGCCCGGTGGCGGCACGGGACCCGAGGCGTACACGCACGAATCGGACGAAGAGTGCCTCATCGTGCTCGAGGGCTCGCTGGACCTGTGGGTCGGTGCCGAGCACCACCGGCTGGACGAGGGTGACGCAATTCGCTATTCGAGCCGGGTTCCCCATCGGAACCAGAACCCCGGACCGGGCACGGCACGCATCCTGTTCGTGATCACGCCACCCAGCTTCTGATCAGGCGCCCGGCTTCACCACCATCAGGACGATGATCGTGATCACGATCACCCCGAGCACGGCGCCGAGCATCCGCGAGCGCGTGCTCAGCGCGGCGAACTCATCGGTCTGCGCGCCGCCTGCCTCGTAGGATGCGATCTGCCGTTTGAGGACCGGCGAGTACAGCGCCAGGCCGATGACCACCAGGAGCACGTACAGGCCGATGCTGACGATGACCCACAGGTTCTCGAAGTCATACGGGCCGATGAGCACCAGGATCACCCCGACGACGGCGAGGCCGACGTAGGCGGGGTTGGCCACCTTGTCGTCCATGAACTTGATGCCGCGCAGGGCGTAGCCCATGTGCTGCGGGTCGCGCCCGGCACGCGCCTGCCAGATGCCGTACGTCATGTTGAATCCGACCGCCACGATCGCCAGCAGGACGTGCAGCGCCTTGAGCCAGGGATAGAGGTCCATGCGGGTCTCTCCGGTATCTGCTCCTCGCCGATGGTACGGCCCGACGTGGATGGCGGATTCGTCGCAGGAGCCGGCAAGGGGGTAGCATCGGCGGAGAATGAGCCCTGATCCCGCCCGCACGCCCGTCATCGTCGATGGCCTGCGCACGCCCTTCGGCCGCTACGGCGGTGCCCTCAAGGATGTGCGTCCAGACGACATGGCCGCGCACGTCATCCGAGCGCTCATCGACCGCAACGGCCTCGACCCGGCGACGATCGATGACGTCATCCTGGGCGCGGCGAACCAGGCCGGCGAGGACAACCGCAACGTCGGCCGCATGGCCGCGCTGCTTGCCGACTTGCCGGTCGACGTACCGGGGCAGACGGTCAACCGCCTGTGCGGCTCCGGCCTCCAGGCGGTCGTGGCTGCCGCGCACGCCATCGCCTACGGCGACGGCGACGTCTTTGTCGCCGGTGGCGTCGAATCCATGACCCGCGCGCCGTTCGTGATGGCGAAGCCGTCGGCCGCCTTCCCGCGCGGCGAGCAGCAGATGTACGACACGACCTTGGGCTGGCGCTTCACGAACCCACGGCTGGCCGATGCCTACTACCCGTACTCGATGGGCGAGACTGCCGAGAACGTCGTCGAGCGCTGCGGCGTCAGCCGAGAGGAGCAGGACGCCTTCGCCCTCACCTCCCAGCAGCGCTGGGCCGATGCGCACGCCGCCGGACGCTTCGCCGATGAGGTGGTCGGCATCGAGGTTCCCGATGGCAAGGCCACGCGCACCGTCGACACCGATGAGCATCCGCGCCCCGACGCGACGATGGAGTCGCTGGCAAAGCTGAAGCCGGCCTTCAAGCGCGACGCGTCCGGCTCGGTCACCGCTGGCAACAGCTCCGGCATCAACGATGGCGCCGCGGCGCTGCTGGTGATGAGCGAGGCCGCCGCGCGCGATGCCGGCCTCCGTCCCGTGGTGCGCTTCGTTACGTCCGCGGTCGCCGGCGTTGACCCCGCGACCATGGGCCTCGGCCCGATTCCGGCATCGCGCCGCGCCCTCGAGCGCGCTGGCATCGGCGTCGAGGATCTCGATCTCGTTGAGCTGAACGAGGCGTTCGCCGCACAGGCCGTCCCCGTCATGCGCGAGCTGGGGCTGGACCCCGAGAAGACCAACGTCAACGGTGGGGCGATCGCCATCGGCCACCCGCTGGGCGCCTCAGGCGCGCGGCTGACGGCGACGCTGATGCACGAGATGCGCCGCCGCGGCGCGCGCTACGGGCTCGCCACCATGTGCATCGGGGTCGGGCAGGGGATCGCTGCCGTCTTCGAGTCCGTGGAGTGACGGACCCCGAAGCATCCCGCTGGATCAGCGTCGTCGCGAGCGGCGAGGCGTCCATTGCGCCGGACCTGGCGGTGGTGTCGTTCGCCGTGTCGGGCAGCAGCAAGGAGCTCGCCGCCGCGCGCGACGACGTCAACCGGCGTTCATCGGCGGTCCTTGCCGCGCTCCGCGAGCTCGGCATCGGCGACGCGGATCTCAACGCGCCCGACCTTGCCGTCAGTCCGGAGTACGACTACCGCAAGGGGCAGCGGCTGATCGGATACCGCGCGAGCCGGCAGATGACGGCCCGCGTCCGCGCCCTCGACCTGTTGGGGCCCGTCCAGGACGCGCTCACCGCGAGTGGTGCCAACGAGGTGCATGGAGCACGCATGGAAGCCTCGGATCCGTCCGCGGCAGAGCACGAGGCGCTGGCCTCGGCCATGAGCGCGGCGCGTGCGAAGGCGGAGGTGCTGGCTGCTGCCGCCGGCACCGCTCTCGGCGGCGTGGTGCGGGTCGAGGAGGAGGCCGACCTCGGGCCACCGATGCCGAAGATGGCCATGATGCAGGCGGCCGACATGGGCGGCATACCGACCGAGACGGTCACCGGTGACCTCACCGTCTCGCGGCGCGTTCGCGCCTGGTTCGCGATCGAGTAGGCGTGTCCGACGTCCGGGCGATCTTCTCGATCCAGGCCATCCGGGCGTTTCTGTACGGCTTCAGCAGCATCCTGATCGGGGCGTCGCTGGCGGCGACCGGGCTTGACGAGGTCGCGGTCGGCGCCGTCTTCACGGCGATGCTGCTCGGCATGGCGATCTCGTCGCTGGCCGTCGGCCGCTGGGGCGAGGCGATCGGCCGGCGCCGCACGTACGTCGCGCTGCTGGCGACGATGGGCGTGGCGGGCGCTGTCTTTGCGCTCACGGGCTCCCTGCCGCTGCTGATCATCGTCGCGTTGACGGGGACCCTTTCCACCGACCCGAACGAGTCCGGCCCGATCACGAGCGTGGAGCAGGCGATGCTGGCCTCGACGCCGGCAACCGAGCGGAGCCGCGTCTACGGGCGGTACAACGCGGTGGCCTACCTGGCGGGCGCGGCCGGTGCGCTCGTGGCCGGCGGGCCGGCGGCGCTCCGCGATCTGATTCCGGCGCTGCCGCCCGACCAGCGCTGGCTGCTGGTCATGCCGGTCGGCGCGGTCGCCTGCGCCGTGCTGGCCGCGCGCCTCTCCGTCGCGGTCGAGGTCGAGGCCGTGGGGCGGAGCGAGCGTGGCCTGCACCGCTCGCGCGGCGTGGTCCGGCGGCTCGCCGGCCTCTTCGCCGTCGATGCGTTCGCTGGCGGGTTCATCGTGCAGAGCTTCATCGTCTTCTGGTTCGGGCGCCAGTTCGGCGCCGACGCGGCACTCATGGGCCTCGTCTTCTTCGGTGTCGGACTGCTCCAGGCGGGTTCCTCCGTGCTGGCGGGCTGGCTCGGCGGACGCATCGGCCTGTTGAACACGATGGTCTTCACCCACCTGCCGTCGAACGTGATCCTGGCGCTCATCCCGCTCGCGCCCTCGCTTGCGGTCGCCGTTCTGCTGCTCCTGGCGCGCTCGGCGCTGTCACAGATGGACGTGCCGGCCCGGCAGGCGTACGTCGCCGCACTCGTCGATCCGGCGGAGCGGACGGCCGCCGCCGCGTACACGAACGCGGCACGGCACGTGGTGAGGCCGGTCGGTCCGGCGTTGGCATCGGTCTCGATGACCATGGCAGCGGGCGTCCCGTTCCTGGTGGCGGGCGGCTTGAAGGCCGTCTACGACGTGGCCCTCTACTTCACGTTCCGGCGCATCACTCTCCAGGACGACTAGGCGCGGGACGGGCTTCGGCCGACAGCACGAAGACCTCAGTCGTCTCGGACTTCCCCTTGAGGTTCCCGCCGGCGGAGTCGCTCGAGCCTGGAGCGCCTGGATTCATGACTCGACCATTGTTGCCCACGCAGCGTCACGACATCGTCCACGAGGACCAGCGTTCGATGCTGATGACAGTCGCGGCGCCGAAGGGGGTCGTCCACTCGGCGTACTCGCGGTATTTCGCCCGGAGCAGCTCGACCGCCGTGTCGCGCTCCATCCCGGACTCCACGACCCGCGCCGAGCCGTCGGCGCGGACCCACCAGATGCCCTCCCAGGGCTCGTGATACTCGTCGACGAGCAGCGAAACGGCGGCCTGGCGCGCGATGTTGCGGTGACGCAGCAGGTCGAGCCCACGCTTCGGCTTCGGATCGGCGATCGAGTAGACGCGGTCGCCATCCATCGCGAACACGATCGGCACGATGTGCGGCCGTTCCTCGGGCCGGACGGTGGCGAGACGCGCCACGCGGGCAGCGGCAAAGCGCCGTCGGGCCTCCTGCTCTGGAAGCGCCGGCATCGGCCTACTGCAGCTTGAGCTTCGGTAGAACCTTCTCGCCGAAGGTCGAGATGAACTCGGCCTGGTTGCGCCCGACGTTGTGCAGGTAGATCTCGTCGAAGCCCATGTCGACGAAGTTCTGGAGCTGGGCCGCATGCTCCTCGAGATCGGCGCTGATGAGCATGCGGTTCTTGAAGTTCTCGATGCGCACGAGCTTGGCGATGTTGGCGAAGTCTTCGGGGTTCTTGATGTCCTGCTTTGGGAACGGCATGCCGCCGTTCGGCCACTCCTTGATGGCTTGCTCCTCGGCGGCCGCCTGGGTTGGCGCCCAGCTCACATGCACCTGGAGCTGTGTCTTCATGGCCGATGCATCCTTGCCCGCTTCCTCGGCGCCCTCACGGAACTTGTCCCACAGCATGTTGATCTTCTCGTCGGCCGCGCCGACGGTGATGATCCCATCGGCGTACTTGCCCGTTCGCTTCGCGTTGAGCGGGCCGGCGGTGGCGACGTAGACCGGAACCGGCTGCTCGGGGCGGGTGTAGAGGCGCGCCGATTCGAGGGTGAAGTACTCGCCGTCGTGCTTGACCACCTTGCCGGTGAAGAGCTTGTTGATGACCTCGATGGCCTCGAACATCATCGCGGACCGGATCCCGATCTCGGGCCATTCGCCGCCGATGACGTGCTCGTTCAGCGCTTCGCCGGCGCCCAGGCCGAGCCAGAAGCGACCGGGGTACATGGCGCCGAGCGTCGCCGCGGCGTGGGCGATGACCGCGGGGTGGTAGCGGAACCCGGGGCACGTGACCGCGGTGCCGAAGGGCAGCTTGGTGCGCTGGCCCAGCGCGCCCATGAAGCTCCACGCGAAGGCGGACTGTCCCTGCTCCGGCGTCCATGGATGGAAGTGCTCGCTGACCTGGAAGCCGGCGTCGAATCCGGTGGCTTCGGCCTGCTCGGCCCAATCGAGCAGCTCCGTCGGATGGAACTGCTCGAGCATGCATGCGTACCCGATCTTCGTCATGCCGTGAAGCCTACCGCGTAGAGTGCTGGGCGTGATTTCGATGGTCGGCCGGCTCCTGGCGCCGGAGGATCAGGGCGTCCGGCTCGTGGTCATCGAGGAGGGCCGGGTCGCGCGCATCGCCGATGCCGGCGAGGCACCGGCGGAGGCGATCGGCGGGGCCCATGCCTGGATCGTGCCCGGCCTGGTCGACCTGCAGCTGAACGGCGGCTTCGGCGTGGACTTCAGTGATCCGGCGGCCGAGGTCGCGCGGGCCGCCACCGCCCTGCCGTCGACCGGCGTGACGGCCTTCGTTCCGACGATCGTGAGCGCTGCGCCGGACCGATACGCGCCCGCCATCGCCAACCTGTCCGGACCGATGCCGCCGGGCGCGGCTCGGGCGCTGGGCGTCCACCTCGAGGGCCCGTACCTGTCGCCGGGCTACCGTGGAACGCACGACGCATCGGCGCTCCGCCCTCCCGATATCGGCGAGGCGAGGGGATGGCTCGCGGAGGGCCCGATCCGGATCGTGACGCTGGCGCCCGAACTGCGGGGGGCGATCGAGCTCATCGAATGGCTCACTGCCGAAGGTGTGGTCGTCGCCATCGGCCATACCGAAGCGACGTGGCAGCAGGCGGACGAAGCGATTCGTGCCGGCGCGCGCCTGGGCACCCACCTCTTCAACGCGATGCGGCCCCTCCATCACCGCGATCCGGGCGTCGTCGGCCGGCTGATGGCCCCGGGCGTCACGGTCAGCGTGGTGTGCGACGGGATCCACGTCGCTCCCGAGGTGGTGGCGCTGATCGCGAACCTCAAGGCGCCGGACGAGCTCATCTTCGTGACCGATGGGCTCGCCGCGCTCGGCCAGCCGCCGGGTCGCTATCGGCTGGGCCGCCAGGAGGTGGCCAGCGACGGCACCGTGGCGCGCCTTGCAGGCGGAACGATCTCCGGTTCCGTCAGCCCGATGGCGCCCGCCCTCGGGCGGCTGGTCGCGAGTGGGATCGAGGCGGAGACCGTGGTTCGCGCCGCCTCCACCAACCCGGCGCGGCTGCTGGGCGTCGACGACGATCTCGGTCGCATCGAGGTCGGCCGGGTCGCCGACCTCTGCCTGCTGGACGCCGCCTGGAATCCGGTGTCGGCCATCGTCCGGGGGGTCGTCGCGGCCTTCTGAAGTCGCTTGCCCGCATCGGCCATCATGCGGCCATGGCGCTGACGCTCCACCGCTACGACGACGTCGACGAGTTCCTGCGCGCGACCGCTCCCTTCCTCGCGGAACGCGAGGCCGAGCACAACCTCATCTTCGGCATCTCGAGCTGGCTGCGTCGAAACCCTGCCCTCGTCGACGAGCCGCCCGCCTTCATGGCAGTCAGCGATCCAGGCGGCACGATCGTGGCCGCTTCCATCCAGACGCCGCCGAACAATCCGGTGCTCTCGATGGTCGACCAGCTGGAAGCCGTCGACCTCATCGCCGATGCGTACGGCAGCGACGTGCCCGGTGTTCTCGGCTCGCCGGAGGCAGCAGCGCGGTTCGCGGCCCGCTGGGTCGAGCGCTCCGGCGGCCGCGCGGCCGTCGCCATGGCGGAGCGGATCTTCCGCCTGGAGCGCGTCATTCCGCCGCGGGCGACCACTGGAGCGTGGCGGCTCCTCGAGCCCGGCGACCGCGACCTCGTCGCGGAATGGATGATCGCGTTCGTAGTGGAGGCCACCCCCGAGGATCCGCCGTCGCTTGCCGATGCTCGCGACGCGATCGACCGATGGATCCGCCGGGAAGGAACGTTCGGCTACCTCTGGGACGACCGACGCGAGCCCGTCAGCCTCGCAGCGGCGCGCGGCGAGACGCCGAACGGAATCCGCATCGGTCCGGTGTACACGCCACCGGAACACCGAGGCCATGGATACGCGAGCGCGGTGACCGCCGCGGCCAGCCAGGACCAGCTCGATCGCGGGCGGCGTTTCGTCTTCCTCTTCACCGACCTGTCGAACGCCACCTCGAACAAGATCTACCAGGCCATTGGCTATGAGCCGGTGTGCGACGTGGACATGTACCGCTTCGAGACCGATGCGTAGCGCGCTGGCGCTCCTGCTCCTGCTGTCCGCCTGCGCGGCGCCGACCGGCGAGACGGCCGCCGATTGCGACGCCAGCTGGCGTGAGGTCGAGTCGGTCATCGTCCAGCCGCAGGCGGGGGCCACGCAGACGGTGCCGATCGAGTGCATCCGCCGCATCGACCAGAGGCGCGTGCGCATCGGCTTCGACATGCCAGCCGGACCGACCTGCTACGTGCTGTCGGCGGTCGACGTGGTCGAGGCGGCTGATGCGGTGTCGTTCACGCTCCGGGTTGCCGCGAGCGACGATCCGGCGGCGGGGGCCTGCCCCGAGGAGGCGGCTCAAACCGCGACCGAGATCGACCTCCAGGCGCCCGTCGACGAACGGCGGCTGCTGGATGGCAGCCGTTCATAGCGGCGTATATACCGTATATACGATCGGCGACTGCACCCAAGGCGGCTACCATGATCCGATGATCGACGCCCCAACGAAGCTCCTCATCGACGGCGAGCTGCGCGACGCGCAGAGTGGCCGCACCTTCACCACCTACGACCCGGCCCACGGCGGCGACCTCGCCAACGTCGCGCAAGCCGCGACCGAGGACGTCAACGCCGCGGTGACTGCCGCCCGAACGGCCTTCGAGGGCGCATGGGCCAAGACGTCTCCGGCCAAGCGGGCACGCGCGCTGAACCGCCTGGCGCAGCTCCTGGACGAGCAGACCGATGCGCTGGCCGAGCTCGAGAGCCGCAACAATGGCAAGGCCAAGTGGCAGTGCGCCGCCGAGATCAAGGTCGCGGTGGCCACGCTGGAGCTCTTCGCCGGCACGGCGCAGCACCTGTACGGACGCTCGCACGTCGTCAACCCATCGGTGGTGAGCTACACGCTCCGCGAGCCAGTGGGCGTCGTTGGCGCGATCATCCCGTGGAACTACCCGCTGATGATGGCCGCCTGGAAGCTGGCGCCGGCGCTGGCGACGGGGAACACGATGATCCTCAAGCCGGCATCGGCGACGCCCCTGACCGCCATCCGGCTCGGTGAGCTGGCGCTCGAAGCCGGCATCCCGGCGGGCGTGCTGAACGTGGTGCCCGGTCCAGGCAGCGAGGTGGGGGAGGCCATCGCCGCGCATCCCGGCATCGACAAGGTCGCCTTCACCGGCGAGACCTCGACCGGTCGGCGCATCGCCCAGGTCGCGGCGCAGTCCCTGAAGCGGGTGAGCCTCGAGCTCGGCGGCAAGAGCCCGAACATCGTCTTCGCCGATGCCGACCTCGACGCCGCCGTCATCGGCTCACTTTGGGCCATCTACTACTCGGCCGGACAGTCGTGCGAGGCGCGCTCCCGGATCCTGGTGCAGGACG
>DASTTX010000211.1:0-10493 GCA_035759945.1 Candidatus Limnocylindria bacterium | reverse complement strand
CGCCAGCAGTCGGGGCCAGTGGCGAGCATCCCGCCTCCCGCCGATCGGACGACGCCGGCCAGCGCGAGCTCCTGCGCGCGGTCGCCGGGGGCATCGACCTCGACGATGGCCAGCTCCAGCTCGACGTGCGGCGTGGCGTGCAGGTCGCTCACCTCGAGGACCTCGATGAGCCGCTCGAGCTGGGCGAGGACCTGGCGGAGATGCCCCTCGTCGCCGCGAAGTACGACGGTCATGCGAGACAGGCCGGGCTGGTGGGTGGCGCCGACGGTGAGCGACTCGATGTTGAAGCTGCGCGCTCGGAGCAGCCCGGAAACCCGGTTCAGCGTGCCGGGACGATCGACGACCAGTGCCGTCACGACGTGTCGCCGATGCTCGGCCTCGGACTCGCCCGCGGGCAGAGTGACGGGCACGGCGCTCATTCGGTCCCTCTCTCGACCATGTCGGAGAGGCCCTTGCCGGGCAGCATCATCGGGTAGACGTTCTGGGCCTCGTCGAGCTGGAAGTCGATCAGCGCCGGCCCTGGCGCGCTCCTCGCCTGGGCGATGACGCTGGCGACCTCATCCGGTCGTGTTGCCCGCCACGCCGGGATGCCGTAGGCCTCGCACAGCCGGACGAGGTCGGGGCCGAAGAGCTCGGCGGAGTGGTAGTTCTCGTCGTAGATGATCTCCTGCCACTGGCGGATCATCCCGAGCCGATGGTTGTTGAGGACCGCGATTCGGACCGGGATCTGGTCCTGCACGAGCGTCGCGAGCTCCTGCATCGTCATCTGGAAGCCGCCGTCGCCGACGATGGCCCACGTCTCGCGCTCCGGCGCACCGAGTGCGGCGCCCATTGCCGCCGGCACCGAATAGCCCATGGTGCCCAGGCCGCCGCTCGACAGGTGCTGATACGGTCGCCGGAAGCCGAAATAGCGCGCCGCCCACATTTGGTTCTGTCCGACGTCCGCGACGAGCGTCGCGGCGTGGTTCGTCGCCTCGCCGATCTTCTCGACCACGTAGTCGGCGGAGAGGCGCCCCTCGCGCCACGAGCCCGAGCCGTGCCACGAACGCTGCTCGCTGACCTCGCGCCACGAGGCCAGCTGGGCCATCCACTCGACGCGCGGCTCGCTCTGCGGCAGCCGCCGCAGCAGCGCCGCGAGCAGGTCGCCCGCATCGGCGACGATGCCCAGATCGGTCCGGACGTTCTTGCCGATCTCGGACCGGTCCACGTCGACGTGCACGATCCGCGCGTTCGGCGCGAAGGTGCTGGTCTTGCCGGTGATGCGGTCGTCGTAGCGACAGCCGATGCCGATCAGCAGGTCGCACTGCTGGATCGCCTTGTTGGCGTGCATCCAGCCGTGCATGCCGGCGTAGCCGGCGCTGAGCCGATGCGTCTCGTCGATGTTTCCGACGCCGAGCAGCGTGTGCGCGACGGGGATCTCGGACCGCTCGGCGACCTCCTTCAGGAGCTCGGTCGCCTGCGCGATCTGGATGCCATGACCGGAGAGGATCAGCGGCCGCTGCGTCGCGGCGATCATGCCGGCCAGCTCGTCCGCCTCGGGAACGTCGCCGCGAACCGGCCGCAGCAGCCCTGGCAGGCGCAGCTCGTGGCGCTTGGGATGTGGCGCCGCCGTTTCGGCCTGGAGCACGTCCTTCGGGAAGTCGAGCAGGACCGGGCCCGGGCGGCCGGAGCGCGCGATCTCGAAGGCCTCCGCGACCGCCAGCGGCACCTCGTCGGGGTCCATGACGACGGTCGCGTACTTCGTCACCGGCAGCGCGATGCCGACGATATCGGTCTCCTGGAAGGCGTCCTTGCCGAGCAGCGCGCGCGGCACGTTGCCGGTGATGGCGACCATCGGGACGCTGTCCATCATGGCGGTGGCAAGGCCGGTGACCAGGTTGATGGCGCCCGGCCCGCTGGTGGCGATGGCAACGCCAACGCCGCCGGTGGCGCGGCTGAAGCCGTCGGCTGCGTGGGCGCCGCCCTGCTCGTGACGGACCAGGATGTGGCGCAGCGGGAACTCGCGCAGCACGTCGTAGATCGGGAGGACGGTGCCGCCGGGGTAGCCGAAGACGGTGCTGACCCCCTCGCGCACCAGCGCCTCGCATACCGCGCGCGCACCGATGCGCGGAGCGACGCTCCGCGAGGCGGGCTGCGGGGTATCGGCTGGGAGGTGGAGGGCTGTCATCGGCGGTTCGGATTCCTCTCTGATACGAGAAATCCCGCCTGGCCTTTCGGCTGGCGGGATTCGGGTTCGCTGCGTGCGGTCTGCCTGTCGGGCTAGTCCTCGGCGCTTCCTCCATCCCGCCATCCAAGAAGAATGACGAGCCGAAGAATCGAGACTACGAGGAGCACGCCGAGGAGCCCGACACTGGTCGGGCGCACGATCGGCTGGGCGGCGCTCATGCCGCGCTCCTGTGACATGGGGAGGACCCTAACAGGGCTGTCAAGCGGCTCCCGATTCCGTGCGTGCGGCCCGCCCGTTTGCCGACCGCGCCGGTAGGATCGCATCCATGACCGTCCGAGCCCAGCGCTGGCACGTCCCGATGAGCGGCCGCGATCCGGACGAGGAGCATCGGGCGGCGACGCCGCTCGAGCTGTTCTTCGACCTGTGCTTCGTGGTCGCCGTTGCGCAGGCATCGGTCGCGCTGCATCACGCCGTCGCGGACGGCCATGCCCTGGACGGAGCGCTCTTCTTCTCGATGACGTTCTTCGCCATCTGGTGGGCGTGGATGAACTTCACCTGGTTCGCATCGGCGTACGACACCGATGACGTCCTCTATCGGCTGCTGACGTTCGTGCAGATCGCCGGCGTGCTGGTGATCGCATCCGGCGTCCAGCGGGCGTTCGAGGAGCTCGACTACACGGCGGTGACGCTCGGGTACGTGATCATGCGCATGGGGCTCGTGGCCCAATGGCTGCGGGCGGCCGCCGAGCATCCGGACCGCCGACGCACGGCACTGCGGTTCGCCATCGGCGTCACGCTGGTCCAGGTCGGCTGGGTGTCGCGGCTGTTGCTGCCGGAGGCACCCGGGCTCGCGGCCTTCGCGCCACTGGTCGTGCTGGAGCTGCTCGTGCCGGTATGGGCGGAGAGCACCGGACGCCCCACGCCGTATCACCACGGTCACATCGCCGAGCGCTACGGGCTCTTCACGATCATCGTGCTGGGCGAATGCGTTCTCGCGGCGTCGATGGCGGTCCAGGAAGCGGCGACCGCATCGGGAGTGTCGCTGCCGCTGATCACCCTCGCGGCAGGGGCGCTCGTCCTCGTACTGGCGATGTGGTGGGCGTACTTCAAGCACGAAGGCAGCGACGAGGTGGTCGGCGGCGGGCAGGCATTCGTCTGGGGCTACGGGCACTACTTCGTCTTCACGGCCGTGGCGGCGACGGGAGCCGGGCTGCACGTCGCCGCCGACATGACCCACCTCCCGACGAGGATCGGCGTCGTCGGCGCCTCGCTGGCGGTGGCGATCCCCGTCGTCGTCTATCTCGTGGCCACGTGGCTGGTGAGCCCGATGGGCCGCTCGCTCCAGGTGCTCCGTCCGGTGCTCGTCGCCTGCGCGCTGGTCCTCGCGGCCGCCATCGTCGTGGGGCCGGTCAGCCTGCCGCTCGCGGTGCTCGGGATGGCGCTCGTGGTCGCCGCCCTCATCGGGCGGTCGGCGTATCTCGCCAGCCGCGTGGGCCGCTGAACGGCACCAGGCGTCGACCGCTCCCGACCGTCAGCGCGCGCCCAGCGCCCGTGCCAGGCGTGGACCGGTGGTGACCGCACCCTCGGACGCCGATGACACCAGCGCCGCGTACTTGGCGAGGACGCCGGTCGTGTAGCGCGGTGCCGGTGGCGCCCACGCCGCTCGCCGCCGTTCCAGCTCCCCAGCGTCGATCACCAGGTCGAGGCGTCGAGCGTCGACGTCGATGAAGATCTCGTCGCCCTCCTCGACCAGCGCGATCGGCCCGCCCAGCGCCGCCTCAGGCGCGACGTGGCCGATCATCAGCCCGTGGGTGCCGCCGCTGAACCGCCCGTCGGTCAGCAGCGCAACGTCGCCGCCCAGGCCCTCGCCGACCAACGCGGCCGTGACGGACAGCATCTCCTGCATCCCCGGACCGCCGACAGGCCCTTCGTAGCGGATCACGACGACGTCGCCGGGGCCGATGCGCTGCGCGCGCACGGCGTCGTAGCACGCGGCCTCGGAGTCGAAGACCCGCGCCGGCCCGCGGAATTGGCGCATCTCGTGCCCGGCCAGCTTGATCACGCAGCCGTCGGGCGCCAGCGACCCCCGCAGGATGGCCAGGCCGCCGCTGGGCTTGATCGGATGCTCGATCGACACCACGACCTCCTGGCCGGGGGTCTCGACGGCCGCATCGGCGACTTCGGCGAGCGTCCGCCCATCCACGTTCCGCGTCGCGCCGTCGATCAAGTCGCGCTTCAGCAGCTCCCGCGCGACCAGCCCGACGCCGCCGGCCTCGTGGATGTCGAGCGCCGTGAAGCGGCCGCCCGGCATGAGCGAGGCAACGATCGGCGTCCGCTCGGCGATGCGGTCGAAGTCCTCGAGGTCGAGCGGGATGCCGAGCTCGTGCGCGATGGCCAGCAGGTGCAGCACGCCGTTGGTCGAGCCACCGGTGGCAGCGACCGATGCGATGGCGTTGTCGATCGCCGGCCGCGTCATGATCGACGACGGGCGGATCCCGTCGTTGACGAGCTCCATGACCAGCTCGCCGGCGCGGTATGCCGCATCGAGCTTGGCGGGGTCGGTTGCCGGGATGCTGTTGAGCCCGCCGGGCGAGATGCCGAGGAACTCGAGCGCCGTGCTCATGGTGTTCGCGGTGAACTGGCCACCGCAGGCACCCGGCCCTGGACACGACAGATCCTCGATCTCGCGCAGCTCCTCGAGCGAGATCTTCCCGGCCCGGTAGGCGCCGATGGCCTCGAAGACGGTCACGACCGTCGCGTCGCGCTTGCCGCGCAGGACGCCGGGGTTGATGGTGCCGTTGTAGAGCGCGAGCCCCGGCAGATCCAGGCGTGCCAGCGCCATCGTGGCGCCGGGCAACGTCTTGTCGCAGCCGACCAGGCAGACGAGGCCGTCGAACAGGTGGCCGCGCGACACGAGCTCGATCGAGTCGGCGATGACCTCGCGTGACACGAGCGACGCCTTCATGCCCTCGGTGCCCATGCTGACGCCGTCGCTGACGGCGATGGTGTTGAACTCCATCGGCGTGCCGCCCGCCGCGCGAATGCCCTCCTTCACGCGCACCGCCAGCTCGCGCTGGTTGTAGTTGCACGGCATCGTCTCGATCCAGGTCGTGCCGACGCCGATGATCGGCTTCGCCAGATCCTCGTCGGTGAAGCCGATGGCCTTGAGCATCGCGCGCGCCGCGGCGCGATCGGGGCCGTCGAGGAGGACGCGCGAATGCTCGCGCGGGTCGTGGGGGATGGTGTCCTGAGGCATCAGGCCGCCGTCGCGTGAATCGGCGATATCGTCTCTGCCCACGCGTCGAGCGGCTCGTGGCGCCCTCGCAGCTGAAGGTGGCGCGCGACCAGCTGGGTGGTGGCCACCCTGGCGGCCGCTGCTGTTTCGGCGCTCATGAGCAGCTCGCCGCCGGCCGCTTCTGATCCCAGCCGGCTGGCCGTGTTGACTGCATCGCCGAGCGCGGTGAAGTCAAGGACGTCGTCGACGCCGCCGACGAACCCCACCCACGCCGTGCCTGTGTGAACGCCGACGCCGACTGGAACCTCCACGTTGCGGAGGATGCTCCTGCCGGCTTCCACCGCCGCGCTGGCATGGTCGCCGCCGACGAAGCCCGAAATGAAGAGGGCCATGATCCCGTCGCCGAGAAGCTTCTCGACCAGGCCGCCCGGATCTCGAATGGCGTTGCTCGCCGTGCGCACGTACCGTCCGACCGCCTCCGAATACGCCGCGGCGGACATCGCCTCGGCCATGGCGGTCGACCCGCGAATGTCCGCGAAGAGTGCGCTGATCTCGAGCTCGGCACCACCGGGATGCTTCGCGGCCTGCCTGAAGCAGTTGTTGCAGAGCTGCGGGTTGCGCGGATACCGTCCGAAGCCGAAGAACTGCACGATCGCGCCGCCCAGCCCTGCGTACGGCGACAGGCAGAGCTTGCATCGTGGATCGGCCGGCACGTGTCGGAAAAATCCCCGCATCCGGGCGAGCGACGGGTGAACGCCGAGCAGCAGGTCGCGCCACTCCGCGTTCGACTGTGCTGCGGGCTCGGGGGACTGCTCGGTGTTCACGCCCGTAGCGTAGCGCGCTGGGATAGGCCCTTGACGCGTCGGCTAGGGTCGCAGGCACCGATGAGTACTCCGCACCCCGATCGCGCACGCCCGCGAACGATCGTCGAGAAGATCTGGGACGACCACGTCGTCGTTCCGGGCGCTGATGGTGCGCCGGACGTCCTGGGCATCGACCTGCACCTCGTGCACGAGGTGACCAGCCCGCAGGCATTCGACGGGCTCCGCGAGCGGGGGCTCCGCGTCCGCCGGCCGGGCCAGACCGTGGCCACCGCCGACCATTCGATCCCGACGACGGACCGCAGCCTGCCGATCGTGGACACCATCGCCGCCGCGCAGGTCGCGAAGCTGGAAGAGAACTGTGGGGAGTTCGGCATCCCGCTGCATGGCATCGGCTCGCCTCACCAGGGCATCGTCCATGTCATCGGTCCGGAGCTCGGCCTGACCCAGCCGGGCATGACCATCGTGTGTGGCGACTCGCACACGGCGACGCACGGGGCCTTCGGGGCGCTCGCGTTCGGCATCGGCACCACCGAGGTCGAGCACGTTCTGGCGACCCAGACCCTGCTCCAGCGACGACCGAAGTCGTTCGAGGTGCGGGTCGACGGCTCGCTGCACCCCGGCGTGACGGCGAAGGACGTCATCCTGTCGCTGCTGTCGCGGATCGGCATCGGCGGCGGCACGGGCCACGTGTTCGAGTACGCCGGATCGGCCATCCGCGCGCTGGGCATGGAGGGCCGGATGACGATCTGCAACATGAGCATCGAGGGTGGCGCGCGCGCCGGGCTTGTCGCGCCGGACGAGACGACCTTCGAGTACGTCGCAGGCCGCCCGCATGCGCCCTCGGGGGCCGACTGGGATGCCGCCGTCGACCGGTGGCGCCGCCTGCCCTCCGATGACGGCGCTGCCCACGATCGAAGCATCAGCTTCGATGCCTCCGAGCTCACGCCGATGGTGACGTACGGCACCAACCCCGGTATGGGCTTCCCCATCACCTCGCGCATTCCCGACCCGGAACACCTGACCGATGCGACCCAGCGCGACTCGCTGCGCGCGGCGCTGGCCTACATGGCGCTCAGTCCCGGCGAGCCGATCCTGGGCCGGCCGATCGACGTGGTCTTCGTGGGCAGCTGCACGAACTCGCGCATCAGCGACCTGCGCGAGGCAGCGAGGATGCTGCGTGGCCGCCGAGTCGCCGATGGCGTGCGGATGATGGTCGTCCCGGGCTCGACCGAGGTGAAGCGCCAGGCCGAGGCGGAGGGGTTGGCGTCGGTCTTCCGCGAAGCCGGAGCCGATTGGCGCGAGGCCGGCTGCTCGATGTGCATCGCCATGAACGGTGACCAGCTGTCGCCAGGTCAGTACGCGGTCAGCACGTCCAACCGCAACTTCGAGGGGCGGCAGGGCATCGGCGGGCGGACGTTCCTGGCTTCGCCCTTGACGGCTGTCGCCTCCGCGGTGACCGGCCGCCTGGCCGATCCGAGGGCGCTGCTGTGAACCGCGAGCCGTTCAGCTCGGTCACCTCGGCGGTCGTGCCGATGGTGCGCAACGACATCGACACCGACCAGATCATCCCGGCGCGCTTCCTCAAGACGGTGAACCGCGCCGGCCTGGGCGATCAGCTGTTCAACGACTGGCGCTACCTGGCCGATGGCTCGCCGAACCCCGAATTCGTGCTCAACCGGCCGGAGATGGCCGGTCGCGCGATCCTGCTGGCCGGCGACAACTTCGGCTGTGGCTCGTCGCGCGAGCACGCGCCGTGGGCGCTGACCGCGTGGGGCATCCGGGCGGTGATCAGCACCAGCTTCGCCGACATCTTCCGCAACAACGCGCTGAAAAATGGGCTCGTGCCCGTGGCACTCTCATCGGACGGGGTGGCCCGTATCACGTCCCTGTTGATGTCGGATCCGGCCGCGGTGATCACGGTCGACCTCGAGGCACAGCAGGTGCGGCTGCCCGGCGGCGACGCGCTGCCGTTCCAGGTCGACCCGTTCGCCCGGCGCATGCTCCTCGACGGGACCGACGAGCTCGGGTACCTGCTGTCGCTGGAGCCGGCGATCGAGGCGTACGAAGCAGCGCATCCCCCGCGCGTCGACACCCAGGCCGTCCGCAGCTGAGCCGTGGCTCCTCCGGCTGCCGGCGCGCCGATCTTCGGGCTGAGCGGCGTATCGCTGCGCCGCGACGGTCGCGACGTCCTGTGCGACGTCGACTGGAGCATCCATGCGGGCGAGCGCTGGGTGGTCCTCGGGCCGAACGGTTCGGGCAAGACCTCGATGGTCGAGATCCTGGCCACGTACCTGCGCGCCTCGTCCGGCTCGGTATCGGTGCTCGGCCACGAGCTGCGGCGCACGAACGTCCACGACCTGCGGCCGAGCATCGGCTACCTGAGCGCCGCGCTCCTGCCGCTCGTGCCCGAAGGGCTCACCGCCGGTCAGATCGTCGACGCCGCGCAGGCCGGCGCACTGCTGCCGTGGTACGTGGATGGTGCGCGAATCGACCCCCGGCGGACCGATGACGCCCTCGCCGCCGCCGGCGTGAACGACCTGCGCGACCGGCGCTACGGCCAGCTCTCGTCGGGCGAGCAGCTGCGCGTCCAGGTCGCCCGTGCGCTGGTCGGCACGCCGGCTGCGCTGCTGCTTGACGAGCCGACGGCGAACCTTGACATCGGCGGGCGCGAGGCACTCATCGCGACGCTTGGTGCGATTGCGTCAGGACCGATCCAGGCCATGGTCCTGGTCATCCATCGGCTCGAGGACATTCCGGCCGGGTTCACGCATGCGCTGCTCCTCAGGGGGGGACGGGTCGTCGGCAGCGGACCGATCTCGGAGGTCCTGACCGACGCGGCCGTCTCGGCCTGCTTCGGAACGCGGATCGTCGTTCCGCCTCAGCTGCGCTCCGTCGCGAGCTCGTCGAGCAGCCAGTCGATCGCCTCGAGATAGCCGCGCCAGCCACGGCCGATGACCTGGTGCCGCGTCGCCGGCGCGGTCACCGAAACGCGTCGCCATGGCTCGCGCGCGGCGATGTCGCTGATGTGGACCTCCACCGCCGGCCGGTCCGCCGCGATGAGGGCGTCGTGCAGCGCGTAGCTGGTGTGGCTCAGCGCGCCGAAGTTGCACACGATCGCGTCGTAGTCCAGCTGCTCGAGCCGATCGATCAGCGCTCCCTCGTGGTTCGAGTGGAAGGCATCCAGCAACGAGCCACGCTCGAGCGCATGCGCGCGCGCCGACTCCACGATCTCGGCCAGCGTGGCCGATCCGTAGACATCGGGCTGGCGCCGTCCCAGCGTTCCAAGGTTCGGGCCGTTGAGGAGCAGGATTCGCACGGTCAGCGGTCCTCGCTGGCTGCGTCGAACGAGCCAAGGACGCGAAGCGAGGTCGTCCGCTCGTTCAGCTCGGTCAGCGCTGCGGCCAGCGGATCGTCCACGGCGTCGCCGGCCACCTGGAGCAGGAAGCGATAGCGCCACGGACCGCTCCCCGACGGACGGGACTCGATGCGGCTGACGTTCACGCCGGCCTCGGCCAGGACGCCGAGCGCCCGGTACAGCTCGCCCGGACGGTGGCCCGTCTCGAAGGTGATGAGCGTCTCCCGCTCGCCGTGGCTCGGGGCGAGCGAACCCGTGGCCGGCGGCGATGTCTCGCGATCGCGTGCGAGGACGGCGAAGCGCGTCATGTTGTGCGACGCATCGGCGATATCGCGCGCCGCGATGTCGAGCCCGTAGCGGTCCGCGGCGCGGGCGGATGCGATCGCCGCTCCGTGGCGGTCGCCGCTGCCCGCCAGCTCGCGCGCCGCACCGGCGGTATCGGCGGCCGGCACCAGCTGCCACCCGTGCGACGAGAGGAACCGTTCGCACTGCGCGAGCGCCTGCCAGTGACTGCTCACGCGCTCGACGTCATCGAGCGCAACGCCGGGCAGCACCAGCAGCTGGTGGCGAATCGGCAGCAGCAGCTCGCCGATGACCAGCAGCGACCCGTCCGCCAGGGCGTCCAGGGCGTCGCCGACCGTGCCCGCCAGGGAGTTCTCGAGCGGGAGCACGCCCGCATCGGCCGATCCGCCCTCGACGGCCGCGCAGACTGACGAGAAGGTCGGCATTGGCGCCGGCGTGACCACATCGCCGAAGTAGCCGATGACGGCCTCCTCGCCGAAGGCGCCGGGCTCACCCTGGTAGGCAATGCTGGTCATGCGGCGATGGTCTCGAGAGCCGCATCGATCTCGTCGTCGGTGACGTCGTCGACCTCTACCACGCTTCCGACGGACATCGGCAAGATCCATCGCT
>DASTTX010000210.1:0-5678 GCA_035759945.1 Candidatus Limnocylindria bacterium | reverse complement strand
CGAGCTGCGGTCGGCCGGCCCGACGGCGGCGCGCGCGGCCAAGGCACTGGTTCGCGAGCTCAGGACCCTGTCGCCCGACGAGGCCCGCAAGCACACGGTGCTCCACATCGCGCAGCAGCGCACGTCGGACGAGGGGCAGGAAGGATTGGCCGCGTTCCTCGACAAGCGGCCGCCACGCTGGAGCACCTGATCGGCAGCCGGCTGCGACAATCGCGACATGACCGATGAGCTGACGCCGCGTCAGGTGGCCGACCAGCTCCGCGTGACGGTGCGCACGGTTCAGCGCTGGATCGCCGACGGCCGGCTGCCCGCGACGCGCGTCGGCGGCCGCGTTCGTGTGTCGCGTTCGTCGCTGTCGGCGGTGGCGACCACACCCGCGGCTCCCACGGCGATCTCGACGCTGCTCGTGGCGAACCGTGGCGAGATCGCCGCCCGCATCGCGCGAACCGCTCGTCGCCTCGGCATTCGCGTCGTCGGGGTCCACGCGCCCGATGAGCGATCAGCGGAGGGCGTCGACGCCAGCCACGAGATCGGCTCGTACCTCGACGCCGATGCGCTGCTCGGCGTCGCGACGCGGGTCGGCGCCGACGCGGTCCATCCGGGCTACGGCTTCCTGGCCGAGAACGCCGGCTTCGCCGCGGCGGTGGGCGCCGCCGGGCTGCTGTGGGTCGGGCCACCGCCCGACGCGATCGCGGCCATGGGCGACAAGGCCGCCGCTCGTCGAGGCGCGGCCGGGCTGGGCGTGCCGACCGTTCCGGGCTATGACGGCGCGGCACAGGACGACGCGACGCTGACGAGCGAGGCCGACCGCATCGGCTACCCGCTGCTGGTCAAGCCCAGCGCCGGAGGCGGCGGCAAGGGCATGCGCGTGGTCCGATCCGCCGGGGAGCTGGCCGAGTCGCTGGCCGCCGCACGTCGCGAGGCGCAGCGCTCCTTCGCCGACGATCGGCTCATTCTCGAGCGCTATCTCGCCGGGTCGCGCCACGTCGAGATCCAGATCCTGTTCGACGCCCACGGCAACGGCGTCCACCTCGGCGAGCGCGACTGCAGCACCCAGCGACGCAACCAGAAGATCGTTGAGGAGGCGCCCGCGCCATCGGTCACGCCGGAGCTTCGGGCTCGCATGGGCGAGGCCGCGCTACGCGTCGCGGGCGGTGTCGGCTACGTCAACGCCGGCACGGTCGAGATGCTGCTGACCGATGCGGGCGAATTCTTCTTCCTCGAGATGAACACGCGACTGCAGGTCGAGCATCCGGTGACCGAGGCGGTGACCGGGCGCGACCTGGTCGCCGATCAGCTGCGCATCGCGGGCGGCGCGACGCTGGCAGAGCTGGGCCTGTCCGGGCCACCGCCGATTCGCGGGCACGCCATCGAGGCGCGCGTCTACGCAGAGGATCCCGAGTCGGGATTCCTGCCCGCCAGCGGAACGGTGGAGCGCCTCGACTGGCCCGAGGGCGTTCGCGTCGATGCCGGCGTACGGACCGGCGACGTCGTGACCGACCGATACGACCCGTTGCTGGCCAAGATCGTCGCCTCGGGCGACACGCGGCAGGAGGCGATCGACCGCCTGCGCGCGGCGCTCGACGAGACGCTCGTGCTCGGTGTGCGCACGAATGTCCGCTTCCTGCGCTGGCTCCTCGACCAGCCACCGATGCGGCAGGGGCAGATGCGCACCGATACGATCGCGGCCCTCGAGCTCCCGCCTGCGGCGTCACCGGGCAACGCCGAATGGATGGCCGCGGCCCTGGCGGCGCCACCGCGAATCGAGGGCGTCTGGGGCGGCGGCTGGCGCCTGAACGGGTCGCCCGTTCGGCGGCTGCGCCACGGCGAGCAGGAGCGGAGCGTGCTGCTCGACGTCGTGCGCGAGGGCGCTCCCGCGGCCGTGGCGGGCGCGGACGCGACGTACGTCAACGTCGAGGGCCAGTCGCTGGAGTTCGTGATTGCGCCTCCGCCGTCGATCGAGGACGCGGTGCGGCACGCCGGAGCCGCGGGCGACGGCGCATCGGTCCTGACCGCGCCCATGCCGGGGCGGGTCATCGCCGTCCGGGCGGCGACCGGCGAGCGGGTTGCGGCGCACCAGCCACTCGTGGTTCTCGAGGCGATGAAGATGGAGCATGCCGTGGTCGCGCCGATGGACGGGTCGGTGGCGCGCGTCCACGTCTCGGTCGGCGAGCAGGTCCAGCGCGGCGACCTGCTGGTCGAGCTCACGGGCTCCTGACGCTCGAGCCGCCGACGTGATACTCATTGCTCATGGCTGACAACGTTCGGATCTACGAGGTCGGTCCGCGCGACGGTCTCCAGAACGAGAAGGCGCCGATCAGCACCGACGACAAGCTGGCCTTCATCGGGCTCCTGGCCGACGCGGGGCTGCGCGAGATCGAGGCCACCAGCTTCGTCTCGCCCACGGCGATCCCGCAGCTGGCCGACGCCGACGAGCTGATGCGACGCCTCGAACGGCGGGCAGGGGTCCGCTACCCGGTGCTGGTGCCGAACGAGCGCGGCCTCGAGCGCGCCGAGGCAGCCGGCGTCGAGGCCGTCGCCGTCTTCACGGCCGCCTCCGAGCAATTCACGCGGGCCAATATCAACATGACCATCACGGAGTCGATCGCCGCCTTCCGCCCGGTCATCGAGCGAGCGCACGAGCGCGGCTGGTGGAGCCGTGGGTACGTCAGCACCGCGTTCGGGTGCCCGTACCAGGGCGAGGTCGGCGAGGCCGCCGTGGTCGGCGTCACCCGTCATCTGTTCGAGCTTGGCGTCGACGAGGTCAGTATCGGCGACACCATCGGCGTGGCCGGGCCCGCCGACGTGCGCCGCGTCGTCACCGCCCTCCTGCACGCGGGCATCGACGCCGAGCGACTGGCGATGCACTTCCACGACACGCGCGGCACGGCGCTCGCGAACGTGACCGCCGCGCTGGAGCTCGGCATCCGTTGCTTCGACTCGTCGACCGGGGGCACGGGCGGCTGTCCGTACGCGCCCGGAGCCGCCGGCAACCTCGCCACCGAGGATCTCGTCTACCTGCTCGATCGCGAGGGGATGACGCACGGGGTCGACCTGGACGGCGTGCTTGCCGCCGCGCGGCAGATCAGCGGGGTGCTCGGACGCGCGCTGAGCACCAAGGTCGGCCAGGCGGGAGGCTGGCGGGCCGCGGGCACGTGAGCGGCGGCGGCCCGCGTACCATAGGAGGCCGCATGGACGCCGAGGCAGCCACCCCGCCCCCAGCGCGCCCCCTCATCCTGGACGTCGACACCGGGATCGACGACATGATCGCCCTGCTCATCGCCGCCACCAGCCCGGAGATCAACCTGCGCGGCGTCACGTGCGTGGCGGGCAACGTCGAGATCCACCACGTCGCGCGCAACACCGGCAAGCTGCTGCGCATGGTCGGCCGCGGTGACGTGCCGGTCAGCATCGGCGCCGCACGACCGCTCCAACGCCGGCTGCGCACGGCGCCCGACACGCACGGTCCGACGGGCACCGGCTACGTCGAGCTGCGCGGCGAGGACCGGCAGCTCGGGACGACCGAGTACACCGCCATCCCCGCAAGCCGCTACCTCGGAGCGCACGTGTCGCGACATCCGGGCGAGGTCACTGTCGTCGCGCTCGGGCCGCTGACCAACCTCGCGGCGGCGACACAGCAGGGCGTCGACCTGGCCGGTGCCACCCGTGAGGTGATCTGGATGGGCGGCACGCTCGAGGAGCGCGGCAACACGACCGAGACGGGCGAGTGGAACGCCTGCGTGGATCCAGAGGCCGCCGAGATCTGCCTCAAGGCGGGCTCGATTCATCGGATCTTCCCGCTCGACGCGACCCAGGACGTCGTCTTCGCGATGGACGACCTCGCCGCCCTGCCCGACACGCACCTGGCCGGCATCGTGCGCGACGCCGTCCGCTTCTACGTCGGCTTCCATCAGCAGGCCGATGGCATCAACGGCGCCTATCTGCACGACCCGGTCGTGCTCATCGCCTCCCTGTTGCGTCCGGACCTGGTGACCGAGCAGGTCACCGAGACGCTCGCCTGCGACACCAGCTCGGATCCCTACCTCGCCGGCAGCCTGTACCGATCGGAGGACGGTCGGCCGACGACCTCGGTGGCGGTGGCCATCGACCCCGATGGCATGAAGGCAGAGCTCATCGCGCGCCTCGGACGCGCCGTCAGCGCCCCATACAGCTGAGCGCACCCCACCACGGAGGAGAAGCAACCCATGCTCACGCGCTGGATCATCGCCCTCGCGACCTTCGTCATCGTGATCCTGATCGGGATGGTGACCATCGGCAATTTCGGCACCGGCATCGATACCGGCAACTTCTTCGACACCGAGGGCGCCAACTCCTTCGCGCTCATCGGCGCCGTCGCCCTGGTGGTCGCGTTCATCGCGTACGCGGCGGTGGAGTACGCCCAGACCGGCGGCTTCGCATCGATCGCGTCGCAGTTCGACACCCGAACCATCGTGCTCATGCCGATCGCCATCGCCATCAACATCATCCTGGGCGCCACCGTGGCCAATGCCCTGAAGCTGCCGATCTACCTCGACAGCATCGGCACCATCCTGGTCGGTGCGCTGGCCGGACCGGTGGCCGGTGCGCTGACCGGCTTCCTGTCGAACACGCTGTGGACGTACGTGATTCCGCCGCCCTTCCAGAACGGGCCGGCTGCCGCCTTCGGGATCGTGGCCGTCGTCATCGGCGTCCTGGCCGGCCTCGCCGGGCGCGCCGGCTGGCTGCGTCCGCGTCCGAATCGCAGCAGCGGCGAGCTGGCGGTCGGGGCCGCCATCGCGCTGGTGGTCGTCATCGGCCTGGCGGTCTACGCCTACACCCGCTTCTACGGCGAGACCTTCGAGTTCTTCAACCCCGACAACAGCGACATGCTCTTCGTCGTGCTCGGCTGGCTGATCGGCCTGATCTTCGTCGCCTTCGTGATCGGCTTCGTCGGGCTGCTCTTCGTGCGGCGCGACCTGACGGTCGCGTACGTGACCGTGGCCGGAGTGGCGACCGGGCTGATTGCCGCGCTCATCAGCGCGCCGATCAGCGCGAACGTTTTCGGTGGTGTCACCGGTGGCGGGACCGACTTCCTGGTGGCCGCCTTCCGGCAGGCCGGGGCGGACCTCCAGACGGCGACGTTCCAGCAGGGGCTGCTGTCCGACCCGGTCGACAAGCTGGTGACCTTCTTCGTGGTCTACCTCATCCTGGCGGCGATGGCGCGGCGCACCAAGGCGCGCTTCCCGCAGGGCGAACGGCTCATCGAGGGCGGTGACGGCGACGCGATCGAGGAGGGCGAGTGGCGGGGCGCGACCACCTGACCGAGGTCCCGGCCTTCCTCGGGCGGCCCGGCCCGAGCGCGTACCACCGGCTGAATCCGCTGACCAAGGCGACCCTGGCGACGACGACCGCCATCGCGGCGGTCGTGCTGGGCGGCGTGCTGTGGCCGCTCGTCCTCGTCGCAGGGGCCGTCATCGTGCCCGCCGCCGTGGCGCGCGTCCTGGCGCGGCTGCTCCGCACGGCGGGCCTGCTGGCCTTGCCGATCGCGGTGTCTGCGTTCCTGGTCAACCTCTTCTTCTTTCCCGGCGCCGAGACGGTGCTCCTGCGCCTCGGTCCGATCACCGCCACGGCGGAGGGCCTTGCCTTCGCCGTCGAGATCCTGGTGCGCATCCTCGCCATCTCGGGCGCTGTGACCCTCT
>DASTTX010000209.1:0-3758 GCA_035759945.1 Candidatus Limnocylindria bacterium | reverse complement strand
CAGCCAACGCGCAAGGACGCGTCGGTCACGCTCGACTTCGAGTCGAGCGAGCACACCTGGGTCGCCCGCTCCGAGGTCCCGGCCTGGCTCCCGCGCCTGGCGTTCGCGTCCATGTCGGCTGCCGTATCCGACTGGGCGTCCGGCGACGATCGATGAGCGCCGTTCTGGAGGCTCAGGCGACCGCGCCGATGATCGAATCGGCGGCTACAGCCGTGGCTCCGCCAGGTCTGAACGCAGACGGGGGCCGATCGAGCGTGCTGCGCTACACTCGATCACGACCCTTCACCACAGGAGACCGATGGCCGACTCCACCGTTCGCGTTGCTGTGACCGGCGCTGCCGGACAGATCGGGTACGCGCTCCTCTTCCGCATCGCGTCGGGCCAGGCGTTCGGGCCCGATACCAAGGTACGGCTCCAGCTGCTCGAGCTGCCCGCCGCGCTGCCCGCGCTCGAGGGAGTGCGCATGGAGCTCGACGACTGCGCGTTCCCGCTCCTGGAGGGCGTCACCTGCACCTCGGAAACGGACGAGGCCTTCGCCGACGCCAACTGGGCGCTCCTGGTCGGTGCGGTGCCGCGCAAGGAGGGGATGGAGCGCAAGGACCTGCTGAGCATCAACGGCGGCATCTTCACCGGGCAGGGAGCGTCGATCGCGCGCAACGCGGCGAGCGACTGTCGCGTGCTGGTGGTCGGCAACCCGTGCAACACGAACGCGCTCATCGGCTCGACCGCGGCGGCGCGCAACGGCATGGCGAAGGACCGATGGTTCGCCATGACCATGCTCGACGAGAACCGCGGCCGCTCGCAGCTGGCCGGCCGAGCGGGCGTTCCGGTCGGCCAGGTGTGTGACCTGGCCATCTGGGGCAACCACTCCTCGACCCAGTTTCCCGATGCCTGGCACGCGACCATCGGCGGCCGGCCCGCGCCCGAGGTGATCGACGAGGACTGGCTGCGCGGGGAGTTCATCGGCAGCGTGCAGCAGCGTGGGGCGGCCATCATCAAGGCCCGCGGCCAGAGCTCGGCGGCCAGTGCGGCGAACGCGGTCATCGAGACCGTCCGCAACGTCAGCCGGCCGACCGGCCAGATCTTCTCGTCGGCCATCCCGGCGCCCGCCGACGGCGGCTACGACGTCCCGGAAGGGCTCGTCTTCGGGTACCCGCTGCGTGCCACCGCGCCGGGCACCGTCGAGATCGTCCAGGGCATCGAGCATGGCGACTTCGCGCGGTCGCGGATCGAGGCGACCACTGCCGAGCTCCTGGAGGAGCGATCCGCCGTCGAGGAGCTGCTGGCGTGACGGCCGACTCGCCCGCGCGCTCGGACGCCGCCGATCTCCGCATCGGCGACCGCCAGCTCGAGCTGCCGGTCGTCCACGGCACCGAGGGGGACGACGCGCTCGACATCAGCAAGCTGCGCTCGGAGACCGGTCTGATCACTCTCGATCCCGGCTACGGCAACACCGGTGCAGCCACCAGCGCCATCACCTTCCTGGACGGCGAGAACGGCGTCCTGCGCTACCGCGGCTATCCAATCGAGCAGCTGGCGGAGCGTTCGACCTTCCTGGAGGTCGCGTACCTGCTCATCTGGGGTGAGCTGCCGACCCGCGAGCAGCTGGATGGCTTCGTCACCGAGGTGACGCACCACACCCTCATCCGCGAGGAGATGCGCCACTTCTTCGACTCGTTCCCGGCCGACGCACACCCCATGGCGGTCCTCGCCTCCGGCGTGGTGGGCATGAGCAACTTCTACCCCGACAGCCAGAACATCTTCGACCCGGACGCGGTCGAGATCACCATCAACCGGCTCATCGCCAAGCTGCCGACGCTGGCCGCGTGGTCGTTCAAGAAGGCAATCGGCCAGCCGTACGTCTACCCGCGCAACGACCTGGGCTATTCCGCCAACCTGCTGCACATGATGTTCGCCGTGCCCAGCGAGCGCTACGAGGTCGATTCGCGCATCGCCGAGGCGCTCGACCTGCTGCTCATCCTGCACGCCGATCACGAGCAGAACGCATCGACCTCCACCGTGCGGCTCGTCGGCAGCACCCACGCCAACCTGTACGCCTCCATAAGCGCCGGCATCAGCGCGCTGTGGGGGCCGCTGCACGGTGGCGCCAATGAGGCCGTCATCAACACCCTCGAGCGCATCGTGGCAGACGGCGGCGACGTGCAGCGCTGGGTCGACAAGGCGAAGGATCCCAATGACACCTTCCGGCTCGCCGGCTTCGGCCACCGGGTCTACAAGAACTTCGATCCGCGCGCGACGATCATCAAGGCGGCCGCCGAACGGGTGCTGGCCGCCACCGGCGCAGATGACGCGCTCTTCGACGTGGCGCAGCGCCTCGAGGAAGTCGCCCTGAACGACGACTACTTCGTGAGCCGCAAGCTCTATCCGAATGTCGATTTCTATTCCGGCTTGATCTACCGTGCCATCGGCTTCCCCAAGAACATGTTCACCAACTGCTTCGCCATCGGCCGGCTGCCGGGCTGGATCGCGCAGTGGAAGGAGATGATCGAGTCCAAGGAGACGAAGATCGGACGGCCACGGCAGGTCTACATCGGCCCCGCGACCCGGGAGTACACACCGATCGAGCAGCGCTGAGTGAGCCGGCGCTGATGCGGCTCACGGTCCTCGGACGCTCCCCCGCCTCGCCCAACCCGGGCGAGGCGTGCGCCGGCTACCTCGTCGAAGCCGGTGGCTCGCGCGTGCTGGTCGACATCGGCCCCGGCGTGGTCGCCCAGCTGGTGCGCCGCCACCATCCCGATGAGCTCGACGCCGTCGTGATCAGCCACATGCACGCCGACCACATGCTCGACCTCGTCACGCTCCGGTACGTGTATCCGTGGCGAGCGCGACCGAAGGACCAGCGACTGCGCGTCATCGCCCCGCCGGGATCCGCCGACCAGCTGCTCGAGCTCGCGCGCGGCGTCGGCAGCGCTCGACACTTCGAGGACTGCTTCCGCATCTCGGAGCACGACGGCTCGAGCGCCTTCACCGCCGGCGCGCTCTCACTGATGCCGGTTCGCACGCAGCACTACATCCCGTGCTGGGGTTTCCGCATCGAGGCGGACGGCCGCCGCCTGGCCTATACCGCCGACACCGCGCCGTGCGGCGGCCTGGAGGACCTCGCCGACGGGCCGGACCTGCTGCTCAGCGAGGCGACGCTGCGCTCCCTCGACGAGGATGCCCAGCCGCCGGAGCCGCGCGGGCATCTGCTCCCGGCCGAGGCCGGCGCCGCCGCCAGCAACGGGAAGGCCGGCTCGCTGGTCCTCACCCACCTCCCGGTCAACGGCCACGGCGAATGGGCGCGCGAGGCAGCCGCCGATGAGTTCGGTGGCAAGGTCAGCATCGCCGAGCCGACGGCGACGTACGAGGTCTGAGCGACCGCCCTAGGTCTCGTCCAGGCGCGCCTTGGCGATCCAGCGGTCGGCGCCCCACGTGGCGAGCGCCCAGACCTGGCTCAGGACCACGGCCATGGCGACCATGAGGCCTGCGGCGACGAGCGTGCCTCCGACCGGCATCGCGCCGCCCATGATCAAGGCCGCGCCCAGGATCATCAGCGCGATGACGACGACCATGACCAGCGCGATCTTCGCGGCGGTCAGCATGAACCAGCCGAGCGCGTGCCCCTGAGCGCGGCCGGCCAGCCACAGGACGCACGGCCCGGCAGCGCCGGCCAGCGCGGTGTAGATCCCAAAGCCTCCGAACAAGGCGTCGAGGCCGAGCCGCTGGCCACTGACCATCCAGACGAAGATCCATGCCGC
>DASTTX010000208.1:0-5614 GCA_035759945.1 Candidatus Limnocylindria bacterium | reverse complement strand
CGGCCGGCGTCGTCGTTCCAGCAGTTCAGGCAGGTGTACTGACGACAGTCGATGCAGAAGTTGAACGACTCGTGGAAGGCCTCGAGCTGCGCCGACGCGAGCCGCTCCTCCTCGGAGCGCATGGCATCACCGACGGCATCGCCGAGGGCGTCCTGGCTCATGACGTAGTTCTTGAGACCGCCGATGAGCCCGCGCGTCTTGCGCAGCGGGTTCAGACGGGTCGGCGCCTTGAACTCGTAGCGCGTCCCGCAGCGTTCGCAGAAGGATTCAGTGAGCGTTTCAGCCAATCGGTCTCATCTCCCCCAATGACCGCATGGAGCGATCAGGGTCCCGAAGTATAGCCACGAGGTCCAATTTGGCCCTATGGGCGCATCGGTAGCCGGAATCCGGCCGTTCGTACCCCGCATGCTAGGATCGGCCGCGATGGGGATCCTGTCGCGCGTCGAGGCGTTCCTCGAACGCTTTCTCGAAGCGCCAGCAGGCCGGCTCGGCGCGTCTATCCAGCCCGTGAGCCTCGCGAAACGGATCGAGCGCGCCATGGACACGAACAAGACCTACGCCGACGTGGGCGTGATCGTGCCGAACCAGTACGCGCTCCATCTCCATCCATCCGACTTCGAGGCCTTTGCGTCGTACCGCGGCGCGCTCGAGGATGACCTCGCGCATGGCGTGCTCGCCCGCTCCCGGCACGAGCGCTACACGCTGGTCGCGCGGCCACGCGTCGAGATCGTGCCCGATCCGTCGATTCGGCGCGGCGAGATCCGGGTGGCGGCCAACGTCGTCGACGAGCGGGGCGACCGCATCGGCGACGCGACGCCGATGCCGGCCAGCTCGGACACGATGGTCTTCGCGCGCCAGAGCGCCGATGCATCGCCCGATTCGGCGCGGCGCGCCTATCTGCTGGTCAGCACGCGCGGCAGCCGGCCGGTGCAGTTCGACCTGGGTGGCGCCCTCATCGGCATCGGACGGGCCAGCGACAACGACGTGATCGTCGACGACCCGATGGTCAGCCGCCACCACTGCCAGCTCAAGCTCCAGCACGGCGCGTATGGCTTCGCCGATCTCGGCAGCCGCAACGGGTCGACCGTCAACGGGCAGCCCGTGAGCCAGATCGCGCTGGGGCCCGGCGACGTCATCCGCATCGGCGACACCGAAATCGAGTTCCAGGTGCGGACGTGACCGGGGACATCCTGCGCATCCTGCTGCTGCTCCTCCAGCTCGGGTTCGTGGCGCTCCTGTACCTGGTCCTGATGCGCTTCGCCGGTTCGCTGCTGAAGGACCTGCGCAGTGCCGAGCAGGCGCAGATCGCCTCGCGCTCGGGGATCGGCCGCCTGTCCGTGCTCGAGTCACCGGAGGACGAGCCGCCGGCCGGCACGACCATCGCGCTCGGTCCGATCAACTCGATCGGGCGCAACGTCAACAACACGATCTACGTCGAGGACGACTTCGTCAGCACGAACCACGCGATGCTGACCTTCCGGGGCCGCAGCTGGTTCATCGAGGACCAGGGGAGCACCAACGGCACGTACGTCAACGGCCATCGCATCGAGCGGCCGGTCGCCCTCAGCTTCGGCGACGAGCTGACCATCGGTCGCGTCCGGATGCGCCTCGATCGATGAGCGCGGTGACCGCCACCTGATGCGCATCGCCTGGCGCGGCGCGGAGCTGCGCCTCCTGCTGCCCATCATCGTCCTGGTGCCGCTGGGCTTCGCCGTCAGCCACATCGCCCTCAGCGGCACGTTCGAGCCTGGGCCGATGGAGCTTGCCATGGGCTACGTCGCCATCATCGTCGGTGCGCACTTCCTGCTGGTCGCCTTTGGCCATCGCGGCGACCAGCTGCTCCTGCCGGCAGTTGCGGCGATGGGCGCTGTCGGCATCGTCATGCTGAATCGGCTGCCCCAGGATCTCGCGGGCACGAGCGCGCTCGGCATCGAGCTCGGCATGGCGGCGACCCAGCTGCTGTGGTTCGCGGTTGGCATGGTGGCGATGGTGGCGGTGGCGGTCGGCCTTCGGGACGATGGCATCCTGCGCCACTACAAGTACTCGTGGGCCGCCATCGGCATCCTGCTCCTGGCGGCGACGGTGGTCTTCGGCTACGAGGTCAACGGCGCGCGGCTGTGGATCGACCTCGGCCCGGTCAGCGTGCAGCCCGGGGAGATCCTGAAGATCGTGCTGGTCGTCTTCATCGCCGCCTACCTGGCCGAGACGCGCACGCTGCTGACGAGCGCCAGGCTGCGCATCGGGCCCATCTCGGTGCCGCCGTTGCCATACTTCCTGCCGATGCTGGCGTTGTTCGGCATCGTGATGCTGATCGTCGTCCGCCTCAACGACCTCGGCACCGCCCTGCTCTTCTTCGGCACCTTCCTGATCATGCTGTTCGTGGCGACCGGCCGGCGCAGCTATGTCCTCATCGGCCTCGTGCTCTTCGCGGCCGGGTTCTACGTCGCGTACCAGCTGTTCGGCCACGTCCAGGCTCGGGTCGACGTCTGGCTCGACCCGTTCGCCGATCCCCTCGGGGCGGGCTTCCAGCCGGTGCGGGCCCTCTACGCCTTTGGCCGTGGCGGCGTGTTCGGTGAGGGCCTCGGGCAGGGGCTGGTCACGCTCGGCGGCAGCCTGACGATCCCGTTCGTCCACACCGACTTCATCTTCACCGCGGTTGCGGAGGAGCTCGGGCTGCTTGGCGCGTTCGCGCTGCTCGGCTTCGCGGCAGTGCTCGTCTTCCGCGGGCTGCGGATCGCGGCGCTGGCACGCGACGACTTCAGCGGCCTGCTGGCCGTGGGCCTGACCGCGAGCCTGGGGCTCCAGACGCTGATCATCATCGGCGGCAACACCAAGCTCATCCCGCTGACCGGCATCACGCTTCCGTTCGTGAGCTACGGCGGGTCGAGCATCCTGGCCAGCTCGATCATGGTCGGCCTGCTGCTGAGCATCAGCCATCGCACGGCCGTCGGCGCCGACGTGGAGCCCGAGGCGTGATCGCCACCAACGTTCGACGCCTGGGCCTGTACCTGATGCTGGCCTTCGCGGTGGTGTCGGCCAGCATCGCCTGGTGGCAGGTGCTGGAGGCACCACAGCTCGCGACACGAGCCGACAACCCCGAGGTCATCGCCGCCCGCCGCAGCCTCCTGCGCGGCACCATCTTCGACGCCACCGGCCAGGTCCTGGCGACGTCGCAGGTGATCGACGGCCTGAGCACCCGGACGTACGCCGATCCGGCCTTCACCCACGTCATCGGCTACTCGAGCCTGCGCTTTGGCAGCACCGGCGTCGAAGCTGCCTTCGAGGACGTGCTGGTCGGACGGACCGATCCGAACCCGATCCGCGACATCGTGAACGACGTGCTCAACCGCCAGCCCGAGCCGCGCGACCTGTCGCTGACCATCGACAGGCGGCTCCAGGACTTCGCCGCCAACGAGCTCGGCGGCGACGCCGGGGCGGTCGTGGCGCTCGACCCGATCAGCGGCCAGATCCTGGCGATGGTCTCAGTGCCGTCGTTCGATGCAACGCCGATCTCCGGCGATCCCGACGTGGCCCAGGAGCCGATGGACGCCCTGCGCGGCAACGCGGCCGAGCCGCTGCTCCCGCGCGCACGCCAGGGTCGCTATGTGCCGGGCTCGATCATGAAGGTCTTCACCACGGCGGCGGCGCTGGACGCGGGCGTCATCACGCCGGACACCACCTTCGCCGATCAGCCGGAGCAGGAGACGAACGGCTTCGTGGTCGACGGCTTCCCGATTCGCGAGCATGACCTCGGTGGCATCGCGCCGTCGCTGTGGCCGTTGTCGGAGGCGCTCCAGGTGTCGAGCAACATCTACTTCGCGCACGTCGGCCTCGAGCTCGGTGCCGAGCGCTTCCTGGAATACGCACAGCAGTTCGGCTTCTGCGCGCCGATGCAGATCGGGCCGCCCGATCGGCCGCTCTCCGTGGCCGCCTCGTACGTCACCGCGGTCGAGAACGGGGAGTGCAGCGCCTTCAGTGGTGACGTCGAGCTGGCCACGGCCGCGTTCGGCCAGGGCTCGGTGCTCGCCACGCCGGTGCAGATGGCACTGCTGGCCGCCACCATCGCCGGCGACGGCGTCATGCCGCAGCCGTACGTCGTGCGTGACGTGCGCGCGCACACCGATGACGGCACGCTGAGCCAGACGGTCCTCGACGAGTTCGGCTCGGGTGGGACGCGCGTGATCAGCACCCAGGCCGCGCGCGCCACCCGGACCGCGATGGTCGACGCCGTCAACGGCGAGCTGGGCCGCCTGTATGCCGGGCAGGCTGACGTCACGCTGTACGGCATCGGTGGCCAGCGCTCCGCCGGCAAGACCGGCACCGCGCAGCTGGGCGGCGAGCAGGCACCGCACTCGTGGTTCATCGGCTTCGCGCCGGCCCAGGAGGGTGCGACGCCGCAGATCGCCGTCGCGGTGCTGGTGGAGAGCGGCGGGTCGGGCTCCGGTCGGGCCGCGCCGATCGCGGGGCGGGTCATGGCCGAGTACCTGCGCCTCTCGTCCGGCGGCTGAGCTCGGATGAACTGATTGGTAACGCCCTGCGGTATTGTTCTGCAAGGACCGGGCTCCACCGATGGTGCCCACGGCACCGATAGGGGAGACCCCAGACCGTGAAGAACGTCCAGCAGCCGGCCGAGCGAGTCGTCGCCAGCGTCGAGCGCGTCATCGTCGGGAAGCACGTGGAGGTGCGGATCGCCCTCGTCGCGCTCCTGTGCGAGGGACACATCCTGATCGAGGACGTCCCCGGTGTCGGCAAGACGATGTTGGCCAAGGCGATCAGCCAGTCCATCGGCTGCTCCTTCCGACGCATCCAGTTCACGCCGGACCTGCTGCCGTCCGACGTGACCGGCCTCTCGATCTTCAACCAGAAGACCCACGAGTTCGAGTTCCGCCCGGGGCCGATCTTCGCCCAGGTCGCCCTGGCGGACGAGATCAACCGCGCCACACCCAAGACCCAGAGCGCATTGCTCGAGTGCATGGAAGAGCGCCAGGCCACGATCGACGGCGTCACCTATCCGATGCCGACGCCGTTCCTCGTCATCGCCACCCAGAACCCGATCGAGTACGAGGGCACCTTCGCGCTGCCGGAGGCCCAGCTTGACCGCTTCATGCTGCGGCTCCGCCTGGGCTACCCGAAGGCGATGGAGGAGATCGTCATCCTCGACGAGCAGAAGCGCCGCCACCCGATCAGCGACGTCGAGCAGGTGCTCGACCTCGACGAGCTGCGCGAGATGCAGGCCGCCATCAAGGAGGTCTACGTCGACCAGGCCGTGGCCGAGTACATCGTTCGGCTGGTGACCGCGACGCGCGAGCACCCCGACGTCTATCTGGGTGCCTCGCCGCGTGGCTCGCTCAACCTGTACCGGGCATCGCAGGCGTTCGCCGCGCTCGCTGGGCGGGACTACGTGATCCCCGACGACGTGAAGCAGCTGGCGGTGGCCGTGCTCGCGCACCGGCTGATCGTGAAGAGCCAGGCGTCGCTGCGCGAGGTGGATCCGGAGCAGATCGTGCGCGAGATCCTTGCCTCGGTTCCGGTCGCCGAGGCGGCTGCCGCGGCGGAGACGGGTCAGGCGCGGATCTCCTGATCGGCTCATGGGCCTCTTCAGCCGTCACCTGCG
>DASTTX010000207.1:0-11545 GCA_035759945.1 Candidatus Limnocylindria bacterium | reverse complement strand
ACCGCCTCGGCACTGGTGACGACGCGCATTGACTGAGGCTAGCGGTGCATCGGCTGCGGTGCACGGCGCGCGGTGAGGGACGCCGAGCCAGGCACCGGCTCAGTCTCGATCGGGACGTCGAGGTGACTGTCATCGAAGTCCCAGCCGATGGCGCTCGCGACCTCGGCCACCCCATCAACCACGCCGATGAGGCGGGCAATGATGCGAGCTGTCGACCGGCGGTCGACGTGGCCGCCGATGCGCACGCGCCCGTCGGACACCTCGATGGTGAACCGGGCTGGGTCGAGCCACATCGTCCTCCGAAGGACGTGCTCGCGGATGGTGCGCAGGATCTCGTCATCGAGCCCGAGGTAGGCGCGCACGAGATCCGCCCGCGTGACGATCCCGACCAGGGCGCCCTCCGAGATGACTGGCAGTCGGTTCACGCCGCATTCGACCATGAGACCAGCCGCCTCGCGCAGGGGACGATCGGGTGCGATGGTCACCGCGGGCGCGCTCATCGCCTGCGCGGCGGTGCGTGCCGACCTCCGCCGCATCTCCTCCGGATCCTCTCGGTCGCCGAGAATCCACTCGAGTGGCTTTCGGCTGCTCGGTCCGCGGCTGAACTGCTTCGGCAGCAGGTCCGCCTCCGAAATGATCCCCACGCATGCTCCGGCCCGATCGACCACGGGCACGCCGCTGATCCGGCGCTCGCTGAGCAGCCGGGCGACGTCGCGGAGCGGCGCCTCAGGCGCAACGGTCAGTACGTCGCGGGTCATGACGTCGGCCACGTTCATCGGTCCGGCTCCTTGTGCTCGTCGCATGCAAGCACCGTAGGCGGGGCGGCCCTCGCCGCACGAGAGCGCATCGGCCCAGGCGCATCGGTCCAAACGGCCCTTCCTGCTCGGAATGCTCGAGGCGACGATCGAGTCGACGGAGGGGCAGGACGCATGAACCAAATGACAACCCAGGCCCGAACGGTTGCCCGGCGACGGATACCAATCGACGAAGGCCGCTGGGTGACGATCCGCCCGATCGAGCGTTCCGATGCGTCAGGCCTCTCCGACTTCTATGCCCGCCTCTCGCCCGAGTCACTGCGGAGGCGCTTCCTCGGGTCCGCGCCGCGGCCCCAGGGCGACTTGCTGCGGGCGTTCGCCGACGAGGGCGAGGGCTTGGTGGGGACCGTGGGCGAACGCGGGCCGCGTGATGGTGCCGTTGTGGCCCACGCCTCAGTCCAGTCGCTGGGTGACGCGGAAGCGGAGATCGCGTTCGCCGTCGCGGACGAGCTGCAGGGCCAGGGAATCGGTCGGCAGCTGATGTCCATGGCGCTCGAGCTGGCTCAGGCGCGTGGGCTGAGGACGGCGACGGCCACGCTTCTCGCCGAGAACGTGCCCATGCGACGGCTCGTGCAGCGTGCAGGCCGACCGATCGTGGCCGACCACCTGGACGCGGGCGTCGAGGAGATCACGCTGAGCTTGGTTCCAGTGGCCTGACGGGGACGGGCCATCCCCCGAGCGGCCGAACCGCGACCGTAAGTCAGCGGCGACTAGCCGTCGGCCGCGAGGGCGACGAAGTCCATTGCCGAGATCACCCCGGTCGGACGTCCGTGGTCGTCGACCGCGACGAGCCGGTGCAGGCGTTCGTCGTTCATCCGCCGCGCGGCATGGCGGACGGTCGCGCTGCCGTCGATGGTAACCGGAGGTGAGCTCATCACCTCGCCCACGCGAATCCCACGCTCGCGATGCCGGATAATGGCCTGAACGGCCGGCACGGCGAGGTAGAGCAGGTCCGTCTGGCTGATGACACCGACGAGGCGACCGCCGAGATCGACGACGGGAAGACCTGTGATGCGGTTGTGGCGGAGCAGCTCCTCGGCGTCCTCGATCGACGCGTCGACCGAGATGACGACAGGGTCGATGGTCATGAGGTCCGCGACGCGGAGGTCGGTGAGGTTTGCGGTCATCATGTCGGGTCCTCCTCCTGGCTGAGCTCGGCCTCCGCACCGGTCCGCACGATGAGCACGGAGCAGCCGGCATGCACGAGGACGTTGCGCGCCACGCTGCCGAGCAGCAGGCGTTCGAGCTGACCGAGCCCGCGGGACCCGGTGACGATGAGATCACTGTCCAATTCGGTCGCGGCGTCCAGGATCTGCTCGGCTGCATCCCCGCTGCGCACATACGGCGTCGCGGGTATGCCGATGTCCCGCAGGCCTTCGGCCATCGCATCCGCGTCGACCTGGGCGCGCTCGGCATCCTTCTCTCGCGACTTCGCGACGGCGTCGCTGCCGAGCGTGTAGAGGTTCGTCATGAGCGTGTATCCCGGCGGATCGGGAACCGAAACAGCGACGACGTCCGCCTTCGCACCGCCGAAGATCCCCCAGCCGGCCAGCAACCCAGGCACGTGCTTCGCGCTCGGCGACCCGTCGGTGGCAATGAGCAGTCGCTCCGCAGTCGTGCTGCGGGCAACGAGCACGGGCATCGGGGCGTCGGCGGCGACCTCGGCTGCCACCGAGCCGAGCAGCATCGATCGGATCGGTCCACGACCACGAGAGCCGGTCACGATCAGATCGGCGTTGAAGTCCACCGCCGCACTGGTGATGGCGTCGGCCGCGCGCCCTGGGGAGACGCGATACTCGACCTCGAGACCGCGCTCCAGGAGCGGTTCGGCCATCGCTCGCAGGTCCTCCGCGAGGTGATCGCGGATGGCGTCATCGATGTCGCCGACCCACGCCATGGTGGACCCGACGCCGCCGGTCCAGTCGATCGGCACCTGATAGGCACAGACCAGGTGGACCGTCGTGCCCGTCGGCCAGGGGAGGTTCGCGACGAGGTCGCGGGCGACGAGCGACGGCGGCGAGCCGTCGAGTGCGAGCAGAACCTTCATGCCGTGACCTCCTGAGCGTATGGCTTGCCTTCACCATCGCATCGAAACGGCTGGGTGCCAACGGCCGTCCGGCCCGCGCCGAGCGTGACCAACGACCCCATCGCGGCGCACACGAGACCGGGACGCATCCGACGCTAGGCGACGTAGGCAACGTCCGGCTGCCGTCCCTTGGCGAGCTCCGCGACGACCGCGGGTGCCAAGGCCACGGACCCCGCCAGGAGCCACTCTGCCGCGCTCAGCGGGACCGCCCGGAATGCGTCGGAGACTCCCGGGATGTACGGAATGGCGCCCTGCGCCGCGATCACGATCAGGCACGCCAGCAGCAGGAAGCGATTCGTCCCGAGGCGTCTGAGCGGCAGCGTCAGGCTCCGATTGGCATAGGCGCGCACCGCCTGGGCCACGACCAGTGTCGTGAAGGCGACCCAGCGTGCGTGTTCGAATCCGGCTGGATGAGCGAGAAGGATGATGAACGCGGCGGTCGCGCTGAATCCACCCGCGACGGCGATCCGCCCCAGGATGCCGCGATCCAGGAGCGGCTCGTTCCGAGGCCGCGGCGGACGGTTCATCGCACCCGGTTCCTCCGGCTCTCGCTCGAAGGCGACGGAGGTCGAGGTATCGATGAAGAGCTCGAGCCATAGGATCTGAAGCGGGAGCAGCGGTTGGCCGAAGCCGCCGACGGTCGCGATCAGGATGAAGCCGAGAAGCGCGACGTGGGTCGAGACGAGGAAGACGAGACCCTTCTGCACGTTCGCCACGATGCGCCGGCCCTCGCGCAACCCGCCCATCATCGTCGCGAAGGAGTCGTCGCCGAGCACGAGATCGGATGCCTCACGAGCCACGGCGGTCCCGGACCCCATTGCGACCGCGACGTCCGCCGCCTGGAGCGCCGGCGCGTCGTTCACGCCATCGCCGGTGACGGCGACTGACCGGCCGATGGACTGACCGATACGGACCAGCCGGGCCTTGTGCTCGGGTACCGCCCGGGCCACGATGCGGAGCGACCCGAGACGCCGTCCGACTTCCTCGTCCGAGAGGCGCTCGAGGTCCGGCCCGGTGATCCCTTCGCCGCCAGGCAGGCCAACGGCATCGGCGATCGCCTCCGCCGTCGTGATGTGATCCCCGGTCACCATCATGGTCTGGATGCCCGCCGTGGTTGCGGCCGCCACGGCAGCGGGGACCTCCTCGCGGAGCGGGTCACCGAAGCGAAGCAGCGCGTCGGACTGCCAGGGATCGTTGCCATCTCGCGACGCGAGCAGAAGGAGTCGTCCGCCACGCCGGGCCTCTGCGGCAACGAGGTCGAGCCACGCGGTCGCCTCGTCCGCGTCGCGATGCGTCACGGATTCGTTGACCGCCTCGGGCGCGCCGAGCATGAGCTCGCGGCGGCGTCCACCGACCTCGCATCGCACCTGGCTGTATGGCCGCCCGTCGGCGGGCCCGCGTGCTTCGACGAGGCACGACCGATCCAGGTCCGGCGCGGCGCCACGACGTTCGAGCGCCGCCGCGATGGCGCGTGTGAAGGAGCCGAGCCGCCCGGTCTCAACGGGCTCCCACGCGTCATCCTCCGCGCTGAACGCATCGGTCAGGATCGCCACCTCATCTTCGCTGCTGGGCGCCGATCCGGGTCGTAGCACGGCCTCGACCTCGAGGCGGTTCTGCGTGAGCGTGCCGGTCTTGTCGGTGATGATCAGATCCACCGCACCGAGCGCTTCCTGTGCCGCGAGGCGCCGCACCAGCACCCCGCGCCGCATGAGCCGATAGGCGCCCAGCCCGAGGATCACGGCGAGGAGGATCGGCGGTTCCTCCGGGATCGCGGCGATGGCGGCCGAGATGCCGGCAAGGATGTTCGCGCCGGCTGGCTGGCCACGCAGGAACCCAAGGCCGACCGTGATGATGATCAGCGAGATCGCCGCCACGAGAAGGATGCGGACCAGGCGGTCGAGCTCCCGCTGGAGCGGCGAGCGTCGGCGAGCCTCCGTGCCGAGCGTCCCGGCGATCGCGCCGAGCTCGGTGGAGGTGCCGGTGGCGATCGTCAGCGCCGAGCCGCGCCCTCCGACGACGCTCGTGCCGGCGTACACCATCGCGTGGCGTTCCGCCAGCGCCGCATCCGGTACGTCGGGCAGCGCGGTCGCCTGCTCGGGCACCGATTCTCCGGTGAGCACGCTGCGGTCGACCACCAGGTTGCCTCCCGGCAGGACGCGGGCATCGGCCGGCACCACGTCTCCCGCGGCCAGGAGCAGCACGTCGCCAGGCACCACCTCGCGGGCGGCGACCTCGGATCGCTGCCCGTCACGAAGGACGTGGGCGCGCGGCGCCACCGCGTCCCGTAGCTCTGCCAGCGCCCGTTCCGAGCGGTATGTCGTCGCGACATCCGCACCGACGATCGGCAGCAACCCGGCGAGGACGAGCAGGCCGTCGCGTACCTCGCCCAGGGCCACCGCTGCAGTTCCGGCCGCCGCGAGCAGAAGCACGAACGGCTCGGTGGCCGCCCCGAAGATCGTGGTCCACACCGAGGGCGGCTCCCGGGGCTCCAGCTCGTTCGGTCCTTCGCGCGCCAGCCGCGCGGATGCTTCCTGCTCGCTCAGCCCCCGAGCCGGGTCCACGTGGAGGGCATGCGCGACCTGGTCCGCAGGGAATGCGTGAGGTCCGGCCAGAGAACCCTCGGTCATGCCGCCGTGCGGAGCATGCGGCGCGCCCGCGGTCATCAGAACTTCCTCGTTTGGATGCGACGACATCGTCGTCCGCACCGGGTCGCGCGCGGGAGTGCCGGCCGGACCCTTTGAACGGGCCGGTCCGCCCGCGGGGCCATAGTTGGGCCGAACGGACCTCCGCGGCGGGACGTCCGGTCCTTGGCCCGACGGTAGGTTCGGAGCGAATGTCGAGCGGGCGCGCGTGCGCCGCACGATGGAGGAGACGAGATGCGAATGGTCATTGGCGTCGATCGATCGAGCGCAGCGACGACGGCGTGCGAGCTCGTCGCGAGCCGCACCTGGCCGATCGGAACGCGAATCAGCCTCGTCGCTGTTGTCGAGCCGATGGTGGACTGGGCAGGGCTCGCGTCCGCGCAGCGCGACGCCGCGGAAACAGGGCGCGAGGCGCTCGAGCTCGTCCTGGCGGAGGTCGCGGCCGCCCTTCGTCGACCCGGGCTCGCGGTCGACACGGCCGTCGAAACCGGGCGGGCCGCCGCAGCCCTGATGGTTCGTGCGGACGCCGAGTTCGCCGACCTGATCGTCGTGGGCAGCCGCGGCCTCGGGCCGGCGGCCAGCGCGGTCTTCGGGTCGGTATCGGCGGAGCTGGTCGACCACGCCGGCTGCCCGGTGCTCGTGGCACGTTCGCCCAGCGTCAGCTGCATGCTGCTCGCGACGGACGGAACGGCCAGCGCTCGCAGCATCCCGAGCGTTCTCGCCGCGTGGCGCGACGCCTTCCGAGGGATGCCGGTCGAAGTGCTCAGCGTGGCGCCGCGCGATGGCTTCGTGACCCCGTGGGCCTCGGAAGCGGAGGACGCGTCGACCGGCGAGCTCGCGCTGCATGAGGGGATCGCCCACTCCGTCGCCGACGAGATGATCGAGCTCGGCTGGCACGCCGCCGCGGTCACCAAGGTCGGAGAGCCATCCCGTCAGATCATCGATACGGGGCGGGAGTGTGGCGCCGACCTCATCGTGACGGGGTCTCGCGGCATCGGCACCCTGCGGCGCCTGGTGGGCGGAAGCGTCGCACACGACGTGCTGCTGCATGCGCGGTCATCGGTTTTGGTCGTCCGCGGCCAGGTGCCGGCTCGCATCGGGGAGCCGGCCAGCGCGTTCGCGTCGCTCAACCTGAGCTGACTCCCGCGGTCGCGCGCCCCGGTGTCGTTCGGCACCGGGGCGTCTTTTCGTAGGTGCGAGAGAAACGAACCGGCCGGCGTTGCCGCCGGCCAATTCGCCACGGGAGGGTGTGACGTTCCCGCTATGTGTCCGCCCCGTTACCCAAGGACGTATCGGAGTGCTGGGGTCTTCTTGACGATCGGCTGCTCGTCGACGATCGCGTCGATCCCGTAGGCCTCACCGGCGCGGATCACGCCCAGGAAGAGCGCGACGACTCCGAGAAGAACCGTGTGGTTGACGATGCCGTGGGCGAAGTCCCAGGCGGCGATCGAGAAGCCGGCCATCATCATGAAGCCCATCACAGCCGCGAAGCGCGTCGCCAGGCCCAGGATCAGCGCCACGCCGATCGCGACCTGCCCGAATGGGACGATGAAGTTGATGACGTCGAGCACCGGTCCGTTGTTGGCGAGAGAGACCCAGAAGGCGTTCGTCGGGTTGACGATCGCGCCTTCGACGGCGCCCTCGGCGGTGCCCGCAGTGCCGAAGCTCAGGAAGCCGAAGGCCGAGAACGGCTCGGCGCCAAGGAGCTTCTGCAGGCCTGCGAACAGGAATGCCCAACCCGCGACGAGGCGGAGCGCGAGGATCGCGATGCCCTTGGTTCCCGTGTTTGCGGTCATTCGGTGTCCACCTTTCCGAGTGGTGTCTGTGAACCCTTGTTCCATCGGCTCCGGCCTTGGTGCCGGTCGCCTGATGGACATCACGCTACGGGTGCTGCGCGCCGTGCGCACATGCCGCGAGGCACGTTGCGCCGGGACCCATGGCCCTCGCTGGCGGGCCTTTCGGCCCTGCCGTTCAGGCCCCTCTCACAGCTTCAATGCGCTGCACGGCGGGCCGCATCGGGTTCGCCGATTCGTACGCCACGGGAGCAGAGATGCAGCGCACCTTCGTCTATTTCGCCGCGTTCACCGGAATGGCGGCAGTCTTCGCCGCGACGCTGATCGTCGCCGCGCTGGTGCTCGGTCAGACGAGCCAGCCCGGCGTCGGAACGCCGGCGTTGTCAGTCGCAACGCCCTCGGCGCCGCCATCTGACGGGCCGATCGGCGAGATCACGATCACCGCCTTCGACCTGGGCTTCGAGCCTGCCATGGTCGAAGTCGCCGAGCCAGGGCTTTACACGGTCACGTTCGTGAATGATGGGGGCGTGCTCCATGACGTCACCTTCGCCGACGGCACCACCATCTCCGCGGACGGACACAGCACCGCAACTGGCGAGGTGACCGTTCCCGCGAGCGGCATGACGTTCATCTGCTCGGTGCCCGGACACGCCGACGCCGGGATGACCGGTGAGGTGATGGTCGGCATGGCCGGCGGATCCGCCGAGCCGTCGCCGGCCGCCACGATGACGGCCGAGCAGATGCGCGACGTCGACGCCGCCGTCACCGCCCGGTTCCCGGCGGAGACCGACGGAACGGGCAACCAGATCCTCGAGCCGGACATCCAGCCCGATGGCACGCTGCAGTGGGAGCTCACGGCATCCGTCATCCAGTGGGAGACCGAGCCGGGGAAGGTCGTCGAGGCCTATGCCTACAACGGCACCGTCCCGGGCCCGCAGCTGCGCGCCGAGGTCGGGGACAAGATCCGGATCATCCTCCACAACGAGCTGCCCGAGCCGACGACGATCCACTCGCACGGCCTGTTCGTCCCGCCGGAGATGGATGGCGTGCCCGTCATCAGCCAGCCGGCGGTCATGCCGGGCGAGTCCTTCACCTACGAGTACACCTTGCGCAATGCGGGCTCGCACATGTACCACAGCCACTTCATGGCCGAGCACCAGGTGCCTATGGGCCTGCTGGGCGCCTTCGTGGTGACCGATCCGACAGCCGATGAGCCCGAGGTCGACCAGGACATCGCCATGATCCTGAATGACGGGCCGCTCGGCTTCACGATCAATGGCAAGGGCTTTCCGGCCACGTCACCGATCGTCGCCACGCAGGGTGACAACATCCGGATTCGGTACATGAACGAGGGGCTGCAGATCCACCCGATGCACCTGCACGGCATCCCGCAGCTCGTCGTGGCCAAGGACGGCTGGACGCTGCCGCAGCCGCACTACGAGGACACGGTGCTGGTTGCGCCCGGTGAGCGGATCGATGTGATCGTCGACGCGACCGAGGTCGGCACGTGGGCGTTCCACTGCCACGTCCTGACGCATGCGGAAGGCCCGAATGGCATGTTCGGCATGGTGACTGCCCTCGTCGTGAGCGAGTGACCATGGTTGCCGCGACCGACATGCGAGACCTTCCCGAGGGCTTCGTCCGCCTTGTCGCGTCGGTCCGCCTCCGCAGCGACCCGGATCGGGTGGCTGCCCTCCTCGACGAGGGCGGCCCGTGGGCTACCGCGCGCGTCGATCATCCGCAATCGGGCGAGATGCGGCGGTTCGAGGTCGATCTGCGCCTGCGAGTCGGCGGCGAGTCCGCCGCGCTCACCACATTCAACAAGGCCGCCTACCTCGATCTCGGCCGCCCGCGACGCACGCCGACGGGCTGGGAGGTCGAGATCGGCTGGCGCGCGTCATCGGCGGCACCGCTGTTCCCGGTCTTCTCGGGCTGGTTGACCATCGGCCCAGCCGAGCTGCGGATCGACGGGCTCTACGCGCCGCCCGGCGGAGTCGTTGGCCGGGTGGCTGACCGGATGCTCCTGCACGTTGCGGCGAACGCCACCGCCCGCTGGCTGCTGGACGAGATCGACCGCGCCGCGCGCTAGTTGCCCTCGCCCAGACGGTGCTTGGCCACGAACGCGGCCGCCTGCGTCCGGCGCTGGAGGTTGAGCTTCGACAGGATGCTGCTGACGTAGTTCTTCACGGTCTTGTCGGAGAGGAACACCTCGGCGGCGATCTCCTTGTTGGTCTTGCCCTCGGCCACGAGCAGGAGGATGCGCCGCTCCTGCGCGGTCAGATCGGCCAGGTCGTCGGTTGCGCCGCCGCTGGCCGCCACGCGGACACGCTGGAGGACCTTTTCCGTCACGGCCGGGTCGAGCAGCGAATCGCCACGTCCTACGGACTCGAGGGCTGCGACGAGGTCGCGCCCGCGGACCTGTTTGAGCAAATAGCCGGACGCGCCGGCGATAATCGCCGAGAGCACGGCCTCCTCGTCCGGGTAGCTCGTCAGCATCACCACCCGCGTCTCCGGGCGCGCTGCCCGGATCTCCCGACAGGCCTCGATGCCCGAGCCATCGGGCAGTCGAACGTCCATGACCACCACGTCGGGCTCGAAGCGCGCCGCTGCGGCAATGGCCTCCTCCACCGACCCGGCCTGGGCGACGACTTCGAAGCCGGCGCGGCGATCGAGAAGCGCGACCAGCCCCTGGCGGACCACCTCGTGGTCATCGACGACGAGCAGGCGCAGGGGACGCTGGACAGTCGGGTCGGTCATGCGTGTTCTCCGTCGCGAGGCGCCGCCCGTCGCGGCACGGTGATGATGATACGAGTGCCGGCGCCGGCGCCGCTCGTCACCGAGAACGTGCCGCCGAGCGCCTCGCTGCGGGCGCGCATGTTTCCCACGCCGTGATGGCCGCGCTCGCTTGCGACGTCCGGGTCGAAGCCGCGTCCGTCATCGACGAACGTCAGCCGCAGCGCGCCATCGGTGGCGTCGAGCTCGACGGCAGCGTGTTGGGCGGCCGCGTGGCGCGCGATGTTGCTGAGCGCCTCACGCGCCACGGCCAGGAGCTCGGCAACGACCTCGATCGGCATCCGCTCGAGCTCGTCGGTCGTGACATGGCTCGTCACGTCGACCGACACCGCGGCGCTGCGGTGCAGCTCCATGGCGAGGTGCTCCAGGCCGTCGCGCAGGGTCCCGCTCTCGACCAGGACGGGGCGCAGTCCGAAGATGAAGTTGCGGATGTCGCCGATGACCGCGTTGAGGGCGTCGATCGCATCGTCCACCCGACGTGCGGCCTCCCCCGGATCATCGGCGATGAGGTCGGGCACGTCGTCGAGTGCGAGCGTCTGGGCGTAGATCGCCTGGATGACGCTGTCGTGCAGGTCGCGGCTGATCCGGTCGCGCTCGTCGACGATCGCCAGGCGTCGTACCTGGTCGTGCAGCCTCGCGTTCTCGATCGCGATCCCGGCATGGCGCGCGAACATCTCGACCAGCGCCTGATCCTCCTGGCTGAAGTCGTCGCTGCCGAGCTTGTTGGTCAGGTACAGCCGGCCGACGACCTCGCGGCGCGCGGTGATCGGCATGCCCAGGAAGGAGTGCATCTCCGGGTGGTTGGGCGGAAACCCGTATCGCTGCGGGTGGGTTGCGATGTCGCCGATGCGGTAGGCGCGGTTCTCTCGGATGATCAGGCCCAACAAGCCGCGGCCGCGGGGCAGCTCACCGATGCGCTCGCGCGCCTCGTCGCTGATGCCGCTCGTGATGAATCGTTCGATGGCGCCCTCAGCGTCGACGATGCCGATGGCGGCGTACTGCGCCTGCACGAGCTCACGCACGCGATCGACGATGAGCTGCAGCACAAGGTCGACGTCGAGCACACCACTGATGCCGCTCACCGCCTGGTCCATCGCCTTGAGCTGCGCCTCCGCGCGCTCGGCACGGGCGCGATCCCGCGCGGCCATGAGGCCCATCTCGAGCGCGCGAGCCAGCCTCGCTGCCTGCGCCGCGTCACCGGTGATGGTGATGCGGCCGATGGACGCGGCCTCGCCGGGCAGCCGCAGCTCGTGCTCGGCGTCCGCCGAACCGATCTCAAGCCGCAGGGTCGGCAGGGGCGGCGCAGAGACCTCGAGGCGTCCGACCGCCAGACCGAGTGCGTCAGCCACCCCGGCAAGCGCGTCGCGCAGCGCGTCGGCGCGGCCGGCTGAGGGATCGGCGCGCCACGCCTCGATC
>DASTTX010000206.1:0-18784 GCA_035759945.1 Candidatus Limnocylindria bacterium | reverse complement strand
CCGGAGACCACCGAGCCGATGATGAAGGCCCAGAACGCGCCGATGCCAAACGCGAAGGTGAAGTACACGGCGAAGGCGACGTCACGCATCGGTCCCGTGGCGCGATCGGCGAGGTAGGCCTGGAGCACCGGCGACTCGCTGAAGACGGCCGTCCCGAAGGGCAGGAGCAGCGGCACCAGCAGGAGCAGGTTGGCGCCGACGGCGACGAAGCAGACGATCCCCAGCGCGGAGAGCAGGTAGTAGGCGATGAGCACCGGTCGTCGGCCGAACCGGTCCGAGAGGACGCCGGCCAGGATCGGCCCGATCACCGCGCCGACGAGCAGGAGCGCGTAGAGCAGGTTGACCGTGCCGCGGTCGAAGCCGAGCGGCCCGGAGAGGTAGAGCACCATGAACGGCGCGACGATGTCGAGGCCGCGCCCGCCCGCCGCCACCAGCGAGGCGGCCAGGATGAGCCGCAGGTCGCCACGGCCGAGGACGTCGCGCAGGTGCTCCCAGACCGAGCCCGAGGCGCGGGCGCGCACCCGGTAGTCGGCGTGACGCTCGCGGACGAAGAGCGCGATCAGCACCCCGATGACCAGCGCCGGCACACCGAACAGCGCCAGCGTCGCCTGCCATCCGAGGCCCGCCAGCATCGCGCCGCCGACGAAGGGCACGAGGATCGTCCCGACGTTGCCGCCGCTGATATGCGCGCTGATCGCGAAGCCACGCCGCTCGGCGGGGTAAATGTCGGACAGCAGCGCGTTGCCCACCGGGTGCTGCGGACTGGAGCCGATACGCGCCACGCTGATCGCGCCGAGCAGCTGGCCGATGGACTGTGACAGGCCGCCGATGAGCAGCCCGGCGCCGAAGACGATCTGACCGCCGGCGAGGAGGGCCGGGCGCGCGACGTAGCGAGTGAGGAACCCGTAGGCGAGCTGCATCGTGCCGCCGACGAACGTGGTGATGGCGATGAACACGCCGATGTCGCGCTCCGACAGCCCGAACTCGACGATGACGATGGCGTACACCAGCGGCAGCAGCGCCGATTGGGCGTGGATCGCCGCGTGCGCGACCGACACCAGGCCGAGCGTGAGCCCCGGGCGGAGTGGACTGCTACGATCGTCACGCATGGCCACCTCACGCGCCCCCGGCACGCGATCGGCGTCGAAGGCCGCCTCCGAGGAGACGCCCACCCTCGAGGCCAGCCTGATCGCGACGGTCGCGCCGGTGATGCGCCACCTGGTCGCCCATGCCCGCCGTCGCCGCGCCTGGAGCGAGCTGACCTACCAGCAGTACAACGTGCTGCGCATGATCGACACCATGGGTCCGCAGCCGCAGGCCGAGGTCGCGCGACGGCTGCTGGTCACCGCGCCGGTCGTCACGCGACTGGCGTCGACGCTGGCGGACGCCGGACTGGTCGAGCGCAAGACCGATCCGAAGGACCGCCGCGCCGTGCTGCTGGCCCTGACCCCGACCGGCCGGCGTCGCGCGCGGGCCATGCGACGCGACCTGCTCGAGGCCGCCCACGACCTGCTCGAGCCGATCCCCGAGGAGCGACGTGCCGGCGTCGGCGCCGCGCTCGAGGAGCTCCAGGTCCTGCTGCCCAGCCACAACGAGCGAGGCAAGCGCTCCCGCTGAGCTCGGGCTCAACGGCTCAACGACGGCTCCGCCGGCCGTTCCTCGTACCGATCCCCCACCCCGATCCGGGTCCTGCCCAGGCTGCCGGCGTGGCGTGCCGCCCGGAACTGCCACCACGCCAGCAGGGCGGCCGCGATCGAGATGGTTGCTCCGACCAGGAAGGTGAATGGCACGTCGACGGTTTCGGCCAGCACGCCGGCAAAGATGCCGCCGATGGGCGAGCTGCCCGCGAAGACGGTGACGTACAGCGCCATGACGCGCCCTCGCAGCTCATCGGGCACGTTGGCCTGGACGGTCGCATTGATGGTGTTGATCATCAGCATCGAGAAGAAGCCAACGCCGATGAGCAGCGGAACCGACAGCAATGCGCTGCGGCTGAACGACAGCGCCAGCTCGAACAGCCCGAAGGCGAGCCCGCCGCCCACCATGAGGATGATCGCCCGTCGCTCGCTCATGAAGGCGAGGGTAAGGGCGCCCGCCAACGAGCCGAGGCCCATCGACGCATACAGGGCGCCGTACGCATCGGCGTCGAGGTGGAGCACCCCCTGGGTGAACAGCGGGAGCAGGATGCGGAAGTTGAGGCCGAAGGTGGCGATCGCCCCCAGCAGGAACAGCGACCAGAGCACGACCGGCGTGCGGACCGCGTAGCCGACGCCCTCGCGCAGCGACTCGAGCACGCGCTGGGGCTGCTCGGGGCGGATCGGCTGGCGGATCTGGGTCGGGTCCATCCGCCACAGGCTGACGATGACCGCCGAGTAGCTGATGGCGTTGATGGCCAGGTTGAACGCGACCCCCGCCGTGGCGGTGCCGAACATCGACGTGCCGACGGCGATCGTCACCCCGGCCACGGCCGGGCCGACCACGCGCGCGCCGTTGAAGGCCATCGAGTTGAGGGCGATGGCGTTGGTCAGGATGTTGCGCGGAACGAGCTCGGCGGCGAGCGACTGGCGCAGCGGCATGTCGATGGCGTTGACGAGGCCGAGCGCGAAGGCCAGGACCATGATGATCGGGATGGTGATGGCCCCGGTCACGGTGAGCACGAACAGCACCACCACCTGGACCGATGCGAGCGCCTGGGTGACCAGGATCGCGCGCCGCTTGTCGAGCCGATCGGCATACACCCCGCCGAAAGGAGCGAGGACCAGCGACGGCAGGAACTCGAGCGCCGCGACAATGCCGAGCTGGATGGGCGAGCCGCCGAGCGCGAGCACCAGCCATGGCAGCGAGACCTGCTGCATCCACGTCCCGACCCGGCTGATGATCTGGCCGGTCCAGTACAGGCGGTAATTGCGGATGGCCAGCGCGGCGAAGCCTCGCGCCAGGGGCAGCGCCATCAGGCGCGGGACCCCGTCGTGGCCGTGTCCAGGCGCGTCACGCCGAGCGAGCCGCGCGACGCCGCGGCCCGCAGGCCGAGCGCGACCACGGCGAGCGTCGCGGCCGACAGGACGGCGCCGGCCAGGAAGGCGGTGGGGGTGCCCCAGACCTCGGCCACCGCGCCAGCGAACAGCGAGCCGACCGGCGCCGACCCGGCGAAGACGGTCACGTAGAAGCTCATCACCCGCCCGCGCAACGCATCGGTCACGTTGGCCTGGACGGTCGCATTGATCGTGTTGATCATGAGCATGCTCGAGTAGCCGGCAAGCAGCACGAACGGGGCGGCGACCCAGACGCTGCGCGAGAACGCGACCCCGACCAGCAGAACGGCAAAGAAGGCGCCGCCACCGAGCATCAGGAAGATCGCGCGACGCTGGCGCATGTAGGCCAGCGTGAAGGCTCCGGCAAGGGAGCCGGCCCCCATGACGGCGTACAGGGCGCCATAGCCGTCGGCACCCAGGCCGAGCACGTTCTGCGCGAACAGCGGCAGCAGGATCTGGAAGTTGAACCCGAACGCGGCGATCCCGCCGAGCAGCACCAGGCACCACAGCACGAGCGGCGTGCGCACCGCGTACGTGAAGCCCTCCCGGAGCGACTCGAGGACCGGCGGATGGTGCTCCGGCTGCTCGTGGCGGCGGATGCGGCGCGGGTCCATCAGGAACAGCCCGGTCAGCACCGCCGCGTAGCTGATGACGTTGATGCTGAGGTTGACGCCGATGCCGGTCAGGACGGAGCCGGTGATCTGCGTGGCGGTGGCGATGATGACGCCGGCCAGCGCCGGGCCGACGACGCGTGCGGTGTTGAAGGCCATCGAGTTCAGCGCGATGGCGTTCGCCAGGATGTTGCGCGGCACAAGGTCCGGCGCGAGGGACTGGCGGACCGGCATGTCGATCGCGTTGACGAGGCCGAGTACGAAGGCCATGACCATGACCAGCGGGATGCTGATCGTGCCGGTGAACGTCAGGATCACGAGCACCAGCGACTGCGTGGCGGCCGCGGCCTGGGTCATCATCAGCGCACGGCGCTTGTCGATGCGATCGGCGAAGACGCCGCCGAAGGGCGCCAGCACGCCGGCGGGTCCGAACTCGAGCACAGCCACGATGCCGAGCTGGATCGGTGAGCCGCCGAGCGCGAGCACCAGCCACGGCAGCGACACCTGCTGCATCCAGGTGCCGATGAGGGACAGCACCTGGCCCCACCAGTACAGCCGGTAGTTCCGGACGCCAAGCGCTTCGAAGCCGCGCTTGAGTCCGGAAGGCGGAACGAAACGCGGCTGGTCGCTGCGCGTGCCGGGCGGGGTATCGGTCATGGCGCCAGACCTAGGAGTGGTTGACCATGCTAATCACCTGCGATGCAGGCGTCATGCCGCGGCAGCTGGCGCCCCCGGACGCGTCGGCGCACGCGGCGAATCGCCGGCGGGATCGACGTCCACCTGCTCCAGGTGCGGCATGCGCACCGAGCGCAGCCGCCACGCGACCACGATCAGCACCACGCTTGCCAGCGCCGCGCCCAGGCTGAGCGCGAACGCGGCTCCGAACGCCTGCGCCACGGCTCCGGCGAACAGGCCGCCGATGGGGGCCGACCCGGCGAACACGGTGACGTACAGGCTCATGACCCGGCCGCGCAGCGCATCGGGCACCGAGTTCTGGATGGTCACGTTGATGGTGTTGACCATCAACATCGACGACAGGCCGACGCCGACGACGATCGGGAAGGCCAGGAGCGGGTCGCGCACGAGGCCGAGCGTGAAGGCCAGCACCAGGAACGCGGCACCGCCACCCACGATGAGCCGGACGAGCGGTCGCTGGCTGGTCATGAAGGCCAGCGCCAGCGAGCCGATCAACGAGCCGAGCCCCATCGCGGCGTAGATGGCGCCGTAGCCGCCGGAATCCATGCCCAGCGCGTTGCGCGTGTAGAGCGGCAACAGCGTCTGGAAGTTCATTGCCAGCGCAGCCGTGCCACCAAGCAGGACGAGCGGCCAGAGCACCGTCCCGGTGGCCCGCGCGTATCGCAGTCCCTCTCCGAGGCTCGAGCGAATGGACGGGTGACGCTCCGGGCGCTCGGTTGCGTTGAGGAGATGGGGCTGGATCCGATACAGGCCGATGAGCACCGAGAAGTAGCTCACGGCATTGATGCCGAAGTTGGCCCACACGCCGAAGGCGGCGATCGTTGCGCCGGCGATGGCCGGGCCGATCACGCGCGAGAGGTTGAAGGACGTCGAGCTGAGCGCGATGGCGTTGACGAGATCCTCGCGCGGCACGAGATCGGCGACGAACGCCTGGCGGACGGGCATCTCGATGGCGCTCGCCGTGCCGGCCAGCAGCGCCAGCACGTACACGTGCCAGATCTCGACCACACCGGTCAGTGCGAGTACGAAGAGCGTGCTGGCCTGGACCATGGCCACGGCGTTGACCGCCAGCAGCGTGCGTCGCTTGTCGACTCGGTCCGCGAGCACGCCGCCCAGCGGTGCGATGAGCGTCGACGGGCCGAACAGGAAGACCATGACCAGGCCGAGCTCGAGCGGTGAGCCACCGAGGTCGAGGACGAGCCACGGCAACGCGACCGACTGCATCCACGTCCCGACCAGGCTGCCGATCTGGCCGAACCAATAGCGCCGGTAGTTCGGGTGGCGCATCGCCACGAAGCCGCGCCGGAACCCGCCGCCGCCGGCACGGGGCAGCGACGCCGCCCCATCGGGGCGGCGCGCGGCTCGCTGGTTGGACACTGCCCGGCTTATCCGCCGGGGCAACTGGGTGATCGTCATCGCACTACTTAGCAATGCTAACAAATATCGACGAATTCGGCAAGGATCGCCACGGTACGAAAGTGCTTGAGCGGTGCACTGGCGATCCGCCATGATGTGCGGACGAAGCGCCCGATTCGACAGGCCCGAGCGATCCCTCGCCGGCGGCCGCGGGAGATGCGGACCGGTCGGCTGCCGCGTGTCCCGATGGCTGCGCTGCTGCTCTCGTTCCTGGTCTTCCTGTCGCCCGAGCTGACCCTTGCCCCGCTCCAGGCCGTCGAACCGGATGTCGGGCTGCGCCCGATCGACGAGGTCAGCCTTCCGCTCGTCCCGCGAGTCGTCCCCGAACAGGTCGCGGACCAACGGTCCGCGGGCGCCCTGCAGCCCGCATCGGTGCAGCTGGCCGACGCCCCGCGCTATGCCGCCGCGCTCGAGGCGGCGCGAGAGCTCGGCAGTGCCTGGGGCGTGACCTTCGCCGTCGTGCGTGACGGGACGCTGGTGTGGGCCGGCAGCGCGGGCCGCGATCGTGACGGCCACACCGAGCTCACACCGGACAGCGCGCTGGTGATCGGCTCGGTCACGAAGACGTTCGTGGCGGCCACCATCCTCGGGCTGGTGGAGGAGGGTCGTGTCGAGCTGGACGAGTCGGTCCGCACCTACCTGCGCTCGATGCACACGCTCAGCCCCAAGATCACCATCCGTCAGCTGCTGAACCACACCAGCGGCCTGGCCGACGTCTTCAACGACACCACTCGGGTGGGCATCGAGGAGCATCCCGAGCACGCCTGGACCACCGATGAGCTGCTCGCGGCGCTCCATGCCCCGTGGTACCAGCCCGGCGAGAACTGGGCCTACGCGAACACGAACTACTACCTGCTCAGCCTGGTGATCGAGCAGGTCACCGGATCTTCATTGGCCGATGAGCTCCAGCACCGGTTCCTGAGGCCCCTCGGACTGGAGGGCACGCGTCTCTTGACGCCGGCCGATCCGGGCGGGCCGCTGGAGCCGGCGTGGACCACGATCTTCTGGGGATCCGGCGCCATGACCGCGTCCGCCGCGGACCTGGCGCGCTGGGGCGACGCGCTCTACACCTCGGACCTTCTGGATGCCAGCATGCGCGCGGACATGCTCGCGTTCAACGACCACGACTATGGCCTCGGGGCGCAGCGCATCGAGCTGCCGGGAGCCGTGGGCTACGGTCACACCGGGCTGCTCAACACGTACACGACGCTGCTGTGGCACTTCCCGGCGGAGAAGGTCACGATCGCGCTGGAGGTGAACCGCAGCCACGTTGATCTCGGCGGCATGCTCCAGGCCGAGCCGCCGGGCGGCCCGTCGCTGTTCGAGCTCGCCACCGGCATCAAGCCGCCGGAGCCCACTCCTTCGCCTTCGGGGCGCTGACTCGCGGCGTTGTCCGCGCCGAACCCGCATCGGCCGCCGCGGTGCCGGGCCCGTCCTTCGCGTTGCCACCGTTCGCTTTGCCACCTTTCGCTTTGCCACCTACCAACCACGGGAGGCTTAGGCGAGCCGGACGGCGGCGCGAGGGCCGATCCCGGCCGAAATCGTCGTCACCGGCGAGCGTGGTTGGTACCCGACCGGCAACACGCTGCGAGGGCTGCCTAAGCCGCGCGTCGTTGGTACCTGGCAGGCCGCACTCCAACGAAGCCGGTCGCACCACGTTCAGTCGCCGTAGAGGATGTCGCGGATGACGGGCATCGGCGGCGTGCCATGGCTGACCACCGACTCGAGGAAGGGGCGCCATTCGAACGCGTCACCGCTTCGACGGCGTGCCTCGCGCTCGAGCTCGGTCATCTCGACGCTGCCCAGGAAGTACGAGCACAGCTGGGTGCTCGACAGGCGGGCGCGCGACCACTTCTCGGTCGCCTCGGAGCGCTCCTGGAAGCCCCCCTCGACCATGAGCGTCATGGCCTCGTGCTCGGTCATGTTGCCCCGATGGATGCGAATGTCCATGAGCGTGTTGGTGACGGCGCGCAGGAAGTACTTCCAATGGGCGAGCAGCAGCGCGGGGTCGTCATCGGCGTAGCCGACGTCCATCATCACCTGGGTCACGTACACCGCCCAGCCCTCGGCGAAGACGCCCGATCCGAAGACGGCTCGCGCCAGCGAGTCGCATCGGTTCGACCATGCCAGCTGGAGGTAGTGCCCCGGCGTCGCCTCGTGGATGGTGAGGATCTTCAGGGCCCGGGCGTTGTTCTCGCGGAGCATCGAGGCGACCTGCTCATCGGTCCAATCCTCGCGCGGCGGCGTGATCGCAAAGAAGCTGTCGAGGCCCTTGTCGAGCGGGCCGGGCGGGATCAGCATCGCGCCGCCGAAGGCGCGCAGGAACGGCGGGGTCCAGATGATCTGGAGCGGCTCGTCGGCGAGGCCGATGAGGTCGCGTTCCTCGATGAAGGCCTCGATTCGCTCGTGCTCGTCGCGGCAGAAGTCGAGCAGCTCGTCCGCCCGCGGATGATCCTGGCCGATGGCATCCAGCACCCGGCGCATCAGCGCATCGGGGTCATCGGGCATCGGCTCATCGCCGATCCAGGCCGGCCACAGCTGGCGCGCGAGGCTCAGCATCTCGCGACGGACATCGTCGTAGGCCGCGGCGGCGCGTGCCTCCAGCTCCTGGGGCGTGACCGTCGCCTTGAGCGCGTGGTGGAACTTGCGGTCATACAGGTCCGGCCCAAGGCGGAAGCCACCGTCGGCGGCGGGCAGGAGCTCGTCACGCAGCCAGGCCGTGAACGAGTCGACAGCGGCGATGGCTCCATCCGACGCGCTCGTCACTCGCGCGCGCAGCTCTTCGTCGACATCGGCCGCCATGGCGACCGCAGTCCGGCACAGGTCCGCGACGCCGGGAATCGTTTCGATCGCCTTCTCGACGTGGAAGCGCGCCACCGGGCGGCTGCGGCCGGACGTCAGGTTGGCGCGTGCGGCGTCGAGGACCGCCGGGATGCCTTCCATGCGGCCCGCTGCACTGCCGAGCCGATCCGCAAGCGGCGCGAACTCGCGGCTCAGCAGGGCGAACAGGCCGCCACCGAGCAGGTAGCTGTACGTGATGGCGCTCCATGAAGGCTCGTCGAGCTCCTCCTCCTCGAAGCGCATCTCGTCGATGACCGAGACCAGGACTCGCCGATCGATCTCCTCCTCGCGGCTCAGGCCATCCGCCGCTTCGAGGCCCGCTCGCGCGTCAGCGAGCCAGGCGAGGCGAGCGCCGGTGCCCGCATCGGTCACGTCAGGCCAGCGGTCGTCGTGCTCGTGGTTGCCGGCGTTCGTCGCGTGGACCGGGTAGTGGCGGAAGAAGTCGGCGAAGAAGGCGTCCTGTGCGGTGGCAAAGCTCATGGCGCGCATGGTGCCACGCCTGCCGATCGGCGGACGGCGGCGGCGTTCCTTCGTAATAGCTCCAGTCGATGACCGCGAGGACACCGTCAAGGTCGAGGGCCCAGACCACGTCAATCTGACCGGGGCCCTGGTGATAGCGGAACGGTGAGATGTCCGATCTCGACACTCCCCAGCTGCCGAAGATGCCGCGGTCGCACTCGCTGAACACGGCGTCGTCGGGCACATGGAGGGTGATCGATTTCCCGGCGTAGCCGTCCACCGTGATGGCGACCGGCTCGGAGGCAGCCCGCGATGCCTGGGCCGCCAGCGCGGTCACCAGCTCATCGACCGCCAGATGGTCAGCAGCGCCTGCGTCGCATCCTCGGCGAGGTCGAGGTCGCGCAGGATCCTGCGCGACACGCCCAGGAACCGATCGGCCATGGCCGTGGCAAGGATGGCGTAGGCCTCCTTGTCACCTTGCTGGGCTCGGACCACGAAGTCGGTATCCACTGCCTCATCCGCTCGGGCGACATCGGTTCAGACCGATGCGCTCATACGGTATGGGACTGACGCTAGGCTGAACCTTCAATCTCGAAGCGATCCGGAGAGCGATGGAGACCTGGCAGGCGATCAACAGCGTGCGCGTCGTGCGCAAGTTCACCGACGAGCCGATCAGCGACGAACAGCTCGATCGGATCCTCAACGCCGGCCGGCGAACGGGCAGCTCGAAGAACGACCAGCACTGGGCGTTCATCGTCATCCGCGACCGCGAGCACCTCCACGAACTGGCGGCGGTTGGCCACTACGCCGGGCACCTTGCCGAGGCGACCGTGGCGATCGCGCTCGTCACGCCGAACTCGACCGGGCACTACAACAACTCGGTGATGTGGGACTGCGGGCGGGCCGCGCAGAACATGGTGCTCGCCGCCTGGGAACTCGGGATTGGCAGCGTGCCGGCAACCGTGTACGACCATGCGCTCGCGTCACGCCTGCTCGGGCTCCCCGGGGACCGCCGCTGCGACTTCCTGCTCTCGTTCGGCCACCCCGCCGATCCGGCGAAGCTGAGCGCACCGAATCGCGCGGGCGGGCGGCTGCCGCTGTCCGAGCTGGTCCACGAGGAGCGCTGGTAGCGAGCACCGCTCCAAGGGTCTCCGAAGGTGCGGGCGACCGCGGGTTACGGCCGCCTCCCGGGCTGCCAAAATCTCCGATGGGCGGCCGCGGCGGGCCGCCCATCGTCATCGGCGTGAATCAGAGCGGGGGCGCCGTACCCCTAATCGGCGGCGCGTTCCGGATCCAGCACGATGGTGGCAAGGACCGACTCGAACCATGCCCGGTCGTACGGAGCGACGGCGTCTGGGTCGTCGCCGCTGGTATAGAGCTGGATCCAATAGCCGCGGCCATCGGTCGTGACGGCCGCCCGGGTGCAGTCGGTCGCGCCGATCAGTCCCGTGGCCCCGTCGACGGTGGCCGGCTCCGTCTCCGTGCATCCTTCGTTACTCGCCATCTGTGCCGCGACCCACTCCTCGGGCGTTGCATCGCCGATTGGCTGCGAAGCGACGGTGAGGAACAGGTTGGACGTCAGGGTCGGGTCGGCGAGCCAGTCGGCATGCGGCAGGCCGAATTCGAGGGGAAACGTCGGATCCGTCCAGGGCTCGGTCGCCGCCTGCGCGGTCCATCCCTCGGGGTACGACAGCGAGATTCCGTGCTGCGCCGACGTGAAGTTCTGGGTCAACGGCGGAGCAGCGACGGGCGACGCCGTGGGCTCCGCAGTGGCCGTCGGCTCGGGGGTGGCCGTCGGCTCCGGTGTGGCTGGGGTTTCGAGTGACGGGCTGGGGTCGGACCCAAAGCCGCCGTTCGGAGAACCGAAGAGCTGCGCGCCGACGAAGGCTGCAACGACCAGCGCGGCGGTGACGAGGCCGAATGTGAGGGTCTTGTTCATCTCGGGAAGCCTCCACGGGCCGATGAAGACCCGTTGTCCTGTTCGTTCGGTGCGATCGCGGACCGCGTCGAACGACTCATACGGCAGCTCTTCCGGACCCTCACGGAGGAAATCGGTGAGCTGGCGATCGAGATCGTTGTGCGCGGTCATGCCATTCGCTCCTGCGATGCGGCGGACGAGCGGGCCTCAGCGTCGAGGCTGGCCCGGAGCGCCCGCTTGGCGTGATGCATGCGGGACTTGACGGTCCCGAGCGGAATACCGATGCGAGCCGCAACCTCGGGCAACGGCAGCCCGAGGTAGTGGTGGAAGACCAGGACGGCGCGCTGCTGCACGGTGAGCCGCTTGAAGGCACGCTCGAGCTGGTCGCGGTTGTCGACGGACGCGTAGTCGTCGGTCCCGTGCACGGGCTCGACGGTGAGGACCCGGACGCCTTCCGACCATCGCCGGCGACGCCTGGCCTCGGCGTAGCAGGCGTGGGTCAGGATCCGGTGGAGCCAGGGCTCGAAGCGCTCGGGGTCCCGCAGGGCGCGAAGCTCGCGCCATGCCATCAGCAGCGCCAATTGGACGGCGTCGTCAGCGAGGTCGAAGTCGCGCAGGATCCTGAACGCGATCGCCATGCATCGGTCACCGGTCAGGCGAGCCAGTGAATCGAAGGCCTCTCGGTCCCCTCGCTTCGCCTGCTCCACCAGCGCTGCGTACACCGATTTCTCCGGACCTGGTCGTCGTCACGCCTCGTCTGGGCGCGATCGGACTGGAGAGCGTTCGGGGCAGCCTACCGGTTCAATCTAGGCGGTCCGGAACCGGGAGGCGGCCGTCAGGCGGCCGCCTCCCATCGGTTTAGTCGCCGAACGTGGTCGAGGCGACGATCGCCTCCAGCTCATCCACGTGTTCGGGGGGCGTCTCGTCGTACCACCCGGCGTCGATGATCACCGGCACGCCGTCCACGTCGACGATCCACAGCTTGTCGATCTGTCCCGGGCCCTGGTGGAAGCGCTGGCAGCCACCCTCCCGCGCCACGGATTCGCGGGCGATAGTGCAGAACTGTCCGTGGTCACAGCCGCCGAAATCGGCGTCGTCCGGAACCTGGAGGGTCATGGTGAACCCGGCATGGCCGCCCACCGTCACATCGGTTGGATCGGACGCTTCGCGCGACTCCTGTGCGGACAGCCCGGCGACCAGCTGGTCGACGGTAGTGGCCGGCGTCTCGGGCAGTGTCGACTCCCAGTTACATGGGTCGGTCGGGACAAGCCAGTCGATGGCTTCCCCCAACACGATCAGGCCGGCCCCATCCGGTGGATCGGCACCGCTGTCGTTCTTGATGAGGATCCCGCCCTGGAGCTCGCCGAACCAGCCGGGAGCCGGGATGGTGACGTTCATCGTCCCGACCGGATCCTTGTTCCAAAGGACGTAGGTGCCCTCGGGCAGACCGCCCGTCTCGGCACTGGGAGAAGGCGGCGGCGTGGCCGTCGGCTCCGGCGTCGATGTCGCTACTGGGGTCGGCGTGGCCGCCTCGACGTCGGGGCCACCGACATTCGTTCCGGCAAGGTAGTTGAGACCGATGAGAAGGGCCACGGCCACGACGACCGCGGCCAGCCCGAACTTGAGGGTCGTGTTCATCGTCGAGAGCCTCCGCGCCGGCCACCACGTGGCGCGACGCTGTGGGGTCGAGGGGAGCTCGTCGAGAACCGCGTCCAGGACGTGATCCGGGAGGCGTGTCACGCCGTCCTCCAGCCAGGACCGAACGATGCGGGTCGTGTCGCGATCGGCGCTCATTGCGCTGCCTCCCGCTCCGGTGGGCGAGCGTCGGCATCGAGCGCCGCGCGCAGCCCGCGCATCGCGTGATGAAGTCGTGATCGGGCCGTCCCGGGTGGGATGCCGAGCGCGTCGGCAACCCGTTCGAGCGGCCAGTCGAGGTAGTGGTGCAGCACCACCACCGCGCGATGATCGATGGAGAGCCGCCGGAAGCCACGCTCGAGCTGGTCTCGATCGATGACCGTGCTCGACTCATCGGCCTGCATCGGCTCATCGGAGTCCAGCAGGCGCAGGTGTGGCGTCCAGCTGCGTTCCCTGCGCCCCTCGGCATAGCAGGAGCGCACGAGGAGCCGATACGACCAGGCCTCGAAGCGGGCAGGATCGCGGAGCTGGGGAAGATCCCGCCAGATGGCGAGCAGCGCCTGCTGCGTCGCGTCCTCGGCGAGATGGAGGTCACGCAGAATTCGGTGCGCGACCGCATGGAGCCGATCCCCCGCGGCCACGGCGAGGCTCGCGAAGGCCTCTTCGTCGCCGCGCTGTGCTCGAGTCACCAGATCGGTATCCATGCCTCTTCCACTCGGGCCGCAGTGAGCTCGGGGCGGCCTTTCAATCGGTATGGGATGCGTACGGAGCTGCTGGACTCAATATTCGCCGCCCGCGGCGAGGCAAACGAAAACGCCGGGCGGGCATCGTGCCCGCCCGGCGTCGTGATTGGAAGGGTCAGTTCGTCGGTGCGAAGTAGTGGTCGAACGTCCAGTTCGCCGCGTTGTTGCCGACGCCGATGGAGGCCATGTCCGCGGTCCGGAAGTGGATTCCCGACCAAATACGCGCCTCCACGGCCAGACCGTCGAGCCCCGCCTTGCTGTCCCAGTGCCGCAGCCCCTTCGTCGGAGACACCAGGTCAAGGTCCACGCCACCGGTGAGCTCAACCAGGCTGCTGGACAGAGCGCTGATCACCGCACACAGGCCGCTGGGCCAATCGGGATACGGCGGCGTGTTGACGAGGGGCGTCCACAGCGGGTCCGGAACGGTCAGGGCATCGCCGTCATCGAACGTCTCTCGGATGGCCGAGAAGGGCCTCCACCACATGGTTCGGAGCTTGTCGTTCCACACGGTGCCGATCGCGTCGGCGATGGCGGTGTTCGTCGCCGCGAACAAGCGGGCGCTGTCGCTGATGTCCAGCGCCCGGCTCCTGGCGACTTCTTGCAGCCCCCTCTCCATCGGCCCGAACGGGACGTCTGCGAAGTACAGGGCCAGCTCCGTCTGTGCCGCGGTGCGCTCAGTGCTGTTCGCTGCCCCCAGGCGACGAACCTCATCCAGTTCGGCGCGGTACTGCGCCGTGCCGAGTGCGGGCGGCGATCCGGGGTCGAACTGCTGCAGCGAGTTCAGCGCGAGCGGCGTCACGCCACCGAGCCACGGCACGGCGAACGGCCCGCCGTACTCCCCCGCTGCATCGGCCGTCGGGGGCGTCACAGCGGCGAATCGGCCGTCGTTGGCTCGCAGCGCGATGATGCGGTCAGCCGCCCGAATGCCGTAGCCAATGCCCTTGTCCTGCGGTCCACCATCCGGGATCAGGGCGAGGGACGCGACAAGCTGGGCGTCGAGAGCTCCCTGCGCCGCGGGAAAATATGTGACCAGCACGCGGTGGGCTGCGGCGGCCGCGGCAGCTTCGGGTGACGCGTTGTGCGGTGCTGGGGCGGACCACTGGTACTGCTGATACTCGCCCGTGATGCCGACCACGGCGTTGTACATGGCCAGGTGCACGAAGGCGTAGTTGAGGAACGCCGCCGGGTTCGCGGGGATCGTCGATACCGCGACGGAGTTCCAGGTGGTGATGACCGCCGCATTGGCAGCGGCCACGGGCGGCGCGGCCGACACGGGCGTCGCGGCGACCAGCGTGGTGACCAGCATCGCCAGGACAGCGCGGCGGGCTGATCGAGGGGCGCGGGTGTGAGACATGCGTGTCCTCCCGGCGGCGCGCGCGGTGGCCAACCGGCTCGGGATCGTCGCGCGCCGTCTACGGTGTATGGGTAGTCGAAACGCGAAAACGTTCAACCTTCGTTCACCGGAGATCGGCGTGCAGATCGCGCACGCGGAAGGGCGGCGACCGCCTGGCCGCCACCCTCGTCGCTGCTGCGAGGCCGCTAGTCGAGCTTCGGCAAGAAGCTCGGCGACACCCGAACGTCGGTCGCCTGCTCGAAGTCGTAGGCGAAACCGATAAGCGTCGGCTCGTCCCACTGCCCGCCGATGAACGAGATGCCGATGGGCAGCACACCATCGACGTAGCCGGCCGGCACTGTGATGCTGGCGTAGCCAGCCACCGCCGACGGGCTGGATGAGCCGATGAACAGAGAGAAGTCGTCCCCGTTCATCGGATCGGTCGGCCACGCCGGGCCGTTGGTCGGCGCGACGATGGCGTCGAGATCATTCGCCGCCATGACGCTGTCGATCGCGTTCTGCGCGGCGGGCGTCAGCGCTGCGCGAGCGGCGTCGCACTCGGGATCGCCTCGGCCGCCGGTGGCCTCCGCATCCTCCCAGATCGCGTTGTTCCAGGGGATCGTGTCGGACGGGCCCTCCAGGTCTGTGTTGGCCTCGTTGAAGGCGATGAGCTCGGCGAGCGTCTTCGGGAAGCCCGCGGCGGTGTAGGTCTGCAGATACGACGCGATGTCGGTCTTGAACTCACACTCGAGCGCGAACAGCTCCTCGGCACCGGCCGGCCCGATGTCGAGGTTCGCTCCCTCGACGATCACAGCGCCCTGGGCGGCGAGAGCATCGATTGCGCTGTCGACCACCGCCTGCGTGGCGGCGATCCGCGGGTCGTTGGGATCATCGGCGAAGACCGTTCCCTCGCTCCAGACGCCGATGCGCGCGCCCTCGAGCGCCCGTGGATCGTCCAAATCGCCAAGGAACTGGGTGTAGTCGGTGAACGCCACCTGGCCGATCGTCGCCGGGTCGGCGGTGTCAACGCCGGTCATCGCACCCAGCAGGACGGCCGCATCCGTCACGTTGCGCGCCATCGGTCCGGCGGTGTCCTGGTCGGCCGAGATCGGGACGATGCCGGCTCGGCTGAGCAGGCCAACCGTGGGCTTGATTCCGACGATGCCGTTGGCGCCCGACGGACAGACGATCGAGCCATCGGTCTCGGTGCCCACCGCAGCGACCGCCAGGTCAGCGGAGGCGACGACACCCGAGCCCGAGCTCGAGCCACACGGGTTGCGATCGAGCACGTACGCCATGTTCGTCTGTCCGCCGATGCCGCTCCAGCCGCTCGACGACGGAATCGATCGGAAGTTCGCCCACTCGGACAGGTTCGCCTTCCCGATGACGATCGCACCGGCCGCCTTCAGCCGCTGCACGATGAACGCGTCGCCTGGCGAGCTGCCGGCGAGCGCCCATGAGCCGGCGGTCGTGGGCATGCCGCTCGTATCGATGTTGTCCTTGACGATGATTGGCATGCCCAGCAACGGCCGGTCGTCGCCCTGGCGGCGTGCCTTGTCCGCGGCGCGGGCATCGGCGAGGGCCGTCGGGCTCACTGTGATGACGGCGTTGAGCGCTGGATTGAGCTTGGTGATGCGGTGCAGATAGAACTGCACCAGCTGGACCGATGTGAGTCGATGCGCGTCCATCAGGTCCTGGAGCTCGGGAATCGTCGTCGCGTCGACGTCTATCCCGCCGACCGTGGTGGACGTCGGCCCTCTGCCGAGGATGACCGCCGGCGCCATCGCCGAGAGGGCGATCAGGAGCGTGAGCAAGACGACAAGGCCAATCGGCCGGCGCGCGAGACGACTCATCGCAGGGTGCCTCCACGGAGTCGGGTGAGCGCCAAGAGAGGCGCGTGTGTACTTCCCATGGAACGCCGACTGTCAAGGCGCCGGCTGGAGACCGGGCCGCCTGCGAAAATGCAACGTCGCGACTCAATCTTCGTTGGCGACGCGACGCGCTAGCCTGTCGGCGTGAGCGAAAACACCTGCTACACCGATGCATACGCCCGCGAAACGCGGGCGTCCGTCGTCGAGAGCGACGCCGATGCGGGCGCCATCCTTCTCGATCGGACCATCTTCTATCCCGGTGGCGGAGGCCAGCCCGCCGATACCGGCCAGATCCTGGGCGAGGGCGCGACCTGGCGCATCGGCGGGGCGAAGAAGCGCGGCGATGACGTCTGGCACACCGTCGCCGAAGGTCCATCGCTGCCGTCGGTCGGCGACGCCGTCACCGCGCGGATCGACTGGGAGCGGCGCCACCAGCTGATGCGGACCCACTCCGCGCTGCACGTCCTGTGCGGCGTGGTGTGGCGCGACTACCAGGCGTCGGTCACCGGCGGCAACATGGAGCCGCTCAGCGGCCGGATGGACTTCGAATTCGAGACGATGAGCGGTGAGCTCGTCGGCGAGATCGAGAAGCGCGTCAACGCCGAGATCGAGGCCGATCGCGATATCCGCGTCAACATCCTGCCGCGCGACGAGGCCTTCGCCATCCCCGACCTGATTCGCACCAAGATCAACCTGCTGCCCGAGGGCATCAGCGAGGTCCGCACGATCGAGATCGTCGGACTCGATCTCCAGGCCGATGGCGGCACGCACGTCTCGCACACCGGCGAGATCGGGCGGGTTCGCGTGACCGGCTACGAGTCGAAGGGCCGGATCAACAAGCGGATCCGGATCGAGGTCACCGACGCCTGAGCCGATGAGCCAAAGCACACCGGCGATCGCAGCGCTCGAAGCGTCCGGGCTCACCTTCGAGGTGGTGCGGACGCCGCCCGCCCGCAGCGCCGAGGAATCCGCCGAGCTCCAGGGCATCCCGCTCGGTGCGCTGCTGCGCAGCCTGGTCGTGCGCCGTGGCGACGATGACTACGTCTTCGTGCTCGTCCCCGGCGGCCGCCGCTTCGACTGGCCCAAGCTTCGGGCCCATCTGGGCGTGCGCCGCCTGTCGCTCCCGGACGCCGACGAGGCGAAGGCGGTGACCGGATACGAGCGCGGCGCCATCACGCCGTTCGGCGCCACGCGAGCGTGGCCGGTCATCCTGGACGCATCGGCGCTCGAGCATGAACGAGTTGCCATCGGCGGCGGAGCCCGAGGCGTGAATGTTCATTTGGCACCGGGCGCACTGGTCGAGCACCTCGGCGCCGAGGTCGTCGCGGTGAGCGAGGCCGAATAGCCGTTTCCCTTCGCAGTTCGCTGTCAGGTCCCTACCACCCTCGGATTAGGCGGACCGATCGGAGCCTCCGGGCGTCCCCGACGCTCGGTCAGCCGCCGGAGCTCGAACGTCGCGGGCGGACCCTTCGGCGGACGATCGGCCGCACCGGTGACGTCCGGTTGAACTGCCGCCGCTCGGCAACCTCGAAGCCGGCGCGCTCGAACATGCCGAGCGTGCCCTTGTAGGCGTGGGCGGCGGGCACGCGGCCACCATCGGTGTCGACCGGATAGGCCTCCAGCAATGTCGCGCCCTGCTGACGCGCATAGTCGACGGCGGCGTCGAGCAGCGCTTGCGCCACCCCCTGCTTGCGCGCCTTGCGCGACACGACGAAGCAGACGATCGACCACACCGGCCTGTCGTCGATCGGCGCGAGGATCTTCGAATGCTTCAACCGCTCGTAGTCGTCGCGCGGCCCGAGGCTGACCCAGCCGATCGGCTCGCCGTCGCGGTAGGCGATCAGCCCGGGGTTACGCCCATCGGCGGCGGTCGTCTCGACGGCACGCTCCAGCACCTGCCGGTTCGTGTCGGCCGTGGCATGCGCAAAGTCGGCGTTGCGAACCCTGAAGAAGGAGCACCAGCACCACTTGGGATCCCCGCCCTGGCCGAACAGGTTGGCCAGGTCGGGCACCCGATCACGCGTGAGTGGGCGGAACTCGAGCTCGCTCATCGGCGGAATTGTGAGCCGATGGAGACGACGGCTCGTGTCAGGAATTGCGCTCGAGCAGGAACAGCGTGCGCGGCGAGTCCGTGATCGGCGCCTCGCGCAGGATCCGGAACGACTCCGAGAAGGCGGCTCGGAAGCCGTCGATGGAGTAGTGCTCGAAGATGTCGCGCCGCGCCGCGAG
>DASTTX010000205.1:0-6624 GCA_035759945.1 Candidatus Limnocylindria bacterium | reverse complement strand
TGGCGCCGTTCCTGCCGCGCTACCCGACCGAGTACCAGTGGGAGGAGCTGGAGGACGAGCTGCGGCGGACGCTCAGCACGATGCCGATCCAGACACTGCCCGAGGCGCTCGGGATGGAGCCGGCCCGCAGCGTCATCGAGGAGTGGCGACATCGTCACTGGCTGGACGACAGCGCCCGATACCTGCCATAGGGATCAGGCAGTCTGCCCTTCGTACTCGGCGGCGTGCTCCGAGCGATCCTTGGCGATCGTGCGCTCCATGATGTCGAAGGTCTCGGCCACGGACGCGCCGTTTTCCTCGGCGGCAGCCTTGACATCCTCGTAGGTGATGTTGGTCGGGCCCATGTCCAGGTGGGCCTGCATGCATCCACACGTCAGGCACATATCGGTCATCTCCAATGCGGGTGAGTCGATCGGTGCACGGCCGATGCCAGCGTGGGTCAGGCCCGCGCTCGATACTCCGCCGCCACTTCGCGGACCGTCTGCCACAGCTGCGCCAGCGCCGGCCGGCGAACCACCACCAGCAGCAGCGCCAGGCCGATATAGATCCAGGCGATGGCGAGCCGAACCTCCGAGCTCGGGATCGCGAACTGGATCAGGAACAGCACCGCCAGCACCAGCGCGCCCCACCAGCTGAAGCTCAAACGGGCGATGCCGATCACCGCCAGCAGCGACTGCGCCGCGGTGATGAAGACCTCCTCCACCTGGCGCGAGTCGAAGCCGAGGCCGCCCCAGCCGCCGCCGCCGAGGCCGTAGGCGATGGGCAGGCTGGCGATGAGCAGCGTCCACTGGTTGACCTTCGACGAGATCAGCGTCCCCATGCCTGCCCCGGGTCGCCCGCCCAGCGCGAGCAGGCTGGCGATCAGGAACTCGGGAGCCTCCGAGGCGAACGGCGCCACCCACTGGACGAGCAGGAACTCGTCGACGCCCATCTCGACGCCCGCGCCGATGAGGCTCTCCGCGAACGGCTCGGCCGTTGACAGAACGGCGCCCGCGGCGAACAGGATCAGCACGCCGATCGTGATGCGCCTGGGGCGGGTGGCCATGGTGCCGAGCGTCTCCGCCGGACCAACGAGGTGCGGCTCTTCGACCGGCGCCTTGGCGATGAGCCACAGATAGGCGATGAAGATGGCCACGAAGACGACGGTGTGGAGCAGCGTGATCGCATTGCTCAGCAGCAGCGAGAACGAGAACGCCGTCGCGATCGCCAGCGTGAAGACCTCGATGGCGTGGCCGCGCTCCAGCTCGAGCACCCGTTGCCGCGTCTTCAGCCAGAACAGGCCGAACACCACCGGCCAGCCGAGGCCCACCAGCAGGCGATTCGCGCCGGTCATGTTGGCGATGGCGTACGGAGCCTGCGACGGATCGGAGCCGGCGCGCACGGCAAAGGCAATGTCGACCGCGTACTCGGGAAGGACCGCTATGAGGGCGACCAATGCGATGGCGAGACCCTGCGCCACGTCGACCTGGAGGGCCTCCGCGCCCCACGCCAGCAGGAACGCCGCGGCCAGGATGCTCAGCCCGTAGAGGCTGGCCTCGATGACCGGGCCGGGGTGCGCCCCGCTGAAGTGCAGGACGACGCCGGGGACGGCGAGCAGGGCCGTCCCGGCAATCAGGAGGTACGAACGCATTGGCCGGACGTCAGGCAGGAATGGTGCCTCGCGTCATACGGTTCGATGGCGCCGGGGGATTCAACCGCCAATTCATTGGCGGAATCCCGCACGAGCGCGCTCTCGCGTGGAGCTTTGCCAATCTACTGGCGCGCCGCTCGCACGAGCGCCGCGCCGGCGGGCGGTTCGTGCGGCAGCGTCCCCAGTGAACTGGCGGAATCCCACGCGAGGAACCGCTCACGCGGAATCCGGCCAGTGCATTGGCGCCGAGGTTGCGAGGTCAGGTGTCCGTGGCAGCGTTCCGGTCCCGGAAGACGCCGCCCGGCTGCCAGGGCGTGCCGATCGCCGGCAGCAGCCATCGGTCCAGGCCGATCCAGCCGGCGTTGCGCCAGGCCAGGACGAGCAGTGTGCCCAGGATGATCAGCACCGGGTTCGAGCTGACCGTGCCGGCCAGCAGGTAGTTGGCGTTCATCATGATCCCGAAGAAGGCGGCGATGCCGGTCAGGGCGCCGAGGATGAGCGCGATGCCGACCGCGATCTCGCCGAGCGTCACCAGCCAGCTGAAGAGCGCGGCGTTGGGAATGGTGACGTTCTCGAGGAACCAGCCGTACCACGGGGTCACGTCGGGATGCTCGCCGCCGGTGAGCTGCAAGGCGCCCTGGGCGAAGCCGGTCACCGCGGCGCCCGCATTGGCGCCGGTCCAGGCCGCGGCGCCCTCGCCGAACAGCTTCCCCCAACCGGCGGTGATCCACTCGTAGCCGAGGTACAGGCGGACGGGGAGCCAGATCCAGGCGGCGGTGGAGCTGGCAAACAGCCAGCGCGCGAACGGTGGCTCGCGGAACTGCGCCGGGTCGCGCGGCGCATCGGTCGTGGCGGTCATGATTGCCCTCCGTCAAGCAGAAGTGACGCCATGTCGCGGCTCGTCGGCGATGACGTGCAGCAGGATACTGAAGGCGCGCCGATGAGAGACCGATGAGCGAGCACATGCACCCAGCCGGCGAGCATACGACGCACGTGACGCACGCGTCGCATGACAAGCACGCCGGCCATGACCCCGACGCCTTCAGGCGCCAGTTCTGGGTCGTCCTCGCGCTGACCATCCCGGTCGTCGTCTGGAGCCGGGAGGTACAGCACTGGCTCGACTACGCCGCGCCCGCCTTCCCCGGCTCGGATTGGATCCCGGCGCTGCTGGGCACGCTGATCTTCGTGTATGGCGGACGCGTCTTCCTCGAGGGTGCCCGCAGCGAGCTCGGCAACCGGCAGCCGGGGATGATGACGCTGATCAGCCTGGCCATCGTGGTGGCCTTCGTGGCGTCATGGGCTGCGACGCTCGGCGTGTTCGAGGTCGACGTGTGGTGGGAGCTCGCGACGCTGATCACCGTCATGAGCCTTGGCCACTGGATCGAGATGCGCTCGATCATGCAGGCGCAGGGCGCCCTGAGCGCGCTGGCCGAGCTCCTTCCCGACACGGCCGAACGCGTGACCGATGCCGGCATCGAATCGGTTCCGCTCGACGCCCTAGCCATCGGCGACGTGGTGCTCGTCCGCCCGGGGGCCCGCGTCTCGGCGGACGGTGAGGTCGTGGAGGGCGTCGCCGACGTCGACGAGTCGATGATCAGCGGCGAATCGCGGCCGGTTGCCAAGGAGCCGGGCGACCATGTCGTGGCGGGAACGGTGGCGGCCGGTGGCAGCCTGCGCGTCCGGGTCGCGGCCGTCGGCGAGGAGACCGCGTTGTCCGGGATCATGCGGCTGGTGGCCGCCGCGCAGGCATCCTCCTCGCGCGCACAGGCGCTGGCCGATCGGGCGGCCGCCCTGCTGTTCTACGTGGCCGTCGGCGCCGGCATCATCACGCTGCTGGTGTGGCTGGTCGTCGGCGAGCCGGAGGAGGCGCTCATCCGCACCGCCACGGTGCTGGTCATCGCCTGCCCGCACGCACTGGGACTCGCCATCCCGCTGGTCATCGCCATCGGCACGACGCTGGGCGCGAAGAACGGGCTGCTTGTCAAGGACCGCCTTGCCCTCGAGCGCGCGCGCGACCTCGACGTGGTGATCTTCGACAAGACCGGCACGCTGACGCGCGGCGAGTCGGCGCTGGCGGGCGTCGCGGCGGCGCCCGGCCTCGACGAGGAGGAGCTGCTGGCGCTGGCGGCTGGCGTCGAGTCGGACTCGGAGCACCCGCTGGCGCGAGCGATCGTGCGCGGCGCCGCTGATCGGGGGGTCACGCCGCCCGCCGCGGCCGCGTTCGAGGCGCTGTCCGGGCGTGGCGCGCGCGCGGCGGTGGGCGGTCGGACGGTGAGCGTGGGCGGGCCGCGGCTGCTCGAGGAGCTGGGGCTCGAGCCCTCGGCCGAGCTGAGCGCGGCAACCGAAGGATGGGCCGCCGAAGGGCGAACCGTGCTCCACGTCGTTGCGGACGGCCGGGTCATCGGCGCGCTGGCGGCTGAGGACGAGATCCGCCCGGAGTCGATCGAGGCGGTTGCGCGCCTGCACGAGATGGGACTGCGGGTGGCGATGATCACCGGCGACGCGCAGTCCGTCGCCGATTCGGTGGCGCGCCGCATCGGCATCGACGAGGTTGCCGCCCAGGTGCTGCCCGCCGACAAAGCCGATGCGGTCAGGCGCTTCCAGTCCGGCGGTGCGCGGGTCGCCATGGTCGGCGACGGCGTCAACGACGCGCCGGCGCTCGCGCAGGCCGATGTCGGGATCGCCATCGGCGCCGGGACCGACGTCGCCGTCGAGTCGGCGGGGATCGTGCTCGTGCGCGACGACCCTCGCGACGTCGCCAACGCCATCGAGCTGTCACGCGCGAGCTACCGCAAGATGATCCAGAACCTCGTCTGGGCGACCGGCTACAACGCCGTCGCCATCCCGGTGGCGGCAGGATTGTTCGCGCCATGGGGCTTCGTGCTGCCGATGAGCGTCGGCGCGCTGGCGATGAGCGTCTCGACGGTGGTGGTCGCGATCAACGCGCAACTGCTGCGCGGGCTGAAGCTGCGCGGCTGATACCCTGCCGCGGTGTTTCCGGCACCGCGCTTCCGACGGCTCTGGACCGCCAGCGCCGTGTCGAACCTCGGCGACGGCCTGCGCGTCACTGCGCTTCCGCTCCTCGCCGCCTCGATCACTCGCGATCCATCGGCCATCGCGGCCGTCACCGCCGTGGTGTGGCTGCCGTGGCTGGTGTTCGGGATCATCGGCGGCACGATCGTCGACCGGGTGCCGCGCATCGGCCTGATCGTCTTCGTCCAGGTGGCGCGAATGCTGGTCATCGGCGCACTCGGTGCCATGGTGTGGCTCGACCAGGCGTCGATGCTCGTCATCTACGTCGTCGCATTCGTCATCGGCATCGGCGAGGTGCTGGCCGATACGACCATGCAGACCCTCATCCCCGCGGTCGTGCCGGACGAGGACCTGGAGCAGGCGAACGGACAGCTCTACGCCGCGCAGGCGGTGGCGAACGACTTTGCGGGGCCGCCTGTCGGCAGCGTGCTGTTCGCCGCCCTCGCCTGGATTCCCTTCGCCCTCAATGCCGTGGCCTGGGGCGCTGCCGCGATGCTGCTCGCCGGGCTTCGACTGGGTGCGCCGTCACGCGTCGAGCGGCCACCGACGACGTTCATCGAGGACGTCGTGGTCGGGGCACGCTGGCTGTGGCGACACCCGGTGCTTCGGGCACTGCTCGTGTGGGGCGCGGTCGTGAACGCGTCGCTGGTCGCGTTCGGCTCGATCTACGTCCTCTTCGCGCTGGAAGTGCTCGGGATCAGCGAGGCGGCCTACGGGTTCCTGGCCGCGGCGATCGGCCTGGGCGGGATCGCCGGCACGCTCGTGGCCGGGCGGCTGGTCCGCGGCATCGGCCGCAGCCGCGTCATCCAGCTGGGCGGCATCGCCGGCGGCATCGTCGCCGTCATCGGCGGCTTCATGACGTCCGCGATCGCGTTCGCGGCGCTGATGTTCGTGCTCACCGCATCGGCGGCAGCGGTGTCGATCGTCGTGTCGGCACTGCGCCAGTCGATCGTCCCGAACGAGCTGCTCGGCCGGGTCCACGCCACGTTCCGCGTGTTCTCGTATGGCGCCATCCCGCTCGGCGCGCTGGCCGGCGGATGGCTGGCCGATGCCTTCGGCCTGCGGGCGCCGTACTTCGTGGGCGGCGCGATCGTGCTGGTCATGAGCCTCGGCATCGGCCGATGGGTGACGGATGCGGCGATCGAGCGCGCTCGCCCCCGTCCGCAATCGGAACTTGCGCCCAGCGGCATGTAACCGAGAAGAAGGGCGGAAAGGCGGCGAAAATCGGGCCAGGAATTGCTCGTACGCGCAGATCCTGACCCGATTGGGGGCAACTTCTCAGGTATGTGCGCCCGGGCGCAAACGGTGAGCGAGAAGGGAACCCTCAGGCGGCTGCGGCCACCGGTCGCTCCTCGTCCACGATCAGCCCGTCGCGCATGAGCACGATCCGATCGCAGGCGGCCCCGACCTCGGGGTCGTGGGTCACGAGGATCACGGTCTGACCGTGCTCGCGGTTGAAGCGCCGCAGCATCTCGAGGACCTCGACCGAACGCTTCGAGTCGAGGTTGCCGGTCGGCTCGTCGCCCATCAGCAGCTTTGGCCGGTTGACGAGCGACCGTGCCAGCGCGACGCGCTGCTGCTCGCCGCCGGAGAGCTCCATCGGCCGGTGACCGGCGCGCTCGGCCAGGCCGACCGATGCCAGTGACTCGATGGCGGCCGCGCGGGCCTGGCGACTCGGGATCCCCGCGTACTCCGCGGCCAGCGCGACGTTCTCGAGCGCGGTCAGGGTCGCCACCAGGTTGAAGCTCTGGAAGACGAAGCCCATCTCGCTGGCTCGCATGCGCGTCCGCTCGCGATCCGACAGCCGGGTGACGTCTCGGTCATCGATCCGCAGCTCGGCGGCCGGATCGGCGTCGCGATCCGGTGTGTGCAGGAGGCCCAGGATGTGCATGAGGGTGCTCTTGCCGGAGCCCGACGGTCCCATGATCGCGACCATCTCGCCGGCCTCGATGTCGATGTCG
>DASTTX010000204.1:0-16100 GCA_035759945.1 Candidatus Limnocylindria bacterium | reverse complement strand
AGCCGACCGCCGTCGCGCAGGAGGTGTGCCTCGATGAACGCCGCGAGCTCGCGCGTCGTGGCCAGGTAGCTGTCGTCGGCCAGCACGAGCGCGGCGTGTGCGAAGGCACGCAGCGCCAGTCCATTCCACGCGGCGAGCTGCTTGTCGTCACGAGCCGGCCGAGTTCGGCGCGCGCGTGCGGCGAGCAGCGCGGCACGCCCCCGCTCCACGAGCTGCGCGGGCGCCTCGGCGCCGCCGGGCCGGTGAAGGATGTTCGTCGACTCCCAGTTGCCGGCCTCGGTGAGGCCCCAGTAATCGCCCAGTAATCGGCGTTCGCCATCATCGAGGCCCGCGTCGGTGAGGACTGAAGTGAACTCGTCGTAGGACCAGACATAGAAGCGGCCCTCCACGCCCTCGCTGTCGGCGTCGAGCGCGGACGCGAAGCCGCCGTCATCGGTCTGGAGCTCCGACATCATGAAGTCGAGCGTGGCTCGTGCCGTCTCGGCGTACCGGGCGTCACCGGTCGCGCGGTAGCCCTCGACATAGACGTGGGCCAGGAGCGCGTTGTCGTACAGCATCTTCTCGAAGTGCGGCACGAGCCAGTGCGCATCGGTGCTGTAGCGGGCGAAGCCGCCGGCGAGCTGGTCGTTGATGCCACCGGCCGCCATGGCGTCCAGGGTCCGCGTGACCATGGTCAGCGCGGCATCGTCGCCGGTGCGGCGCCATGAGCGCAGCAGGAACTCGAGCGTCATGGGCGCCGGGAACTTCGGCGCGCCGCCAAAGCCGCCATGCACGGCGTCGAAGGTCGCCGCGATGCGTGCGGCCGCCGCGTCGAGCTGCGCGATCGCCGGGTCACGCTCGCCCGCGGGCACGGCCAGCTGGCTCGTGAGGTGATCGGCGAGCATCTTCGCCTGCTGCTCGACCTCGTCGCGGCGCGACGCGTAGGCATCCGAAACCGCCTCCAGCACGCGCGGGAACCCGGGCATTCCGTGCCGGTCCTCGGGAGGGAAGTAGGTGCCGCCGTAGAACGGCCGCAGCTCCGGGGTGAGGAACACGCTCATCGGCCAGCCGCCGGAGCCGGTCATGGCCTGGACGGCGGCCATGTACACGTCGTCGAGGTCAGGGCGCTCCTCGCGGTCGACCTTGATGCTCACGAAGCGCTCGTTCATGAGCGCGGCAATCTCCGGGTTCTCGAAGCTCTCGCGCTCCATGACGTGGCACCAGTGGCACGCGGCATAGCCGATGGACAGGAAGATCGGCTTGCCCTCGGCGCGCGCCCGCTCCAGCGCCTCGGCGCCCCACGGATACCAGTCGACCGGGTTGTGAGCGTGCTGGAGCAGGTACGGGCTCGTCTCCTCGGCGAGGCGATTGGTGTGCGCGGGCGGGGCGTCCTGGGACATGCGCCCAGTGTCGCACGCCGCGCCCCGCCGCTCCCCTTAGCCGGCCGGCTGGAGGCCCGTCACGCTCAGGTTGCTGCCGCCCTCGCCCATGCACGGCGGGACTGGCACGCTCGGATCGGTACCTGGCCGCTCGCCGCTCGCCTCCTCGATGACGTCGATCCACTCGCCGTCGCCGAAGCGCACGTCCCAGCGCAGTGCCGGCTGCGGCTCGGGGTCGCACCAGTTGCTCCACGCGATGCCGACCGCATACTGCGCTCCCAGCTCGAGGCGTACGACCCCGCCCGGCTCGGACACACCGGAGACGAGGACCGTGCCCGACCCGTCGAGGATGCGCGCGCTGACCGTCGTCGACAGGTCGCACGGTGCGGCACCGTCGACGAGAAGGATGGTCAGGCTCGTGCCGCGCGAGCCGGCGGCGCCGCCCCACGCTTCGGGTCGGAACACGAGGTTGCCCGAGGCGCAGGTCGTGTCGGCCGGCGGCGTTGGCGCCGAGGTTGGCGACGCCGTGTCCACCACGGGCGTCGGATCCGATCCCTCTCCGCTCGGGTTCCGAGTTGGAAGGCTCGCCGGTATGACGACGAGCGCGACGACGATCACCGCGACGGTGGCAACGGCCGCAAGGCCCAGCCAGGCTGGGGGCGAAGCCGAGCGCCGACGCTCCAAAACAGCCCTCGCCTCGGCCACGGTGGCGGGAAGCGGGCGGGCCAGGTAGCGCGGCTCGTCCGGCATCGGGTCGGTCCGCAGGCGATGCTCCAGGCGCTCGTGTGTCATCGGAAGTCCTCCCGTTGCAGCAGCTCGCCCAACCGATCCAGGGCGCGGCTGGCGTGGCTGCGCGCCGACACGGCGCGGATGCCGAGCACCTCGGCGATCTGGTCGAAGGTCAGGTCGGCGCGATAGCGCAGGTAGACGACGGCGCGCTGGCGCTCAGGAAGCCGATCGACCGCGTCCCACACGGCCAGCCGGGTGGCGGTCAGGTCACGCGCCTCGTTCGACGGGCGGATGCGCTCGGTCAGCAGGCGTGCTCGTCGGCGCCATCGGTGCTGATCCATGCAGATCCGGTAGAGCGTGCGGAAGCTCCAGGCGTCCAGCTGCCGGATCGGCGTGCCGGCGTCGAGCGCGAGCCAGACGCGCAACAGCGCTTCCTGCACGGCGTCATCGGCCTCGTCCGGGGAGAGGCCCAGCCGGCGCGCGAGACCGAACAGCTCGGGACCACGCCGGTCCTGGAGGTCCACGACGGCGAGGCGATCCGCGTCACGCTGCTGGGTCGCTGGCTGAGCGGATTGCATTGCATCGATGCCCATCGTCATGCCGGTCCGACGCGGGATGAAGCCAGAACGTTGAGACGCTGGAGACGCTGGAGACGGCGAATGTGCGCCGGGGAGCAAGTAACCCCCAAGTTCGCGCCTATCTCGATCAGCGTTTGCGGCAGGCAGCAGGTCCAGTGCTGGAATCGGCCCGAAATCGGTCGAACTTCACGGTTACGTGCGCTGGGCAGCAAGTTGGGGTTCGGCGTCAGGGAGCTGCCGACCCGCTGGTGAACTGCTCGGCCGACAGCTTCGCGTACAGGCCCTCCTGGCGAATGAGCTCGGCATGCGTGCCGCGCTCCACGATGCGACCACGCTGCATCACCAGGATCTGGTCCGCCCGCAGGGTCGTCGACAGCCGGTGCGCGATGGCGATCGTGGTGCGTCCCTCCATCAGCCGTTGGAGGGCGGCCTGGATGAGCCGCTCGCTGACCGTATCGAGGGCGGATGTGGCTTCGTCGAGGATCAGGATGCGCGGGTCCTTGAGGAGCACGCGGGCGATGGCGACCCGCTGCTTCTCGCCGCCCGACAGCTTGTAGCCACGCTCTCCGACGACCGTGTCGTAGCCGTCGGGGAGCTCGATGATCCGTTCGTGGATGGCGGCCGCGCGCGCCGCCTCCTCGATCTCGGCCATGGTCGCCTCCGGCTTGGCGTAGCGCAGATTCGTCAGGACCGTGTCGTGGAAAAGGTAGGTCTCCTGGGTCACGAAGCCGATGACCCGGCCCAGCGACTCGAGGGTCAGGCCGCGAACGTCGTGCCCGTCGATCGTGACGGAGCCGGCATCGACGTCGTAGAGGCGCGGAATGAGGTACGTGGTCGTCGTCTTGCCGGAGCCCGACGGCCCGACGAGCGCGACCAGCTGCCCGGGCCGCGCCGAGAACGAGATGTCGGACAGGCCGAACGGCTGGATGGCGGTCGGCACCGCCCGGCCCTCCGCCTCGGCCTCGGCGGCCTCCTCGGCGACCTCGATCTGTGCGGGCGCGACCGGATATCGGAACGAGACGTGGTCGAAGCCGACCTCGCCGCGCACGGATGCGGGCGTCAGTGCGACGGCGTCGGGCGCATCGGTGATCTCGTGCTCCATCTCGAGGTATTCGAAGATGCGGTCGAACAGCGCCAGCGCGCCCTGGATTTCGACCTGCACGTTGAGCAGCTGGCCCAGCGGGAAGAACAGCCGCGACTGGAGCGTCGTGAACGCGACGATCGTCCCGATCGACACGTTCTGATCGCCGCCGATGATGAGGATGCCGGCGACGAGGTAGACGAAGGCCGGCATGATGCTGAAGAACGTGCCGATCAGCGCGAAGAACCAGCGTCCGATCATCTGGCCACGAACCTGGAGGTCGCCGAGACGCTGGGACTCGGCGCGGAAGCGCTCGATGCTCGCCTCCTGCTGGCCGAACGTCTTGCTCAGCAGGATGCCGGAGACGCTGAGCGACTCCTCCGTGATGGCGCTCATCTCCGCCATCGAGCGCTGGGTCAGCGTGCTCACCTCGCGCCGGACCTTGCCGACGCGGTACGTGATGTACACGAACACCGGCATCAGCGCGAGGCTGAGGACGGTGAGCCGCCAGTCGAGGATCACCATCGCCACGATGGTCGTGGCGACCGTCGCGAAGTTCGAGAGGAGCGATGCCGCGGTATCGGTCACGACCGATTGCACACCGCCGACGTCATTGCTGATCCGGCTCTGGATCTCGCCCGTCCGCGTCTCGGTGAAGAACCGGAGCGGCATCCACTGCAGATGGCGGTAGAGGGCGACGCGCAGGTCGTTCATGACCCGCTGCCCGACGACGTTGGAGAGGTACGACTGCCACACACCAAGCGCGCTGGTGATGATGGGAAGCACGACCATCAGCCCGACCTGGAGGTACAGCAGACCGAGGTCGCGCTCGCCGTCGGGCAGGAGGTTGTCGAGGACGAACTTGATGAGGATCGGGTTGACGACGCCGATGCTGACCGTGACCAGGATGAGGACGCCGATGAAGGCAAGCCGCCCTCGGTACGGACTGAAGAAGCCGGCAATGCGCCGCAGCGTCTCGCCCTCCCGGCCACGGCGACGCGTCAGGTCCGGCTCCGGCCCACCGAAACGGGCCCAGCCTCCGCCTCCCCCGCCGCGCCGGGTCATTCGAGGATGATCGAGAGGAACGCCTGAGCCAGGCCGATGCCCTGCGGCTCACCGATCAGCCGCGCGCGCTCCCGCATTCGGTCCGGGATCTCGTCGGGGTCGACCTGGCTGGTGTGGGCGAGGATCGACTGCAGCCCGATCTCGAACGTGTCTGCAACGTCGATCCACAGGTTCGGCTCCTCGACGCCGGTCAGCAGCACCTGGCGGACCTTCCATGGCTCCAGCTTCTCGTCGCGCCAGAGCTCGGGGAAGTTCAGGTGATCGCGAGCGGCCGGATAGACCGATGCCAGCGTTGCCTCACCGGTGGCCAGGTGGTCTGGATGGCCGATGAACGGGTTGTGATCCAGCCGGCGCTGCGGGTTCTGGGTGATGACGAGGTCGGGCCGGAAGCGGCGGATCTGGCGGGTGATGTCCCTGCGCAGCTCGAGGGTGGGCTGGAGGTAGCCGTCGGGATAGCCGAGATGCACGATGTCGGTGACGCCGAGCAGGTCCGCTGCGGCGCGCTGCTCCGCCATGCGCGTCGTCGCCAGCTGCTCGGGCGTCACGTCGGGGTCCTCGGTTCCCTTGCTCCCATCGGTGGTGACCACGTAGTCGATGCGCGCGCCGCCCTTGCTGAGGTGCGCGATCGTCGGGCCGGCGCCGAACTCGCCGTCGTCGGGGTGGCTGATGACGACGAGCACGCGCTCGATGGGGCTGATCAGCTCGTGGCGCTCGAGAGGGCTCATTCGCAGATGCTACGCCGAAGGGTCGGGCCAAGGTGGTGCGGGTTCGGTTGACCCGACGAAGACCGGGTCCGCATACTGCCCTCCAGTATGAGCACGGACCCGCCGGACCCGCACGCGGCACACTTTCGCCATTCGTACACGCAGGACAGGCGCGAGCTCGTGACGCGTCTGCGCCGGATCGAGGGTCAGGCGCGCGGAATCCAGCGGCTGGTGGACGAGGAGGCGTACTGCCTCGACGTTCTGCAGCAGGTCGAGGCACTCACGGCGGCCGCCGATCAGGTTGCGCTGCTCCTGCTGGAGGACCACATCTCCGGCTGCCTGGCGCACGCCATCGAGTCAGGCCAGGGCGAGCCGTACGTCGACGAGGTGATGACCGTCGTTCGCCGTGCGCTGGGTCGCAGGGGTCCGAAGAAGGCGGACATCGAGGGCCGAGGTGCCGACAGGAGCGCCGTGGTGAAGGCCGTCGGAAAGGGCCGCCACAAGGCGACTGACTAGGCCCCGGCGCACGAAAACGGGAGTGCCGCAGGGGGGAACCACGGCACTCCCGAGCGGGAGTCTAGTCGTCGCCCGGATACCGAGCAAGCCAAGTTTCCTTCATTCTCCGAACATCGTCAGCTGCTCTCCGCCACGCTCGATGAGCGGGTCGAGACCCAGGACCGGCTCGAGCCATTCCATTCGCGCGCCTGGCCGCGCGGCGAGGGTATCGAGGTGCTCCCACTTCAGCACGTGCCAGTTCTGGCGCTCCATCTCGTCGCGCAGCCATGGTGACCGCTGGAGCTTCAGACGGAGGAGCTCGGCACGCGCCGATGGAATGACCAGGAACCGAGCCTGCTGCTCGGCGACCGGGATCTCGCGGCCCCGCCGCAGGACGGCCTCCCCGACCATCGCCGTCCATTCGACCTCGAACAGGAACGCCAGCTTGCCGCGGACGTACCAGATCGCGTCGACCGCGCCGAGAACGTCGGCCGGCGCCCGCATGACGAGCGGCAGATAGACGCGGCGCTCGTCCTCGCTGAGCCGATCCCCGAGGCGCCGATTGCCGACGGGACGGTCATGCTCGCGCGCGGCGATCCAGACGCGCAGCCCGAGGCGATGACCGTAGTCCGCCACGGTCGCGAGGACGGCCGCGTGATCGGCCGCGCGGCGCGCGTGGTCGTCCTCCGTTGCGAGCGATCCCATCTCGCCGGGTGCCACGTATGCCGCCAGGCAGGCTCGCACGAGCTCCTCGTCCGGCGCCTGGAGGCCCGGAAAGAGGCGGTAGACGCGGTCGAAGAAGCCGGCCTCGTCGATCCGTCCCGCCGTCGACAGGATCGACCAGGTCGCCCACTCGACCCGATCGGCCAGTGGACGCTCGGCCAGCTCAGGCGACCGCAGCCACCACTGCGGCGCGGTTTCGTCGCCGATGCGGACGAGCGACGGGTGATCGTCACGCCACAGCTCCTCGTGCACGAGGCTGGCGAGCAGCTGCGGCCCGCCGCCCTCGATCCGCTCGCCCTGATCATCGGACTCCTCGGCGGCGCGCGTCACGGCCAGCCGCCGCAGCAGGCCGCTGCGGCCCAGGTCGGCGACGACTGCCGCCACGACGCGCAACAGCCCGGCCGGCTCGCCGCGGTCGCGCAACAGCTCGGTCGCGGCTCGATCGATGCTCGCCGCCAGCTCCGGGTACGTCAGGTGACCGCGCTCGACGCCGAGCCGCAGCGGGCTCGGCTGGACCGCGCGTCGCAGGCGATCCTCTGCCGAGGGCTTGCGCAGGTGAAGCACGACCCCATCGCCCGCCCGCGCCGACTCGCGATGGATGACGTCGACCAGCTCGAGGCCGACGGCCGCGGCGGAGACGGCCACGATGACGAGCCGATCCGGATCGCTGCCCTCGATCAGCAGTGAGCACCATCCTCCCGGCTTGAGCGCCGCCACGGCCGACGCCAGCCCATGCCGCAGCGCGGTGCCCTCGACGCCGGCCGCGGATGCGCCACCGAAGATCGGCTCCAGGCGAAGCGTCTCGGCCGCCTCGCGTCCGAGGATCCACGACGTGGCCAGGTACTCGTACGACAGCTCGTCGATGCTCGGCGGCGCCGGCGGAGCGGAGATCAGCAGGTCGACCCCCTCGGCCGGCAGGTACTGTGCGACGACCGAGGCGCGAGCGCGCAGCCAGAGCACGTTCGCCGCGCCCATGCCGCCCAGCTCGCCGTAGTCGGCGGCGAAGCGCGCCTCGTGCCGGTCGGCTGCGGCCGCGGCGATCGCGGTCCGCACGTCGCCGAACGCCTCCTCGAAGGCGCGCCACACGTTCACCTCGCGCTGGTGGCGGCTGGCGGGCTGGCGCACGTGACCGGACGCGATGCGCAGTGACGCGACGCGCCCCGGATAGCCGTTGAGCCGGCTCGCCGGCAGCAGGCACGCCGCGAGCGCAAGGCGCATGGCGGCCGCGACACCGGCGTCGCGCATCTCGCTGTCGATCTTGGCGCCGATGGCATGCAGCGCATACAGGTTGCGCGGCGTGAACAGCGCGAGCAGCTCGTCGACCAGGTCGTCTCGGCCGTCGAGCACCGGGAAACGCGCGCTCAGCTCGAGGTATTGCGGGCTGTGCCGGATGCCACCGCCGGCCGCCACCGGGACCGGGTCGGGGCGAACCGTCGAGGCGAACCGCGGACGCTCGCCGCCGCCGCTGGGCGGGTCAATGGCGGGCGCAGGCGGCGCAGGCGGTCCACCCGCCTCCCCCAGCGGCGCGTCGGCATCAGGTTCGGTCAGGCCGACGGGCGCCGGCGGCAGGTCGTCGGCGACGTCCGGCATCGGCCCCGCGTCGCCCGATCCACGCTCGATGCCGAGCTTGGCGAGATCGACGTCATCGACCGGCCCGACGCGCTCCTCCGGCCCGCCGACCGATGCGTCGCAGCTCGGACAGCGGTAGATCTTGCGTCCGGGAGCATCGCCGTCACGCGGCCAGATGAACTGGTCCACCACCACCGGCCGGCGGCAGGCGGCGCAGCGCGAGGCATAGAGCTCCTCGATGTGCTGCCGCAGCGGCACGTCGACGCGGCGAGACCCGGCCAGCTGCGTGAACGCGGCGTCGAGGACCGCCGGATCCGGGGCGGACAGAAACGCGATCGCGGCGAGCTGCGCAAAGGGACTGGGATCGGCGGCCACGGCGCGCATGCCGTGGGCGATGGAGCGCCGAGCCGTCCAGCCGGTGCCTGCCCATGGGTCGAGGACGGTGTCGCCCGGCGACGCGAAGGCTGCGAGCTCGGCGTCGAGCTGGTTATCGGCGGGAGGCGGCCGGTAGCGTTCGAGGAGGGCGAGGCCAGGGCGGCGTCTGGGGAGGACGACGTGGTCGAGACCTGTCCGCTCCGCCTCGCTCATCACACGCTATGGCTCTTCTACCAGCTCCTCTTCGATGTCGGGCTCACCGGAGTACTCGGGGAGCGTCGTGTCGAGCTCTTCGACCTCCTCGGAGTCCTCATCGGCCTCCTCCACCTCTTCCTCGTCATCGTAGCGAAGCGCGCTGCCCTTCATGTACGGTCTGACGCCACCGCTGCTGCCGCCGAGCGTCGGGAACGAGACCTTCCCGAAGTTCACCGGGTGCGTGAACACCTCGCGGATGATGATGGTGAGGTCGGAGCCGGCCTCGTGGATGGTCGTGATCGCGGCCTCGTAGCGGTTGCCGTCGCCGATGAGCTTGAGGAGGCGGGTCGCGATGCGCGGCTCGACGCTGCCGATGACAGCATCGCCAACTCGGGCGATGAGCTGGTCACCCTCGACCGCGAGGTCGACCGCGTCGCCCGGCGAAAGCGGCGCGAGCACGCGTGGCGCGGCGAGGTTGACGAGGCGCGCGCGACCGGTCTTGCCCATCTCCTCGATGAACACCGTGGCCGGTGCCTTGCCCGTGCGGCTCTTGCCGTTCTTCGTTGGCTTCTCCGCAGCCAGCAGCACGCGCAGCCGCTCCACGTTGCGCTGTGCGATTCGGTTGGTCGCGTCACGCTCGAGCGCCTGCTCGTAGGCCTGCAGCGCTTCGGCGTGGCGGCCGAGCTCTGCCAGGGCCTTGCCCAGCCGGTTGCTGGCATCGATGTCGGGGCCGAGCTCGAGGAGCTCGCGGTTGGCGTCGACGGCGGCCTCCCACTCACCGCGCGTGGCATGCGCGATGGCGGAATCGGCCAGCTGCCGACGCTGTCGGGTGGTGGTATCGGCTTCTCCAAGCGCCATGAGCGTTGTGAGCGCCTCCGAAATGCGGTGGGGGGATCGGCCGAACCCGGCCGAAAGCGCCCTCTTGTACCACCGGCCATGAGGGGTGTCAACGCGAGTCCTCGCGAGCCGGAATCAGCCCCGGTGCAGCAGCAATCCGATGACCAACCCGAGCAGGAGCAGCGGCCCGTATTCGACGGCGACGCCGCGTCCCGAGTCGCCTGCCTCCAGCGAATCGACGGCACCGCCCCACGCGTAGAAGGCGAGCGCCATGAGCGCCGCCATGACCTGGAGCGGGATGCTCATGAGCACCGCCGCGGCGCCGACCTGCAGGACGACGAGCACATGGAGCAGCCCCTGGCCGACGGCCTCGACGCCCAGCTTGCCACGGGCCTCCGCGCTGCGCAGCGCGACCGGCAGCGCCAGCGCGCCGATCACGAGGAGCGGCGTCGGCCACGCCTGCGCCCCGAACAGGGCCAGGAGGCCGGCGGCCGCCGAGAAGACGATGAAGGTCTGCAGCAGCGACCCGATGGTCGTTCCGCCGCTGCCGCGCTCCATCCGCAGCTCGAGGTAGGTCACCGACCACAGCACGACCGCGACGATCGGCACGAGCAGGAGGCTCAACCCGCCGGGAATGAGCCGGCCGGATACCGTCGCGGCGATGCCGGCGACGGGCGGCATGGCGTAGCGGGCGAAGCCGAGGTCCGAGCGCGCGGGACCAAGCACGCGGATCGCGACGAGCCCGCCGACCGCCAGCTGTCCGGCGATCGCCACCGCCAGCCACAGCGGATCGGCGAACCAGCCGGCCGCGGCGATGATCGCCTGCACGACCGCCAGCAGCAGTGCGGCCGGCTTGTCGATGCGACGGAGCAGCGCGAGGCGGCGGCGATCCCCGAAGAGGCGGTTGATCAATGCACGAGCTCCAGGAGCGCGTCCGCCGTGCGCGTGACGAGCACCTGGTCGGCGGTCAGCCAGGCACGGCGCGCAAGGTCGACGGCGTGGCTCTGCTGCGCGAGCTCCTCGGTCCGGTGCGCATCCGAGGCGAGTGTCAGCCGCGCGCCGGCACGGCCCGCCGCGCGCGCCAGCGAGTCGTCCAGGTCGAGGCGCGGGCTGCCGTTGATCTCGAGTGCGGTGCCGTGCGCCGCGGCGGCATCGAACAGGCGCGGCCAGTCGAGCGGAAGCGGGTCGCGACGGTTGACGATCCGGCCGGACGGATGGGCCAGGACGTCGACGTGCGGGTTCTCGATCGCCGCCAGCGCCCGACGCATCAGCTGCTCGGCCGACTGGCCACGCCCCGTGTGGATGCTGGCGATGACGAGGTCGAACCGAGCGAGCAGCTCGTCCGGGTAGTCCAGTGTTGCATCGGCGCGGATCTCGAGCTCGGTGCCGTGCAGGATGCGGAACGGCGCAAGCTCGCCGTTAAGGCGAGCGATCTCGGCGCGCTGATGCTCCACCTGCTCGGGAACGAGCCCGCGCGCGATGCCGAGTGACGGCGAGTGATCGGTCAGGACGATGTACTCGTGCCCGAGGCCTCGGGCCGCGCGCGCCATGGCCTCGATGCTGTCGACGCCATCTGTCCAGTTCGAGTGGGTGTGCGTGTCGCCGCGGACGTCGGCGGCCGCGACCAGGTTCGGCAGCGTGCCGGACAGCGCAGCCTCGATCTCGCCGTCGCCCTCTCGAATCTCGGGCGGGATCCAGGGAAGGCCGAGCCGCTCGTAGACATCGGCCTCCTCCGCGTCGAGAAGCAGCTCGCCGGTCTCGATGACCTTGAAGCCTTTCTCCGACAGCGACCAACCGCGGTCCAGGGCCATGCCGCGCAGGGCGATGTTGTGATCCTTGCTGCCGGTGAAGTGGACGAGGTGCGTGCCCCACGCCTCGGGTGGGCAGACCATCAGGTCGACGCGCGGGCCGTCGGCCAACAGGATGCTCGTCTTGTCGGTGCCTGCGGCCACAACCTTGTCGACCTCGCGCAGCTCGTTCAGCGCGGCGATCACGGCCGGCGGGTCGTCGACCGCGGCGAGCAGGTCGAGGTCGCCGATGGTCGGCCGGCGGCGACGGAGCGAGCCGGCCACCTCGATGCGCCGGACGCCGCGTGCCTCGCGGAGGCGCTCGATGAGACCGGACACCAGCGCATCGGCGTCATGGATCAGCATGCGGTCGTAGACGCGAGCCATCCGCGCGATGCCGTCCAGAATGTTCGCCTCGGTCCGCTCCGACAGCCCCTTGACGTGCCGAAGGCGTCCTTCCTCCGCCGCCGCCCGCAGGGCCTCCACAGAATCGACGCCCAGCTCCATCTGAAGCAGGCGGACGGTCTTCGGACCGACGCCGGGGATTCGCAGGATCTCGAGCAGGCCGTCGGGGACCTGCGCGCGCAGCCGCTCGTGGTACTCGAGCCGGCCGGTCTCGGCCAGCTCGGCGAGCTTGGCCGTCAGCGCGGCGCCCGCGCCGGCGATCTTCGGCGGCTCGCCGCGCCGATAGAGCGCTGCGACGTCGTCCGGATAGCGCTCGATGACATCGGCGACCCGGCGGTAGGCAACCGCCTTGTAGACCACCTCGCCCAGGATCTCGAGCATGTCGCCGATCTCGTTGAAGATCCGCGCGAGCTCGGCGTTGCTGATGACTGCGTCGTCAGTGCGCGACACGCTCCGTGGTCGAGGCATTGCCGGCAATTCTACGGCCGATCGGCGGCCGGGCCGGTCAGGGCAGGCTGATCCGTCCCAGGAGCCGAAGTGCGAACGGGAGCGCCCGCCGTCGCTGTCTCAGCCCCATCGCGCGCGTGGCGCGCGAGTCGCGCAGCAGCTCCTGCTGGTGCAGCTCCGCCTGGATGTCGACCAGGCTGGTGGATCGATAGTGAAGGCGCTCCATGCGTCTGTTCCTCTCGTCGCTCCGTTCAGATCGAGCGTCGCGGCTCGTCGCCGATGCGCGGGCGCGTGTCGACGCCGTAGCGCTGGGCAGCGAGACCGATGACGCCGAACAGGCCGATGACCAGCAGTGCGACTTCCATGTCAGGACCTCCGGGGTAACTGTTGCTTTGCGTATTAGCGGTTACAACTGATGATAGTCAGCCTTGTGTAACTTGTCAATGTCTGTGATATGGTTACAGTGACATGAGCGAGCTGCACGACGTGGCCGCCGAGCCCGAGGGCGATGCGGAGCTGTTCGTCGACTTCATCAACACGCGCGAGCTGACCGATGGCCAGCCGCAGGAGCACCTGCCCGACGCAGCCGCGTTGCGTTCCTGGCTGTACGAGCGGAACCTGTGTGGCGCGCGCCAGCCACTCGCGACCATCGACGCAAGCCTTCCGGCCTTCCGTGACCTCCGCGCGGTCCTCCACGACGTGACCGGTCGCCTTGCCGATGGCAAGCGACCCACCGCGGGACAGCTGAAGCGCCTCAACGCGGCCATGCGCGACGGCCTCCACTACCACCAGATCAAGCCGATGGAGAACGGAAGCCGATTCACCGTCGCGCAGGTGGGCGACGAGCTCGCCCAGGCGCGCGCCGCGATCGCCGGCTCACTGGCGCACTACCTCGCGGAGCACGACCTCGGTCGCGTGCGCGTGTGCGCCAACGACGGATGCCGCTGGCGCTTCATCGACCGCTCCCCCGCCGGGCGGCGCCGCTGGTGCGACATGCGAACCTGTGGCAACCGGGCGAAGGTCGCGCGGCACCGGGCGCGTGCGCGAGAGGTCCTCTCGCAGTCCTGACCGGCTGAGGACAGAATCCGCCACAGCCCGCCGTGCGTCGCGCCTCGCTGGCCGGAAGGCGCAGGTGTCTAGAATGTGCGCCGATCCGCAGCGCATCGAGCCAGCCGATGAAGGCCTTCCCGCGCCTCCGCCGTCCACGCGATACCGGCTCGCCGATCATCAGCGACGAGCCGCGCGGTGAGCCGCGTCCCGAGATCATCGAGACGCGGACCCTGCGCTGGATCAACATCGACGAGCCCCGACTGGCCGATCGGCAGTGGCTGGCCGAGAACTTCCCGTTCCACGAGCTCGACCTCGAGGACGTTGCCAGCCACAACCAGCGGCCGAAGGTCGACGAGTACGACGAGTACCTGTTCCTGGTCATGCAGTTCCCGCGCTTCGACAAGGAGACGGGGCGGCTGCACGCCGCCGAGCTCGACATCTTCATCGGCCCCGATTACGTCATCACCCTCCCCAACGACGAGATCGTCCCGCTGCCCGCGCTCTTCGAGCGCGTCGCCACGCGCGAGGATGTTCGCGAGCAGCTCATGAGCAAGGGCTCGGGCTATCTGCTGTACGAGATCCTCGACCGATGCGTGGACGCCAGCTTCCCCATGCTTGGCCAGCTCGGCCGCAAGCTCCGTCGCCTCGAGGACGACATCTTCGAGGGCGGTCGCAGCTCCGAGAGCGTCCGGGAGATCAGCAACGCGAAGCAGGAGATCATCAACTTCCGCGCCGTCATCCGGCCGCAGCGCGCCGTCTTCCGTTCGCTCGAGCGCGCGAAGCAGCGCTACCTGACCGAGGACCTCGACATCTATTTCGACGACCTGACCGATGCGTCCGAGCGGATCTGGGACGTGCTCGAGAACTTCAAGGAGATCGTGGAAGGGCTGGAAGGCACGAACGAGTCAGTGCTGTCGCATCGGCTCAACGACGGCCTGCGCGTCCTCACCGCTGTGAGCGTCATCCTCCTGCCGTTGACGCTCCTGGCGTCCATCTTCGGCATGAACGTCCACTTTCCCGGGGAGAGCAGCCCGGAGGCGTTCTGGGCGATCCTGGTCGCCATGCTCATCATCCTGTTCGGGATGATCGCCTTCTTCCGCCGGCGCGGCTGGCTCTAGGCGATGACGGAAGACGCTCCGGTTCGTGGCCCGCAACCCGGCGAGAGCCGGAAGGAGCGTGTCGACCGTGAGCTGAGCGAGCTGCTGGAGGAGATCCGCGTCATCCTCCCCGGCGTCGAGATCCTGTTCGGCTTCCTCATCATCCTGCCATTCCAGTTCAGCGACGAGCTCACGGGCCTGGAGCGGCTGCTCTATCTCGGCGCCTTCCTGTCGGTCAGCGCGGGCCTCGCTCTGCTCGTCGCCCCCTCGAGCTACCACCGCATCCGATTCCGCGAGATGGACAAGGAGCGGCTCCTCTTCCTCGCCAATCGACTGGTCATCGCCGCCACCGTGCTTGTCGCGGTCGGGATCTCGCTGGTGGTCTACCTGGTGGTCGAGACGCTCATCGGCGGCGTCATCGCCGGCGTGGTCGCCGCGGCCAACGCCGCCTGGTTCGCCTGGTTCTGGTTCGGCATCCCGCTCCTCCGCCGCGCCGCCGGTAAGCGCTGAGGCCGCCGGAGATCCCGGCAACGGGGATGTGGCCCAGACCGCCGACGCATGGACGGTCGTGCGGGGCGCCGGGGTTCAGGCGCCGACGGGATGCCAGACGGTCTTGATCTCGACGAACTCGCCGATCAGATAGGGCGACTGCGCCGACTCCGCGGTCCAGTCGTATCGGTCCAGCCCGCCACGCGGCGGTCGAACGAAGCGCTTCACGTTCTCCACCGCGATGACCTCGAGCTTGGTGGCCTCATCCCCAGAGGTCCCGAACGCGTCGAGCGCGTTGACGTCCATGTGGCCCGCGATGTGCCCGATGAGCTCGCTCCGCAGTCCGGTGATGAGGTTGACGACGCCGCCCGGGACGTCTGACGTGGCGAGGACCTCGGTCAGCGTCACGGCCGGCAGCGGCCGCGACTCCGAGGCGATCACCACAGCCGCGTTGCCGGACACGATCACCGGCGCCAGCCGGCTCACGAGCCCGAGCAGCGACGACTCCTCGGGGGCGATCACGCCGACCACGCCAGTCGGCTCGGGCACGCTGAAGTTGAAGTACGAGCCGGCCACCGGATTGACGGTGCCGATGACCTGCGGATACTTGTCCGCCCAGCCGGCATACCAGACCCAGCGGTCGATCGACGCGTCGACCAGCCGCGAGGCTCGGGCCCGTCCGACGCCCTCGGCGCTCATGACCTCGGCCACGAACTGGTCGCGCCGGCCCTCCATCAGCTCGGCGATGCGGTAGAGGATCTGCGAGCGGTTGTAGGCGGTCTTGGACCACCATCCCGGCTGCGCCTTGCGAGCGGCGCGCACCGCCTCGCGGATGTCCTTGCGCGTGCCGCGGCTCGCGTTCGCCAGCAGCTCGCCCCTGGCCCCGAAGACCTCGTACGCGCGGCCGGACTCGGTGCGCGGGAAGGCACCGCCGATGTAGAGCTTGTACGTCTTGCGCACGCCGATGCGATCGGTGCGCCCGTCACCGCCGGAGCCCGTACGGGCAAGCGGCTGTGCACGGCGCTGGTCCAGGATGGAGGCGTGCTTGGGCCGGGTCGCCGTCTTGGTGCGCGCCATCAGCCCGCCGCCGCGAGACTCATCGGCCGTTCGCGCTCG
>DASTTX010000203.1:0-3096 GCA_035759945.1 Candidatus Limnocylindria bacterium | reverse complement strand
AACAAGCTGTTCCAGTACATGGCGGCCGGACTTCCGGTGGTGGCCAGCGACTTCCCGCAGGTGCGAGAGGTGGTCGTGGGCGCCGGATGTGGGGTGGTGGTAGACACGCGACGGCCCGCAGAGATCGCGCGCGGCATCAATGCGCTCCTTGCCGATCCCGAATCGGCGCGAGCCATGGGCGAACGCGGCCGGCGCGCGGTCGAGGAGCGATTCAACTGGGCGACATCGGCGCGGGCGCTGCTGGACGTGTACCGCCGGCTGATCAGCTGATCAGCGCCACGTCCCGGGCTCATCGCTCGGCGGTTGGCTCCCCGCCGCCATGGCGGCGTCGATGATCCGCCACGCGTCATCCACGCCGAGCCAGCCGTTGACATCGGTCGGTCGGTTCTCGAGCGTCTTGTAGGTCTCGAAGAAGTTCTCGATCTCGCGCAGCCGATGCGGTGAGACGTCCTCCAGTGCCGACGCAGCCTCCCAGCGCGGGTCGTCATGGGCGACAGCCAGGATCTTGAAGTCGTGGCCCTTCTCGTCGGACATGTCGAGCACGCCGATGGGCCGGGCGCGGACCACGCAGCCGGGGAAGGTCGGCTCGGCGATCACGACCAGCACGTCGAGCGGGTCGCCGTCATCGGCCATGCTGCCCTCGATGAACCCGTAGTCACACGGGTAGTGCACGCTGGAATAGAGGACGCGGTCGAGCACGAACCGATGGCGGGCGTGGTCGTACTCGTACTTGTTGCGGCTGCCCGAGGGGATCTCGACGGTGACCTCGATCGGTGCGCGCATCGCGGGCTGTTCCATGAACGGAAGTATGGATGCATCCGGGACCCGCCATCAGGCACGATGTGACGGTGAAGCTCCGGCGACCTGCCATTGCCGTCGTCCACGTCGCCGTGCTTGCCGTCCTCCTGTGGGCGGCCAGGCCGGCGGTCGTCAATGCCGATCCCGTGGCGGTGGAGCACGTCTCGGCGGGGGCGCCGGGCGCCCTCGCCGCCGGCCGGCTGGACCTGCGTGAGGTCGCAACGGGTTTGAGCTCGCCGGTGGGCATCGTCAACGCGGGCGATGGCACCGATCGCCTCTTCATCCTCGAGAAGCGTGGAACCGTGCGGGTCTTCGTGGGCGGCACGCTGCAGGCGGGCACATTCCTCGACCTCCGCGCCGCGGCGGGCGGCCTGACGACGGATGGCGAGCGCGGCCTGCTGGGACTCGCCTTCGATCCGGCGTTCCCGACGAATCGAACGCTGTTCGTGTACTACACCGATGGCGGCGGCGACATCGTCATCGGCCAGCTCACCGCGGATGCAGCCGGCACCTCCGTGGACGTGACCAGCCTTCAGCCGATGCTGCACATCGAGCACACGGCCCGCAGCAACCACAACGGAGGCCAGCTGGTATTCGGGCCGGATGGATTCCTGTACGCGTTCGTCGGCGACGGCGGTGGCGGCGGCGACCCGGATGAGAACGCCCAGAACCCGGAGAGCCTGCTCGGCAAGGCACTGCGCATCGCCCCTGACCTCGAGGGCGGCTACGGCATCCCGCCCGGCAACCCGTACGCGGGCGTCGCCGGTCGCGACGAGATCTGGGCCATCGGGCTTCGCAACCCGTGGCGCGCCAGCTTCGATCGCGAGACGCATGCGCTCTGGATCGCCGATGTCGGCCAGGGCTCGTGGGAGGAGATCAACCGCGACCCGTCCAACGCGGCCGGCCGCAACTACGGCTGGGATTGTCGCGAGGGAGCGCATGCGTTCGAGACGACCGGCTGCTCGGGGCTGACCTTCACCGATCCGATCGCCGAGTACGGCCACGGGTCCGGCGACTGCTCGGTCACGGGCGGCCACGTGTACCGCGGCGGCCTGTTCCCCAGCCTCTCGGGCAATTATGTGCTCGGCGACTTCTGTTCCGGGCGCCTCTGGACCCTCGACGCCTCGGCGGCGGCTCCCTCACTCGTGCTGCAGCTCGATACGCCGTACCAGATCACGTCGTTCGGCGAGTCGGAGTCCGGCGAGCTCTACATGACCGACTTCGGCGGTGGGCGCCTATTGCAGCTGGTGACCAACCCGTTCAGCGACATCGGCGCGTCGCCCTTCGTCGAGTCGATCGTGTGGATCTATGCGGAAGGGATCACCATCGGCTGCGGTGGCGGCCGCTACTGCCCGCTCGACTTCGTGACGCGCGAGCAGATGGCCAGCTTCCTCGCGCGGGCGCTGAGCCTGCCGTCATCGTCGACGGATTTCTTCACCGATGACGAGGCGTCGCCGCACGAGGCCGATATCAACCGGCTGGCGGCCGCCGGCGTCACCCTCGGCTGCGGCGGCGGTCACTACTGCCCGCTCGAGCTCGTCACGCGCGAGCAGATGGCCGCCTTCCTGGAGCGCGCCCTGCGCTGAGGCTCAGCCCTCGGTCAGCCGCGACTCGACCGGCAGGATCTCCCACCAGATCTGCCCGGGCGGCAGGATCAGGTCGTCGCCGGTGTCGGCCATCGTCCAGTGCGTGCCGTCGCTCGGGGTCGGGCGCTCCCATCGGATGTCGTACGCGCGGCCACCGGTGTAGAGCGTGCCCTCGCCACTGCCGACGAGGTGCTGGAGCCTGCGTGCGTTGCCGCCCGGATCGGGATCGCCGTAGACGACCTCCTGGGTCACGCGCTGCACGATCACCGATGTTGGCGCCAGCGGGTCCCCGGTGGCTTCGTCCTCGATGTAGACCCCGGCATCACTGCGCAGGTAGGCACCGAGATCCGCGTCCCAGGTGAAGCCGAAGCGCCAGAAGCTGTTGGTCCGGATGTCGATCTGGGTGACCTCGCGGCCGCCGTCGGGAAGTTCGCCGTCCTCGCTGAACTGCCACGGCGGTCGCAGCTGGTCGACCCGATCGGCAAGCGCCTTCAGCCTGGCGTTCGACGTCAGTGCATCGCGCATCCCCTCGAGGTCGATGTAGAGGTTGTGCGGCGCGGCGCGCGGGCCGTAGCGCTGGTACCACGGCCAGCCGCCCTCGATGCCGTTGGGGTAGGGCATCCCCGCGTTGATGAAGCGCTGAACCGCGCCCGGGCTGGCGCCGAAGCCGACGGTCAGGACGTGGAGGTCCTGCCACAGGTCGATGTTGTAG
>DASTTX010000202.1:0-56168 GCA_035759945.1 Candidatus Limnocylindria bacterium | reverse complement strand
GCGTGCCGCACCGGCCAGGATGGCGCGCGTCTGCATCTTCACGATGTCGGGCACCATGAGGCCGAGCCGCACGCCGCGCAGCCCGAGCATCGGGTTCTGCTCACGCATCGCCTCCACCGCGTGGAGCAGCTCGGTCTTCTCCGCCAGCTCCTTCTCCAGCGCGGGTCGCTCGGTCACGGTGGATGGCTTGAGCGCCGGCTCGGGATCCGAAAGATTGAGCTTGCGCATGGCCCGCGCCGCGTCCTTCGTGCCGAAGAGCTTGACGAGGCCCTGCTGCACCAGCCCGGCATCGACGCCGAGCGGCCCGTCCGTGAGCTCCAGCGTCGTGCGCAGCCGCGTCGTCTCGGCCACCAGCTCCTCGTACGACGGCAGGAACTCGTGCAACGGCGGATCGATGAGGCGAATGACGACGGGCAGGCCGTCCATGGCCCGGAAGAGGCCGGCGAAGTCATCGGTCTGGAGCTTCTCCAGCTCGGCGAGCGCGGCATCGAAGGTGGCGACCGCCTGGCGCTCCTCCTCGGTGCGAGCATCGGCGTCCTTGTGCTTCGCGGCGGTCGCGAGATGCGCATTGAGGATCATGCGGCGCACCGTCGGCAGCCGGTCCTCCTCGAAGAACATGTGCTCGGTGCGGCACAGGCCGATGCCCTGCGCGCCGAAGGCGCGGGCGCGTTCCGCATCGCGCGGATAGTCGGCGTTGGCCCACACCTGGAGCCTGCGCGTCTCATCGGCCCATCCCAGCAGCGTGGCGAGGTCCTTCTCGTCCTCGAAGCGCGCCTCGATGGTCGGCAGCTCGCCGGCGAAGATCTCGCCGGTGGTTCCGTCGATGCTGATCATGTCGCCCTCGCGGACGGTCGCCGAGCCGGCGCGCATCTGGCGCTTGGCGTAGTCGATCTTCAGCGTCTCGGCACCCGCGACGCAGGGCAGACCCATGGAACGGGCGACGACGGCGGCATGCGAGGTGGCGCCGCCGCGCGCGGTCAGCACACCCTTGGCAGCGAGCATGCCGTGCACGTCATCGGGGCTCGTCTCGATCCGAACCAGGATGACGGGATTGCCGGCCTCCTTGGCCTCCACCGCCCGATCCGGGTTGAAGATCGCCTGGCCGACGGCGGCTCCCGGGGAGGCATTCAGGCCCTTGCCGAGCAGCCTGTCGCCCATCGTCGCCTTGGCGGCCTCGTCGAAGCGCGGCAGCAGCAGCTGGACGATCTGCGCGGGATCGACGCGCTGGAGCGCCTCTTCCTTGCTGAGGACGCCCTCGTTGACCATGTCGACCGCGATCTTCACGGCCGCGGGGGCCGTCCGCTTGCCGGAGCGCGTCTGGAGCATGTAGAGCTTGCCGCGCTCGATGGTGAACTCCAGGTCCTGCATCTCGCGGTAGTGGCCCTCGAGGCGCTGCGCGATCTCCTCGAACTGGGCGTAGACCTCGGGCAGCTCGTCGCGCATGTGGCTGATCTTCGACGGGGTACGAACGCCGGCGACCACGTCCTCGCCCTGCGCGTTCGTGAGGTACTCGCCGTACAGCGCCCTCTCGCCGGTGTTCGGGTCACGGGTGAAGGCGACGCCGGTGCCCGAGTCATCGCCCATGTTCCCGAACACCATGGTCACGATGTTCACGGCCGTGCCAAGGTCGTGCGCGATCTTGTTGAACTCGCGGTAGTCGTGGGCGCGCTTGCCGAACCACGAGTCGAAGACGGCGCGAACGGCGAGCTCCAGCTGCCGATACGGATCGGTCGGGAATTCGTCCCCGGTCTTCTCCTTCACGATCTCGGTGAAGCGCTGGCCGATGTCGCGCAGCTGCTCGGCCGTCAGATCGGTGTCGAGCTTGGCGCCGGCATCCTCCTTGAGCTCGTCGAAGGGCTCGTCGAAGTCCTCCGCCTTGAGATCGAGCACGATCCGCCCGAACATCGCCACGAAACGGCGCCAGGCGTCCCACGCGAACCGCTCGTTGCCGGTGAGCATGATCAGGCCCTGGACGGTCTCCGGGTTGAGGCCGAGGTTGAGGACGGTGTCCATCATCCCGGGCATGCTGAACGCGGCGCCGCTGCGCACGCTCACGAGCAGCGGGTTCGAAGGGTCCCCGAAGCCCTTGCCCGTCTGCTCCTCGAGCTTGTGCATGTGCCCCACGACGTCGTCCCACAGGCCCGCTGGAAATTCTCGACCGGCCTCGTAGTAGGCGTTGCAGGCCTGAGTCGTGATCGTGAAGCCGGGCGGGACCGGCAGGCCCGCGTTCGTCATCTCCGCCAGCCCGGCGCCCTTGCCGCCGAGGGTCGACCGCATCGAGGCGTTGCCCTCGCTGAAGGTGTAGATCAGCTTGCCATTGCTCTCGGCGCTGCTTCTCGCCTTCGCGGTCGTCTTTCGGGGCTTGCGAGCAGTCGTGGCCATGCGGCGAATCGGTCCTCGTTCGTGAGCTTCGTGGGGAACGACGATTGTACCGCGGGCGGGCTGAAGGGCGACTCCGGCTGCCTGGGCAGTCGTGATAGCTGACGGCAGCGCCAGTTGATTGGCGCTATTCCGCTAGAGACGCGTGTGGTGTGCGATTTCGCCAGTTCATTTGGCGCCTGGTACGCATGAAGCCCTCGTTGGCGCGCTGCTCGTGCGGCGAGGGCTCCAGGACACTGGCGAAACTCAACGCGAGACCGGCGTCATGTGGAATAGGGCCAGTGCACCGGCGGTCGGCCAAGGGATCACCGTCGAAGGCACGCCGTGTCAGAGCCAGCCGCGCCACCGGGCGACGACGAGCGTGGCGACCGCAGTGAAGATCATGAAGCCGATCACGACCCAGAACATGTTCGGGTTGTCGAACAGGCCCACCTTGAAGTTCATGCCCATGATGCCGGCGAGCACGACGCCCGGCAGCAGGATGACCGACGTCCAGGTCAGGACCCGCATGATGTCGTTCGTGCGCTGTGCAGTGCGAGTCATGTGCACGTCGAACGTGCCGATGAGCATCTCGCGCACGTGCGACACCGCGTCGCTGGCGCGCGTGAGCCGCTCAGCCTCGTGAGCGAGCGCACGTGATTGCGCCTCGTCCATGTCCGCCACGAAATCGGGGCGCACCAGCTCGGCGAACACCTCGCGATGCCTCCCGACGATGCGCCGAACCTTGGCGATGCGCCGACGCATCGCGACAAGCACCTGGAGCAGGTCGTCGTCGCGGCGCAGCGCCGCCTCGTCGAGCTCGTCGACCTTGTGCTCGAGCTCGTCCGCGGCGGCAAAGAAGGAGTCGACGTGCCAGTCGAGGATGGAGACGAGGAACTCGACCGGCTTGAGGAGACCGATCGGGCGTTCGTCGCGCAGGCGCTCGCGGTGTTGGGCCAGGTACGGCAGCGGTGCGTCGTGGCGGGTGATGAGCCACTCACGGCCCATGAGGATCCGGAGCGGCACCGGCTCGAGCTCCTTGCCATCGTTCATGGACAGGACGTCGACCTCCACAGCGCCCTCCAGGACGCGAGCATCGGGCGTGCTCAGCTCCGACTGGAGCGCCTCGATCGCATCGTCGCTGAGGCCGAGGGCGGTGGCCACGCTGGCGCGCTCGTCCTCGTCGGCGGACTCGAGGTCGACCCACAGGAGCTGATCCTTGGAGAGGCGCCTGCGCTTCGGCTCGCTCAGGTCGATCTCTTCGTCGCGCCCGTCCGGATGCCAGAGGATTGCTTCGATGCTCACCGAGCAAGCCAATGCAACCCCCGTGCCCGGCGGGTGCGACCTACCACGGGTTGCCCGGCCGCCAGTCGACGAAGACCGGAGCGTCGATCGACAGGCCGGCGGGCGAGCGGGAGGTGCGCAGCACCATGACATGGCCATCCTCGCCCGCGTCGCGAACGCGCTCACCGTCGGGCATCCGAACGCCGACCGGGCCGCGCCAGGTCTCCCAGCCGAGCCGCTCGTAGAAGGCGTTGCTGCCGGTGGCGAGACCGCCCAGCGCGTACTCCTCGGCGATGAGCTCTCCGACCCGCCGCATGACGGCCGTGGCGTACCCGCGCCGCTGCGCATCGGGCCGGGTCGCGACGCTCTCGACGTAGCCGACGTCGATCGCAAGGTCCGCTTCGTGGCCCAGGTAGAGCCGCCGATCGACGATCTGGGCATGCGCAAGCGGCTGCCCCGCGAGCTCGCCGATGACATGCAGTCCCGGCCCCACCTGCTCCCAGGCGGCCGCGAACGGCTCGGCGAAGGCCGCTTCGCACAGGCCGATGAGGTCCGCGGTGAGGTCGGGACCGAGCTCGTCGGTCTGTCTCACCACGACGCGGAGATCGTTCACCGGCGTCGGGCCACGCGTCGCCGGCCAGGCTCGCGGTAGCGCGCCTCGATCAGCGGCCACAGGTCGTCCAATGCCAGCCGGTAGTCGCCGCCGATGCGCCGGGCCCGGAGCCGGCCGCTCCGAATGAGGCGGCGCACGTGCTCGGGGTGGAAGCCGAGGACGGTGGCGGCAGCGCGCGTCGGCAGGTCGAGCACGTCAACTTCGACCTCCGCGTCGTCGGGCAGGCCGGCGAGCGCCACCGCCATGGCCTTGGTCCGATCGGCGGTGAGCGCGATCGCGCTCGCCTCGCGGGTGCGCATGGCGGTCTCGAGCGCGGCGCTCATGCGCTGCCGCAGCAGCCCGACGTTCATCGCCCCGCGTGCAGCCAGCCGCGAGCGAAGGCGAGCTCGAAGAGCGGACCAATCCCCGCAACGAGCCGTCCGAGCCATCCCGCGTGCTGGCGGTACAGTGTCCTCGCCTTGCCGACGACTCGATCGCGGTCGGCGCCGTGGAGCTCGTCGGCCAGCGCGCGGAACTCGGCGAATGCTGCGGCATCGTCGTCCGCCAGCCAGCGGGCATCGGCCAGGGCCTCACGCGCGGTCGGGTCGTCCGGACGGAGTTGCGCGGCCGTCGACGCGGCCTGGACCGCGCCTCGAGCGTCGCCAGTGCGCACCAGGGCCCGCGCGAGCTCCAGCTGGGCACGGCCATCACTGGGGTCGAGGCGCACGGCGCGCCGGGCGGCGTCGACACCCATGTCCGGCTGTGCCGCCTCGATCCGCTCGTGCGCCTCCGCGACCTGCCACTCACCCTGCGCCGGATCGTTGCGGGCCAGCCGGCCGAACTCGGCCGCGGCGTCGCGATGCGCGCCACCGGCGGCGAGCACCTCGGCCAGCAGCTCGCGGTAGCGGATCTCCTCGGGATCGAGCCGAACCGCGTCCTGGGCGTGGCGCTCCGCCTCCCCGAGCCGGCCGAGCGCCAGGAGCGAGCGAGCCCGCAGCTCGTGGGCGGCGTCGTCGCCCGGCCGCTGCGCGATCAGCGCATCGGTCTGTCGCAGGACCTCCTCGTGGTCGCCACGCTCGTACGCCTCGCGCAACGCATCGTGGTCCATGGCACTGGCGTCCACGCTCGGGTCAGTCCCCACCGGCCGCCTCGCGCGCGACGCCTTCCCAGGCGGTCCGACCGTCCAGCAGGTCGGCGATGCGCTGCGCAACCAGGTCGAATGCGACGCGCTCCTGCGTCATCGTGTCGCGCTCACGGATGGTGACCGCGCCATCCTCCAGCGAGTCGACATCGACGGTCACGCAGAACGGCGTCCCGATCTCGTCCTGGCGCCGGTAGAGCTTGCCGATCGAGGCGGTGTCGTCGTACGTCGCCGTGACGCGCTGCTTGAGGTCGCCCGTGAGGCGCCGGGCGCGTTCCACGAGCTCGGGACGGTTGCGCAGCAGCGGGAGCACGGCCACCTTGATTGGCGCCAGGTCCGCCTTGATGCGCAGCACGACCCGCTTCTCTCTTGCCAGCTGCTCCTCCGTGTAGCCGTCGACCAGGATGGTCAGCACGGCGCGGTCGACACCCATGGCGGGCTCGATCACGTAGGGCACCACGTGCGCATCGGTCTCGGCGTCGAACAGCTCCAGCTTCTTGCCCGATGCGGCGGCGTGCGCCTTCAGGTCGTAGTCGGTGCGGTCGGCGATGCCCTCCAGCTCCGACCAGCCGATCGGGAACTCGTACTCGATATCGGTGGTCTGCTTCGAGTAGTGGCTGAGCTCGTCCGTCTCGTGCGGACGCAGGCGGAGGCGATCGGGGTTGATGCCGAGCACATCGGTCCACCAGCGGTGACGCGCGTCGACCCAGTGGGCGAACCACTCGTCCTCGTCGCGGGGATGGACGAAGAACTCCATCTCCATCTGCTCGAGCTCACGGTCGCGGAAGATGAAGTTGCCTGGCGTGATCTCGTTGCGGAAGCTGCGGCCGATCTGCGCGATCCCGAACGGCAGCTTCTTGCGCATGCTGGTCGCGACGTTCTCGAACTGCACGAACATCGCCTGCGCGGTCTCGGGGCGCAGGTAGGCGACGGATGCGGACTCCGCCACCGGCCCGACGTGGGTGGCGAACATCAGGTTGAACTGGCGTGGCTCGGTCAGGGTGCCTCGCTGGCCGCAGTTGGGGCAGGCGATCTCGGATGGGTTGCCCTTGAGGTCGTCGGTGCGGAAGCGCAGCTTGCAGTTGCGGCAGTCGACCATCGGGTCGCTGAAGCCCGCGACGTGCCCGGACGCCTCCCACACGCGAGGGTTCATGATGATCGCCGCGTCGAGGCCGACCACGTCGTCCCGCAGGTGGACCATGTGCCGCCACCACGCCGCCTTGACGTTGTTCTTCAGCTCGACGCCGAGCGGCCCGTAATCCCAGAAGCCGGCCATGCCGCCGTAGATCTCGCTGGACGGGAACACGAATCCACGGCGCTTTGCGAGGCTGACGATAACGTCGAAGTTCGGCGCTGGCACGGTCGGACGTTGGCTCCTGATGCGACGGATGTTGACCGGGTGGTGGGGTGGTCGAGTCTAGCGGACCGGCCGAACTCGGCCCCGCCGTCGAGCGTTCACGCTCCCCCGAGCAGCAGGCCCAGGAGGTTGAGGCCGATGGCGAGCGCGAGTGCGAGCGGCAGTGCGGCGCGGATGCGGCGCATGCCGTACGCCCGCCACAGGATCCCGTCCGCGGCAGGTCCGATGCGGTCGCGCAACGCCGCCAGCGGCTGGCGCCAGTCGCCGCCCCGCGCGACCGCGATGCGGCTCTCGATGACGGCGATATCCGTCTCAGCACCGAGGCGCGCCTCGCCGTCCAGCGTCTCGGCTGCGGCGCGCAGCGCCACGAGGTCGACATCACCGGACATGCTGAGCGTGGTCAGCGCCGCCGCCTCGGCCTTGAGCCAGCGCGCCTGGGGGTCCGCTTCGGACATGCGCGCGACGGTCTCCTGCGCTCCGTCGGTGTCGCCCGCGATGAGCCGAACCTGGACGCGGAACCAGCGATCGGCCTCGGTCTCCGCGTGCTGGAGCAGCCATCGGCGCGCGGCGGCCGGAGATGTCGGGGTGTAATCGCTGCCCGTCGCGGCGCGGAGCGCCGCCAATCCCCGCTCTCCGGCCCAGGCGAAGACCTCGAATGCGGGGCGCAGGTCCGCGGGCAGCAGGCGGATCGCGGCGAACGTCCAGACGACGACGAGAAGCGCGATGAACGTGACGCTCGAAAGTGACAGCCACGGAGCCGGGAACTCGTTCCAGATCCGGCCGAGCGGGCTCATGCCGATCGCGATGGTGAGCGGGACGGTGACGAGCGGAACGCCCACCGCGGCCACCAGCACGGCGAGGAACTCCGCGCGGCGCGACGCGCGGACGAACGCACGCCCCAGGTCGCCGATGGCCGAGGGCGGCGAAGAAGCCGGAGCCGAGCCGCCCGATTCGCCGTCGGCGGCCACGGTCATCGCTTCAGGCCGTCGTGGCCACTTCGCGCGCGGCGACCTCCTCGAGGAAGTCGCGTGAACGAAGCTCGCGCTCGAGCACGGCCGAGACGGTGGCGTGCAGCAGCCGCTCCACCTCCCGATGCAGGGGCGGCACCAGCTTGAGGCGAAGGACGCCGACCAGCGGCGAGCGTTGCAGGTGGCGCAGCACCTTGAGGCCGTCGGCGGAGATCGGCCGTGCGGCGAGCGCGGCGTGACGGCATTGCGGGCACAGCACTCCCCCGCCCGTGGCCGAGAAGGCGTTGCCGTCGGGCTCGAGCTCGGCGCCGCACTCGAGGCAGCGGCGAAGCTCGGGCCGGAAGCCCATCGCATCCAGCAGGGCGAGCTCGAACCAGCGGGCGACCACCTCGCGGACGACTTCGCCGCCCGCGTCCAGGGCCGACAGCGCCTGCGCCAGCAGCCGGAAGGCGTCGTGGGAATCGGCCGCGCCCTCGCAGAAGCGATCCGCCAGCTCGACGACGTACCAGGCGGCCGCGGTCGAGTGCAGGTCGTTGCGCAGGCCGAGGTGTGGATCCTCGAGCGACGACGACGTGACCACGTCCCACGTGCGGCCGACCGCCAGAACGAGCTGCACGTCGCTGAACGGCTGCAGCCCCCCGCCGATGCGCGAGCGTGGCCGGCGCACGCCCTTGGCGATGACGCGGAGCTTGCCGAGACGCGGCGTGAGCACCGTCAGGACGCGATCGGCCTCTCCGAGATCCATGCTGCGCAGCACGATCGCCTCGGTCTTGTAGACGCGCGGCCGTGGGCTCATGGCGGGCCACTCAGTAACTTGCTACACTTCGGTATCATGAATCGCTCGCGCGCCAGACTGACATGGCCACACCCATGACGCGCCTCGTCGAGGAGGTCGGGTACGCTTCCGGCGTGGACATCAGGGTCGAGTTTACGCGCGAGCTGGCCAAGATCGACGGCGAGATGACGCGCGTCCTCAACGAGCGTGGCGGGCATGCCCGTCCGCTGTACGAGATGCTCGCCTACCACCTCGGCCTGGACGGGACCGAAGTCGCGCGAGGGAAGCGCCTGCGCCCGCTGCTGGGACTACTGGCGTACCACTCGCTCACCGGCGACTACGACGCCGCGCTGCCGGGCGCGGCCGCCGTGGAGCTGGGGCACAACTTCAGCCTGGTGCACGACGACATCGAGGACGGCGATCGCGAGCGTCGCCATCGGCCCACGCTGTGGGCCATCTGGGGCATCCCGTTGGCCATCAATGCCGGCGACGCCCTGTTCGCCCTCAGCCGGCTCGCCATCTATCGGCTGCTCGACGATGGGTTCGACGAGCGTCGCGTGCTCGAGCTGATGCGCATCTACGACGAGACGTGCCTGGCCCTGTGCGAGGGCCAGTACCTCGACATCACCTTCGAGCGTCACGACAGCGTCACCGTCGACGCCTACCTGGAGATGATCGGCAAGAAGACGGCGGCGCTGCTCGGGGCGTCGGTCCAGGCAGGCGCCATCCTGGCCACCGATGACCCCGAGGTCATCGAGGCCTATCGGCGCTTCGGCTACGACCTCGGCATGGCCTTCCAGATGGCCGATGACGTGAAGGGCACGTTCTGGGCATCGGCCGAGTCGGGTAAGCCGGAGGCCGGCGACGTTCGCCGCCGCAAGAAGACCCTCCCGGTGGTCTGGGCGCTCGAGCACGGCAGCGACGCCGATCGGGCCCGCCTGCGCGCCATCTATGCGCGCGACGAAGGCGCCGTCGCCGATGAGCCGATGTCGGACGAGCTGGTCACGGAGGTCCTCGACATCCTCGCCCGTTGCGGCGCGCGCGAGCACGCTTCCTCCGAGGCGCGCCGCTACCGCGATCGCGCGCTTGCCCTGCTCGAGGAGCTGCCCTGTCCGCCGGAGCGACGGGAGGACCTCGAGCGCTTCGTGCGCTCCGTCATCGCCGCCTAGCTGCCGGCGGGTGGCACCGTTCGTGCGCAACGCGGCGCCATGAAACGCGCCATCGGCTTCCTGGCGGCCGCCTTCGTCCCCGCGGTCATCGGCGCCCCGTTCGTGCGGCCGGGCTACTACGAGCGGCTGCGGAAGCCTGGCTGGGCGCCGCCGAAGCAGGCGTTCGGACCGGTCTGGACGGCCCTGTACGCGCTCATCGGCACCGCCGCCTGGCTGGTGAGCCGGCGCGGCGGGTCTGAGGGCGCATTGCGCCTGTGGGGCGTCCAGCTCGTGCTGAACGCGGCGTGGACGCCGCTGTTCTTCGGCGCCCGTGCGCGCGGCGCCGCCCTGGTCGAGATCGTCGTCATGTGGGCCGCCATCGTCGCGACCACCTTCGCGTTCTTCTCGCGCCGCACCCTCGCCGGCGTGCTCATGCTCCCCTATCTCGCCTGGGTCACCTTCGCCACGGCACTCACCTACGAGGTCTGGCGGCGCAACGACTGAGGAGCCGGGCGGCGCCTATTCCTCGACCAGGAGCGGCATAACGCGACCGGCCGCATAACGTGCCGTCCAGCGTGCAGATTTCCAGTCGCGGGTCGCACGGGGCGGGCGCCTACTCCGCCCCCGGCTCCGGCTCCTCTTCCGAGCCGCGCCGGCGCGAGGCGACGACCCGGGCCACCCGGCGCGGCTCGGCCGCTTCGACGATGATGCGGACGCCGTCGCGGAAGGCGACCTCGGCACCGGGGAGCGGGATCCGTCCGACACGGTGCACGATGAACCCGCCCACGGTGTCGTACGCCTCCTCGTCGGGCTCGTCGTCGTCGGACAGGTTGAACAGGTCGCGCAGGTCGTCCATGCTGACGCGGCCGTCGAGGCGGAAGGCCAGCTCGTCGTCGGTTGAGATGTCCTCGACCGATGAATCCTCGCTGTCGTACTCGTCCTGGATCTCGCCGACGATCTCCTCGACCACGTCCTCCATGGTCACCAGGCCGGCCGTGCCACCGTACTCGTCGACGACGATCGCGATGTGCCGCTTGGCGACCTGCATCTCGTGCAGCAGATCGTCAACCGGCTTGGACTCGGGCACGTACACCGCCGGGCGGACCAGCTCGCGGATGTCGATCGCTCCGTTGCCGCGCGAATTGCCCTTCAGGTATGGCAGCAGGTCCTTGGCGTACAGGATGCCGACGATGTTGTCGAGGCTGTCGTCGAAGACCGGCAGACGGGAGTGGCCGGCGCGCACGATCATGTCGAGCACCTCGTCGAGCGAGTCATCGACGTTGACGGCGCGGATGCCGATGCGCGGCACCATCACCTCGTGCACGCGCTTCTCGGCGAGCTCGATGACCCCGTGGATCATCTCCTTCTCCTCCTCCTCGATGCCGCCCTGCTCGGAACCGGTCTCGACCAGCAGCTTGAGCTCCTCGGTCGAGAGGTAGCCGCCCTGCGGCCGCTCGGTTCCGCCCAGCAGGCGCACGAGCAGCGAGCTGATGCGGGTCACGAACCACACGATCGGCGCGAACAGCGTCTGGATGAAGCTGATCGGGCCGGCCACCAGCAGCGCCAGGCGCTCGGGGAAGTTCAGCGCCATGGTCTTCGGCACCAGCTCGCCGACGATGATCGAGGCCAGCGCGATGACGAGCGTGACGATCACGAAGGCGATCGAGCCGGCAGCGTTCTGGATCGGCGCAAACGGAATGTCGTCGATCAGTTCGCCGAGCGCGTGGGAGAAGGTGTTGGCGCCGACGGCTCCGGCCAGGAACCCGAGGAAGGTGATCGCGATCTGGATCGTGGCCAGGAAGCGGCCGGGTTCCTCGGTCAGGCGTCGGGCGGTCCGCGCGGCGCCGCTGCCGTCATCGGCCAGCTGGCTGAGACGGTGGCGCTTGACGGTGATCAGGGACATCTCGCTGGCGGCGAAGAATCCGCCGACGAGGATGAGGATGACGACAACCAGGAGTTCCATCACAGAACCCGGTTGCCGGTGGTACTACTGCCTTCTGGCATGGGCGGAGCTGATTGCGCCTCCTCTACGGGTTCCGGTCCGGCGCGCTGGGGAGCGGGGTCGCCTCCGCAGCCGGTGCGCCGTCGGGCTCGGGTTTGTGCCGGCGTCGAAGCTCGATCGGACGTGCGGGGACGCCAACCACGGTCCTGCCCGGCGCGACGTCGCGCGTGACGACCGAGCCGGCGCCGGTGGTCGCTCCCTCGCCGATCGTGACCGGCGCAACCATCATGGTGTCGACGCCGAGCTTCACGTCGTCGCCGACTTCGGTGCGGTGCTTGGCCGTGCCGTCGAAGTTGGCCGTCACGGAGCCGGCGCCGATGTTGACGTTCTCGCCGACCTGCGCGTCGCCGATATAGCTGAAGTGGTGCTGCTGCGTGCCCGCACCCAGGCTGCTGCGCTTGATCTCGGCGAAGTTGCCGATCCGGCAGCGCGCGCCGATCTGCGAGCCCGGGCGCAGGTGCGCGTACGGGCCGATCTGGACATCCTCGGCCACGCTCGACTCCTCGATCACGCTGGCCCAGACGCGAGTGCGCGGACCGATCCGGCTGTCCCGGACGTGGGCGTTCGGCCCGATGACCGCGTCCTGGGCGATGACCGAGTCGCCCTCCAGGATCGTCCACGGCTCGATGCGCGCGTCCTGGCCGATCTCGACGGCGGCGTCGATGCGCGTGGTCGATGGATCGACGATGGTCACGCCGTTGCGCATGTGCCGCTCGGCGATGCGCCGCCGCAGGCGCTCCTCGGCGGCCGCCAGCGCGACCCGATCGTTGATGCCGATCGCGTCCTCCGCATCCGCCGACTCGACGATGGCCGCCGGGCGTCCGTCCCCAGCGGCCAGCGCCACCAGATCGGTCAGGTAGTACTCGCCCGATGCCGACGCCGCGACCCGGCCGAGCGAGGCACGCAGCCAGCCGGCATCGAAGGCGTAGGTGCCGACGTTGATCTCGTCGATGGCGCGGACCGCGGCGTCGGCATCGGCCTCCTCCACCACGGCCTCCGCGGTGCCGTCGGCCCGGCGAACGATGCGGCCGTAGCCGCTGGGGTCCGGCATGCGGGCCGTCAGCATGACCACCGGCGCACCGGTCGCGCGCTGGCGCTCCAGGAGCTCGCGATACAGCTCCGGCGACTGGAGCGGGGCGTCGCCCATCGTCACCAGGACCGTCTCCACGTCATCCGTGAGCGACTCGATGCCGATGCGAACCGCGTCGGCAGTGCCACGCTGTGGCTCCTGTCGCACCGTGGTGGCGCGGCTCCGCACGGCCGCCTCGACCGCGTCGGCCCCGTGTCCGGTCACCACCACCGGACGGCCCACGCCCGCCATCGCGAGCGAGTCGAGCACGTGGTCGATCATCGTGCGGCCGGCCAGCGGATGGAGGACCTTCGGGATGCGCGAGCGCATGCGGGTACCCTGGCCGGCGGCCAGGACGACGGCCGCGGGGGCGGTCAGCTGTGAAGACACGTTGCGCGATGGTAGAGGTGGCCGATTCGCAGCGTCAACCGACCCCGACGGTCGCGACGGCCTCGATCTCCACCAGCGCGCTCTTCGGCAGGTCCTTCACCGCGAAGGCGCTGCGCGCCGGATACGGCTCCGGCAGGATGGCGGCGTAGACCTCGTTCACGGCCGGCCAGTCGCCGATGTCGGCGAGGTAGACCGTCACCTTCACCAGCCGATCGAGGCCGCTGCCCGCGGCGATCAGGATGGCCTCGAGGTTGCGCAGCGCACGCTCTGCCTGTCCGCCGATGTTGGACGCCAGCTCGCCGCTGGCGGGATCCATTCCGAGCTGGCCGGCGGTGAAGACGAGCTCGCCGGCGCGGACCGCCTGGCTGTACGGCCCGGCCGCCGCGGGGGCGCCATCGGTGCTGATCGCCTCTCGGTTGCTCAATCAGAGTTCCTCCTCGTCTGCTCGTTCGATCTCGGTCGCGCTCGTGCGGGTGGCGGTGATGGTCGCACGGACGCCACGTGCCTGGACGGCCGCGGCGACGGCCGCGGCCTGATCGGGGTCGTCGTGCACGCTGAAGATCGTCGGCCCGGTCCCGGTGAGCCGCGGCGTGCCACCCGCGGCGACGACCAGCTCGAACAGGTCGCCCAGCGCCGGCGCCAGCCGGCCCGCTGGGGCCAGCAGGTCGTTCTCCAGCCGCCCCCACTCGTCGGGCCGCAGGTCCGAGAAGACATCGGCCGTCGAGAGCGTGAACGGCGGATGGACCAGCACCACGTGTTGCCGCGTCGCGGGCGCCGGCTGAACCGCCTCGCCGATGCCGGTGACGCGGGCGGCGGCGACCTCGGCGGCGAAGAACGGCACGTCGGCGCCGATCGCGGCGAGCTCCGCCAGCTGCTCCGCATCGGGCGCCGCCCGTTCACCGCGCCACGCGCGGCCGAGCCGCCAGGCGGCGGCCGCGTCCGACGACCCGCCACCGAGACCCGCCGCGCTCGGCACGCGCTTCTCGAGCGTCAGACAGGCGACGTCCGGCTCAGCGCCCAGTCCGGCCACGAGGCCGCGCCAGGCGAGGTTGTCCTGGCCGGGCGGCACGCCGTCGGCGGCACCTTCCACGCGGAGCCCGCTGCATCCGGGCATGAGCAGCAGCCGATCCGCCAGATCGAGCAGCACCATCTCGCTCTCGAGCAGGTGAAGGCCGTCGTTGCGGCGGCCGACGACACGCAACGACAGGTTGAGCTTTGCCGGAGCGTCGAGCCGCAGCGCGACGCTCACAGGCGCGGCCCGAGGTCGGCCGCCAGGCAGGCCCACTCGTCGACGCTGAGCGTCTGCGGGCGGCGCTCGGGATCGACGCCACAGGCGGCGAGCGCCGCCTCCACCACGTCTCGATCGACGGGCAGCTCCCGCGTCAGGCCGTTGTGGACCTGCTTGCGACGCTGGCGGAAGCCGGCCTGCACGATCCGGTAGAACGGCTCACGGCCCTCGCCCACCGGCACTACCGGCTCGTCGCGGCATCGGAGCCGCAGCACCGCCGAGTCGACGTCCGGTGCGGGCTCGAAGGCATCGGCCGGGACACGCGCGACCACCTCGGCGCTGGCCACGTTCTGGGCGAATACCGACAGGTAGCTCATCTGCCCGGGCGGAGCGGCGACACGTTCGGCAACCTCGAGCTGGACCAGGAGCACCGTGAGGTCCGGCGGCCGCTCGCCCTCCAGGAACGCATGCAGGAGCGGGCTGGTGATGTGATACGGGATGTTCGCGACGACCTTGAACCGTTCCCCGGGAAACATCTCGCGCGGGTGGAGGGAGAGCGCATCGGCCTCGATCAGCTCGAAGCCGGCCACGCCGTACAGCTCGCGGCGGAGGTATTCGGCCAGGCGCGCGTCAAGCTCGACCGCGAGGACCGATGCGCCCGCCGCGAGGAGCCGGCGAGTGAGCACGCCGAGGCCCGGACCGATCTCGACGACGCGGTCGCCCGGTGACAGCTCGGCGGCGTCGACGATGGCATCCAGCGCGGTCGGATCGGTCAGGAAGTTCTGGCTGAGGCTCTTGCGCGGCCGCAGGCGTTCGGCTCCCATCAGCCGGCGCAGCTGTCCCGGCGTCGGCGGGACGAGGCGATCCGGCGCCAGCGGATCCGTCACGCGCCGTCCAGCCACGACAGTGACAGGTTTGGGATCGCCTCGAGCGTCGCGTCGGCGCGGTCACCGGCCGCGAGACGATGGGCTGCCGCAGCGCCGATCATCGCGCCGTTGTCGGTGCACCACGCCGGCGGCGGCACGCGGAGCGACAGCCCGTCCGCAGCGAGCCGATCGCCGAGCGTCGCGCGCAGCGCGCGGTTGGCCGCCACGCCGCCCCCGAGGGCGACGGTCGCCACCCCATGGTCGCGAGCCGCGGCAACCGTCTTGGTGGCCAGCGCGTCGACCACCGCCTCCTCGAAGGCGGCCGCGATGCCGTCGACCGGGATCGGCTCGCCACGGTCGCGGTAGCCCTGGACCTCGCGCAGCACGGCCGTCTTGAGCCCGGAGAAGCTGAAGTCGTAGGCACCATCGGTTCGGGCACGCGGGAAGCGGGTCACCGGGGTGGCGCCCTGCGCCGCCTGTGAGATGGCCGGGCCGCCCGGGTACGGAAGGTCGAGCAGCCGGCCGACCTTGTCGAACGCCTCGCCGGCCGCGTCGTCGACCGTCTGGCCGAGCAGCGTGTAGCGGCCGTGGTCGTGCATGAGCACGAGCTGGCTGTGTCCACCGCTGACGACCAGGCACAGCAGCGGGAACTCCGGCTCCGGCGGCAGGGGCTCGCCGGCAGGCGCATCGGTCAGCCAGTTGGCGTAGATGTGGCCCTCGATGTGGTTCACCCCGACCAGCGGCTTGCCGTGCGCGACGGCCAGTGCCTTGGCGACGTTGACGCCGACCAGCAGCGAGCCGATGAGGCCCGGGCCGTAGGTCACGGCCACGGCGTCGATGTCGTCCCAGCCGGCCTCGGCCTGCTCGATCGCCGCCTCCAGCGTCGGGATGATCCAGCGCAGCTGCTGGCGAGCCGCGACCTCCGGCACGATGCCACCCGTCGCGGCATGCAGCGCGACCTGCGATGCGACCTGGTTGGCCTCGATCCGGCGGCCGCCGACGACCACCGCGACGCCGGTCTCGTCGCAGGACGACTCGATGGCCAGGATGCGGGGACCGCTCATCGCGTGAGTCGCTCGCGCTCGGTGGCGAGGATCTCTCGCATCCGCGGATCGTCGAGCGCGGGGGTGGTCATGACCAGCGCGTCCTCGCCATCGTCGGTGTAGTAGCGCGCGCGTCGCCCGGCATGGTCGAAGCCGAACCCGCGATACAGCGCCTGTGCCGCCTCGTTCGAGACGCGGACCTCGAGCGTCATGCGCCGCGCGCCGATGGCGATCGACAGCTCTGCCAGGTTGAGCAGGAGCTGGCGGCCGATGCCCTGGCGCCGCCAGTCCGGGTGCACACCGAACGTCGTGACGTGGCCCTCATCGACCATCAGCCACAGTCCGGCGAACCCGACGACCTGCTCCCCCGCCCGGGCGACCACGTATCGCGCCAGTCGATTGCCCCTGAGCTCCTGCTCGAAGGCGTGTGCCGGCCAGGGCGTGGCAAAGCTGAGCTTCTCGATCTCGTGCACGGCGGCCACGTCGTCGAGGGTCATCGGCTCGACCCGGACGCGCGCGGTCAGAGCCACTTCACGGTCCCCTCCGGCTCGACGCTCACGCCGCGCGGCGCGCGCAGGTAGGCCGGCTCCAGGCGCCGAAGGTCGTCACCCGCCGGATCGGCTGCCAGGCGCTCGGCGGCGAGGCGCGCGATGGCTCCCGCGCCGCGCGGACGGCGTGCGTCGCGAAGCTCCAAGGCAGCGGTCAGCTCCGCCGGCGCCACGACGAGCGTCGATTCGATGCCGCCGGGGAGCGCCACGTGCTCCACGATGGCCGGCCGGTCCGCGTCGCGGGTCAGCAGATAGGCTTCGCGCGCGCCGGCCCGAGCGAGCGCAGCCACGGCATGGGGCTCGGCAGCGAGCCACGCGGCCAGGCTCGGAACGCCGACGATCGGACACCCGACGCCGACGGCGAGGCCCTTGGCGAGCGCCATCGCGACGCGCAGGCCGGTGAAGGACCCCGGCCCGGTGCCGGTCGCCACGGCGGCTGCATCGTGCAGCGAGCGCCCGTTCGTCTCGAGCAGCTCGAGCAGGCGCGGCAGCAGCTCGGCCGATTGGCGCTGCTCGCTCGTCCAGGCCACCTCGTCGATCGAGCTGCCGTCGGCGTTCGCGATGGCAACCGAGAGGTCGGTCGAGGCGGCGTCGATGGCGATGATCATCGGTCCCGCAGGGCCGCATCGGCCAGGCGGCGATGCGCGTCGCCGATGGCGGTCCAGCGCAGCTCGCGCAGGTCGGGATCGGCGGATGGCGCCGTGATCACGACCTCGAGGAGCTCGGCCGGTAACCAGTCCCGGATTCGATCCGCCCACTCGATCACGACCACGCCATCGGCCTGGCGCTCGTCGATGAGCCCTGCTGCGACGGCGTCCTCCGGATCGTCGAGGCGATAGGCGTCGATGTGATACAGGCGCAAGCGGCCGGCATGCTCGTTCATGAGCACGAAGGTCGGGCTGTTGACGACCGTCGACACGCCCAGCCCTTCGGCGACGCCCTTTGCGAGCTGCGTCTTGCCGGCACCGAGCTCACCGACCAGTGCCAGGACGGTGCCCGGCGTGGCCGCTTCGCCGATGGCGCGGCCGATCGCCCTGGTCCGGTCGGGCCCGTCGCTGGTGACGGCGTCGCTCCCGGAGGCCGGCGCGCCCTCACCTGCGACGCCCGGCAGCGTGCTGCGTTGCATGCGGGAAAGTATAGGAACGGCAGGCTCAGCCGCCGGACAGGTCCCCCGTCGCCTCGAGGTTGGCGAGCGGCACGACCGCGGTGCGCCCGTCCTCGAAACGAACCAGTGCCGAGCGAGACACGACGCCCGCCCCATTGGCATGGGGCTGGTCGAGGACGCGCAGGAGCTCCCCACCGATGCCGGCGAAGGGTCGCCGCAGCGCCAGGACGCGGTTCCCCGGCCGTGCCAGGATTCGCCGCGGAGGCGGTGCATCGGCCTCGTAGACGTAGACGCGTGCCGTCGCGCCGAAGACGCTGGCCACGCGGCCCTCGTGCGAACGGAACCAGGCGAACAGCTCCGCGCCGATGCCGACCTTGCCGAAGCCCTCGACGATCACGATCGCCAGGTCGCCGCGCGCACCGCCGACCTCGCGCCGACGGCGCTGGGCGGCCTCGAAGTCGCGCAGCTCCTTGTCGAGCACGCCACCGACCACGATCCCGGCCACGCCCATGGCACGTGCCCTGGTCAGCGCCTCGGCCGAGGCTCGGGAGCCGCCGACCAGGATGCGTCCGGTCGCGCTGACGTCGATGCCGCCGGCTCTGAGCTCGTCGCCGGGCTCATGGACCGCCATTCGGAGCTCGCCGTGGACCGCCTTGCCGCTCCCACCGACCCCGGTCACGAGCGCTCCGGCCACGCGAATCTCGATCGCGTCCGGCGTGACGGAGGTGACCTCGCCGCGGACGTGGCCGAGGATCGGCTCCGTCGGGCCGAGTGGCGCGACCAGCGCCGAGCCGTCATCGAGGTCGTAGCCAAGGAACAGGCACGCCTGCGGCGCGAGAACCTCGCGACCGTGACCGTCGTCCGCGATCCGGTCACCGGCCTCGAGCGCGGTCCCGGGGCGGACGGCGAGCAGGTCCGCCGCGTCGGCGGCCGACCGGCGCAGCCGCGAGGCGATCGGCACGCTCATCCCTCCCGACGCCGGGCGTCGGGTGGCGAGCACCTCGGCCGGCTCGACGCTGTGTCCCACCTCGACCAGCACGGTCGCGCCGACGGGCAGGCGAACCCGATGCAGGACGCTCATGTGACGCGGTCCAGGTCCCGAGACAGCGCGTCGTGCCAGGCGGCGAGCACCGCGCGCCGATCGTCGCCGCGCCGCGGCAGGGCGATCGGCACTCCCCGGCCGTCGAGCATGATGCCCACTGCGCCACCGGTCGCCCGGGCCTGGATGCGCGGCGAGCGGCGCGACGCGCCCAGCGTGATGCCGGGCCCGGGCTCGATCAGCAGCTCCGCCTCCTGGCCGGCGGCGAGCGGGACGACCTGCAGCTGACCGACGCGAACCTCGATCGGCGCGTGGCTCGGCCAGCCGGGACGATGGACGGTGACCCGCATGGCGAGCTGCCCCGCGCTGCCACCGCGGCACACCACGGACGTGCCGAGCGGCACGACCAGGTCGTCTGCCAGCAGGGTGATGCCCTCGTGGATCTCGTCGTCCGGCAGCGAGCCGAGCGGTCCGAGCACGGAGCCGGCATCGACCGCGAGCTGCGTGACGCCGATCGGCCGAACGCCGTCGAGGAGCATGCGCGCGGCGGCGCCCGGATGGGGCGCGGCGGCGATCGTGCGTCCGGCACCGACGACCAGGTCGACCGCCTCCGGCGGCCCATCCTCGACCATGCCGGCGATGAGCATGCGGACAGCCGCCTGCGTCGCGCTCAGCTCCTCCGCAAGCTGGGGCACCGTCGTCGGCCGCGCCCTCAGCGTCTGCAGCGTGTCCGCCACGGCGGCCTCGTCACCTGCATCGCCCGCGATGCGGGTGACCCGCGCGGCGGCGCCTGGTACGTCGACCGCGCCCGCCAGACCGCCGGTCGAGTACACCCGCACCGCGCTTGTCCCGTCCGGCTCGGCGACGGCATGCACCGCTCCCCGAGCCCCGACGTCGATGCCCAGGATGCGCAGGCCGCCGTCGGACGCCATCGTCGCGATCGCACGCGGAAACGCGACCGAGGCGAGATGTCGCTCGTCCTCATCGGCGACGATGGCGCGAAGGACGGCCTGGAGATGGTCGCGCAGCGGCCCCGTCTCCTCGCGACGCGCATCCGGCCGTGGGTTCGCCACCGTGGAGACGGCGCCCTCCTCGAACAGGAGCGCGACATCGTCGCCGAGCAGGGCGGACCCCGCCCAGATGACCGGGCCGGAATCGGGAAGACGCGCCGATGCCACCAGCGCTGCGGCCTCCATGGCGCGTGGGCTGCGCCCGTCGTCGAAGCCGCCGGCGACCAGCCAGGCATCGACTTCGGCGGATTGCAGCCGCGAGAGCCGATCGGCCAGCGTGCGGCCGTCGTCCAGCGTCACCGCCTCGATGACCTGCCAGCCGGCCGCTTCGGCGGCGCGACGCGCGCTGCTGCCGGAGACCTCGCGCGACACGGCGACCACCGCCAACCGGCCCGGATTGTGCGCCGTGTGGCACTCGATCCGCGTCGCACCATCGAGGAGCGCGTCCCATTCGTTCGCCAGCCGGGGATCGCCCGCGGCCACGAGCCGATCGATGAGACCGCGCCGCAGCTCGGCCGCGCCCCAGGCCGTCGGTTGTGCGACCTGCGTGACCAGCCGCCAGCGTCCGCGCACGCGTCCGATCACGCCCGCCTTGGCCCACGCCGAGCCGACGTCGACGAGGAGCGCGAGCTCGGTGCTCACGTCGCTCATCTCGCCAGCCCGAGCCAGTCGCCGACGAGGAAGGCGACCCGATCGACCAGGAGGACGAGCCTGGAGAAGAGCAGATAGCCGAGCCAGCCGCCCAGCCCGGCCAGCATGAGCCAACGCCCGCCCGCCGCCGCCAGCGACACGACACGACCTCGCGGAGTGCCGTGCACGAAGCCGATGAGGACCAGGCCGCTCACGCCGGCCGCGGCGACGCCGACGACGGTGTCGGTAAGGGTTGCCTCTCGACCGGCGACAGTCGCCGCCAGCTGCGGCAGCAACGTCCCCACCACCGCGCCGCCCAGCGCGAACGCGGCCAGCGTGCCGATGGTGATGGACAGCGGGAGGCCGGCGACGACTCGCGGCAGCCACGGCACCGCTGCGGCCGCAGCCACGAGAAGCAGCCCGAGCCACAGCTCGGGGCGGCCGGCCGGGTCGGCGACGAGCGGCTCCACGACGCGCGGCACGATGACCTCGGTGATCGCAAGCAGCGCCAGGAAGCCGGTCGCCAGGCCGGCGAGGAGGTGCTGCGACCAGCCGAAGACGCGCCGCTCCCCGAGCAGTCCACCGAGCACGACGATCGTGGCCAGTGCCGCGACCCAGGTCGCGATCTGATCGGCCTGGGCGGTGCCGAAGAAGCCGCTCACGCGACGTCCCGGGGTCGCGCGGCCCGCATGACGGCAGCCAGCCGGCTGCCGAAGGCCTGCCCCAGCACGCCGATCGCCACCAGCAGGCCGAGCAGGATGGCTGCCGGCGACGGGCCGGCGGACGGGTCGACCATGCGCTCCAGCCGGCCGAGCTCCGCATGTGCGCGGTACGCCGCACCGTCGCGCGGCGTCCCGATCAACGCCGCCAGCTGGCCGCTGGCGCGATACGGCTCCAGCTCGGGCAGCAGCACCGTCGGCGCGACGGCCACGATCGGCATGCCGTCGATACGCGGCTGGACCTGCTCGACCCAGCTGCGGGGCCCGAGGTCGATGCCGCCGATCACCACGGCAAGGTCCGGGGCCGAGGGCAGATCCGCGCGGATGGGGTCCTGCGACGCGCCGTCGATGCCGCGCGCCAGCGCAACGAGCGCCGCCTCGGCCCCGGGCAGGAAGCCAAGGTCGATGAGCTGCCGCGGGTTCGCCTCCGCCCGATCCATGCGCGCCAGCTCGGCGATGGCCAGCGCGCGTCCATCCGTGGTCAGGCTGACGACCGCGAGCGTCGCCCCGCGGTTGAGGAGATCGGCCAGCACGGCCCGTACCGTCGGTCGAATCTCGGCATAGGTGCCCACGTCCGGATCGAAGCCGACCAGCACGAGCGCGTCGTCGGGCATCGCGTCGAAGGCCGCCGTCACGGCGCGTGCCGTGGCGTCATCGGCGCTCTCGAGCATCAGACGGTCGTCGAGGCCGGCCAGCAGCGCGGCCGCCAGGGCGACAACCAGCAGCAGCGGGGCCAGCCGCGTGGCGAGGGCGCTCCGCTCACTCATCGGTCGCGCCGACCCCCAGCAGCGTGCGCGCGGCGAAAACCGCCGCCAGGATGGCGACGCCGATGAGCATCCCGCGAAAGACCGCCCCGATCGGCACGGCGAGCGCCCAGCCGGCGGCGTCGGACAGCCGCTCCCCGACGACGCCGCCGATCGGCAGGAGCATCAGCAGCACGACGAGCGCAGCGCCGACGAGGACCGTGGCCTCGCGGCTGCGCGACGCCAGCGAACGGCGCGATGCGGCGAGCGTCGTGACGAACAGCAGGCCGAACAGCGTCGCGCCGATCGGGATCAGGAGCGCGGCGACCAGCCAGCCGACCGCCGGGTCGCTGGCGCCGGCGGCCCCGGGCCGCAGGCCGGCGATGAGCACGGCTGCCATGCCGGCGAGCACGAGTGCGGCGCCGATGGGGTCGCCACGACGGCGCCACAGGTCGCGCGCGCGCCGGACAGCGAGGGACGCGACCGCGGCCAGCGCCGCTCCGGCCGCGACGAGGATGGCCGCGTCGATGGCGACGCCGGCCAGCTCGGAGAGGGAGTCGTTGACGAGGAGCAGGTCGGCGAGGACCAGCACCCCGACGACCACGACAAGGGCCGGAATGGTCGCCCGCTTCACGCCTCGCCGATCCCGAGCAGCAGATCGGCTGGATGGATGATGCCCATGAGCGCGAGCGCCGTGCCGATCACGATGGCGGCCACGGCGAAGCCGATCAGCCTGTTGGCCGCGATGACCATGGTCCGCTCACCGACGTCGGCACGCAGGTCCGCCGCGACCTGGAAGGCCTCGGCCCCGACGAGCGCCCCGCCACCGGCGAGCAGCAGCGATGGCGCCTGCGCCACCTCGGCCGATGCCGCGGCGAGCGAGCCGGCGCCGCCACGCAGGCCCTCGAGATGGAGCGTTGCCTCCTCGCGCATGCTGCCGGCCGCAACCGCGGCGGCCGGGCGCGCCCGCGCCGTCATGACCAGGCCGGCCGGCGCGAGCCGCCCCTCACCCACCATGACGATCCGCGAGCGGCCGACGCGCTCCTGCGTCGAGGTCGCCGCGTGTGCGGCGTCCAGCGTTGCCGCCGCGGCCGCGGCGGCCAATGGATCGTTGGTGAGGACGCGCAGCGGGACGCCGCTGCGCGCGGCGGCGCGGGCGACGTGGCCCAGCACGGGCAGCGCCGCGAGTGTCTGGAGGCGGCCGTGGACGTCGGTCGAGCGCGCGACGCCGGCCGTGCCGAGCGACATCACCGCATCGGTGCCGGCCTCCGCGGCCAGTGCCATCGCGCGTCCGAGGCTGGCCAGGCCGCCGGCATCGCTCGTCACCCAGCGGCTGACCGGGCGGGCCACGAGCTGAAGGAACACGAGGAGCACCCCGAGGACGACCAGCGTCGGACCGGTCTCGAAGCGGAGCGACGAGGCGCCGAGGATCTCGCCGACGAAGCGGATGACGTCCGCGACGAGTTCAGTCGGGCTCGGCACCGCCGGCCCCCTGGCTGCGACGATCCAGCTGGTCGATGAGGAGATCGAGGCCGTCCTCGTCCTCGAGCAGCGCGCTCGCGTCGGCGGTCAGACCCCCGAACGCGGCGCCGAGGAGCGGTCCGAGCGCGACGCCCAGGTCGGAGAGAAGCGGCGCGAGCGGTCGATGAGCGTCGGCAAAGAGCCGCGCGGGCGCGGCGAGCCCTCGGCGGTCGAGCGTCTCGGCCACCCGGCGCGCCGGTCCGCCGCTCACCGGGAGCGCGCTCCGGCCTCGGCGGCCTGCAGGGCGTCGGACAGCGCGCGGACCTCGGAGGCGTGCGGGGCGGCGAGGACGATCGTCTCGACCGGCGTCGACGGCGCCTCGGCGCGAAGGGTCGAGACGATGATCGTGGCCGCATCGGCGGCGGCGAAGACCCCGTGCTCGATCCCGAGCGGCGCCATCGCGATGCGGCGCAGCTGGAGCGGTTCGGCGAAGGCAAGCACAGCTTTGACGGCACCCGCCAACGCCTCGGGATCGGCGCGACGATCGTGACCGGCGGCGACTGCGTGGATCACGTACGGGGCGACCAGCGAGCCACCGCCGGTGGCCACCGCCGTTCCGGGTCGAATCGGCCCCTGGTCGACGGCCGCGCGCTCGATCTCGTCACCACCGGCGCGCTTCACCGCAGCGCCGGCGCCAACCGTCATGAAGAGCGACTCGTTGGCGGCGACGACGATCGCATCCACCTCGAGTTCAGCGATCTCCCCCTGCCAGACGTCGATCTCGATCGGTTCTGCCATGGTGCCTTCGTTCGGTGCGGTCTGCCCGGTTCAATCCGCTCCGAGGTGGAGCCGCGGAAGCCGGCCGCGGAGCGCGGTCGTGACTTCATAGTTGATGGTGCGACGCTCGTCGGCGACCTCTTCGGCGGTGATCCGCTCGCCGTCCTGGCTGCCGATGAGCACGAACTCGTCGCCGTAGGTTACACCAGGCACCCCGCCGATATCGACCGTCAGCCCATCCATGCTGACCGCCCCGACGATCGGCACGCGCTGGCCACGAACGAGCGCGAAGCCGTTGTTGGCGTGCGCTCGTGGCCAGCCGTCGCCGTAGCCGATGCCGAGGGTCGCGATGCGCGTCGCGGTCCGCGCGCGGAAGCGCAGGCCATAGCCGATGGCCTCCCCGGCAGGCAGATCGAAGATGCGCAGCGCCAGCGCCTTCACGCTCAGCGCCGGCCGCAGCGCGATGGGATCGCCGGCCGCCCACGCCGGCAGTAGCCCGTACAACGCCAGGCCGGGCCGGATGCCGCCGGCGAGACCCGGGTCGCCGGCCAGGATCCCCCCGGTCGCGCTGACGTGGACGAGCCCCGGGTCGATGCCGGCCGAGCGCATCGCGTCGAGCGTGCGCGCAAGGCGCAGGACCTGGACCTCGGTGTAGGCATCGTCCTCGCCCGGCACGGCGAGGTGGCTCATCGTCCCGGCCAGCTCGAGGTGCGGGCTGCGGGCGATCGCGGCCGCCAGAGCGACCGCATCGTCGGGTGCGGCCCCCTGCCGGCCGAGCCCGGTGTCGACCTTGAGATGGACTCCGATGACGGCATCGGTCGCCCCCTCCAGCAGCTTGATGGATCGCTCGTCGTAGACGATCGGTTCCAGCCTCGCATCGGCGACCACCTTCGCCTCGCCGGGCCCGATGCCCCACAGGACGAGGATCGTCACGCCGATGCCGGCATCTCGCAGCGCAACGCCCTCGTCGACCGTCGCCACCGCCAGGCGCTCGACCCCCGCCGCGACGAGCGTGCGGGCCACCGCCTCGGCTCCGTGGCCGTAGGCGTTGGCCTTGACTACGGCGATGACCTCGGCGCCGGGCGCGCGGTCGCGGATTGTGGCCAGGTTGGAACGAATCGCGGCGTGGTCGACCTCGACCCACGCGCGATGTGGGCTGCGCGGCTCGGTCATGTGCCCTCGCCGCGCAGCTGGGCGATCGCCTCCGGCACGAGCGACGCGATGTCGGTGGCCATGACGCCCGCGGACCCGATTCGCTGGGCGGCGAGGAGTCCCGCCGCGCCGTGGACGGCAACGCCACACGCGGCCGCATCGAGCGGTGCCGCACCGCCGGCGAGGAAGGCCCCGATGACGCCGGCCAGCACGTCGCCGCTGCCGGCGGTGGCCAGGGCGGGCGTCGCGACGTTGGACCGAAGCGCTTCCCCGCCCGGCTCGGCGACGACGGTGTGAGCGCCCTTGAGGACGACGACCTGGTCCCAGCGCAGCGCGGCGTCCGCGGCGGCCGCTGCGCGCGCGTCGTCGTCGTCGCCGTCCGGGGCGTCGGCCCCGGTCAGGCGCGCGAACTCGCCGGGATGCGGGGTGAGGACGAGGGAGCCACGCACTGCCTGCCACCAACGAGCGCCATCGGCGAGGGCGTTGAGGCCGTCGGCGTCGACGACCACCGGCATCTCGAGCGAGGCGATGAGCTGCCGCGTGCGACGCTGCGTGGCCGGCTGGCGGCCGAGCCCCGGGCCGATGACCACCGCGTCATAGTCGGGCGCCTCGGTGGCGACACGACGCCATCCGCCGGGAGCGATCAGGCCGGGCGCCTCCTCGTCGAGCGCCATCCAGGTCAGCTCCGGAATCGCTCCGGCCACGCTGGCGACGACCGACTCGGCCGCGGCGACGCGGGCCAGCCCGACGCCGGCACGCATGGCGCCGAGCGCGGCGAGGAGCGCGGCGCCCGGATAGTCGATCGAGCCCGCCACGACCAGCAGGCGGCCGAAGTCGCCCTTGTGTGCGCGCTCGGGCCGCTGCGGCAGGTGGCCGGCGACCCAGCGCTGGGTCATCGTGCGGGCGGCGGCCACCTCAGTCGTGCCGCCGGTGCGCGACCGCCACGGCGACCGCCATGTGGCGCTCGTGGGAGATCGACACGCTGACTTCGTCGAGGCCCATGTCATCGGCTCGCGCCGCCGCGCGTCCGTGAAGGTAGACCTGGGGCTGCCCGGCGCGGTTCGGCAGGATCTCGATCTCTCGCCAGCCAACCCCGCGCACCCCGAGCCCGAGCACCTTGCTGATGGCTTCCTTCGCCGCCCAGCGTCCAGCCAGGCGCTCCACCTTGCGGCCGACGTAGCGGCGCTCGTGGTCGGTCAGGACGCGCTCACGGAAGCGGTCCGGGAAGCGCCCGAGCACGCCGACGATGCGATCGATGTCGATGAGGTCGATCCCGATCTCGTGGCGGCTCATCGGCGTCGAGCGGACCTGCGCGCTATTCGACCGTTACCGACTTGGCGAGGTTGCGCGGCTGGTCGACGTCGGTCCCGCGGGCCACGGCGATCTCGTACGCAAGAAGCTGAAGCGGCAGCACGGCGATGACCGGGCTGATCGGCTCAGGCGTCTCCGGGACGTAGATGACGTCGTGCGCATAGTGATCGATGTGCTCGTCGCCCTCGGTGGCGATCGCGATGATCGGCGCCGACCGCGCGCGTGCCTCGGCGACGTTGCTGACGACCTTCTCGTAGACGGCTCCAGCGGTCGCCACGGCCAGCAGCGGCGTCTCCGGATCCAGGAGCGCGATCGGCCCGTGCTTCAGCTCGCCGGCCGCGTAGCCCTCCGCGTGGACGTACGACAGCTCCTTGAGCTTCAGCGCGCCCTCCATGGCGATCGGGAAGCCGACGCCACGGCCGATGAAGATGAAGTCGCGGGCTCGTGCGTAGCGCTGCGCCAGCTTCTTGATCTGCGGCGCGGTGCGCAGCGTCTCGGCCGCCAGCCGTGGCAGGCTGCGCAGCGCCTGCCCGAAGGTGCGCAGCCGGTTCTCGGACAGCGTCCCGCGCGCTCCGGCCAAATGCAGGGCGATCATCTGCAGCACCAGCACCTGCGTCACGAAGGCCTTGGTGCTGGCCACCGCGATCTCCGGGCCGGCCTGGAGGTAGCAGACCGCATCGGCCTCGCGGGTGATGGCGCTGCCAACGACGTTGGTGACGACCACCACGGTCGCGCCGCGCTCCTCGGCCAGCTTCAGCGGCGCCAGGGTGTCGGCCGTCTCGCCGGACTGGCTGACGCCGATGACCAGGGTCCGATCATCGATCGGCGGCGGGCTGTAGCGCATCTCGGAGCCGATCTGCATCGTCGCCGGCAGCCCGACCCAGTCCTGGATCAGGTACGCGCCGACGTGCGCGGCGTAGCTCGCCGTGCCGCAGCCGACGACGTAGACGCGCTCCGCGCGCGCGAGCTTGTCGGCGATGGCATCAAGCTCCGGCAGGCTGACCGCACCGCTCGGGTCGACGCGACCGCGCAGGCACTCCTGGATGGCGTGCGGCTGCTCGTAGATCTCCTTGAGGGTGAAGTGCGCGAAGCCGCCCTTCTCGGCGGCCTCGATGTTCCAGTGGATCTCGGTGACGTCCCGCTGGAGCTCCGTCCCGTCGAGCGAGAGGATCCGCGTTCCCGTCGGCGTGACGTCGGCGATGTCGCCCTCGTGCAGGATGACGACGTTCTTGGTGTGCTCCAGGATGGCCGGCACGTCGCTGGCGATGAATCCCTCGCCGTCGCCGAGGCCCACGATGAGCGGCACGTTCATGCGGGCGCCCACGATCCGGTCGGGGTGGTCGGTATGCATGACGCCGATGGCGTACGCGCCGCGCACCTCGTTGAGCGCCGCGCGAACCGCGTCGACGAGCTCGCCGCTGTACTTCGACTCGATCAGGTGTGCCAGCACCTCGGTATCGGTCTCGCTGGTGAACCGATGGCCTTCGGCCACGAGCCGGTTCTTGATCTCGGCGTAGTTCTCGATAATGCCGTTGTGGATCAACGCCAGCTTGCCGGTGCAGTCGGTGTGCGGATGGGCGTTCGTGTCGTTCGGCCGTCCATGGGTCGCCCAGCGCGTATGGCCGATGCCCGGATGTCCGGCCGGCGCGTCGCCGTTGAGGTGATCGGTCAGGTTGCTGAGCTTGCCGGCCTTCTTCTCGATGAAGACCTTGCCGTCCTCGGTCAGCACGGCGATCCCGGCCGAGTCGTAGCCGCGATACTCGAGGCGCCGCAGGCCCTCGATCAGGATCGGGGCGGCGTCACGCGGCCCGACATATCCGACGATGCCGCACATGTGCCCTCCCTTGCCGCACCGCGGCGCTAGTTGAGACGTGCCTCGGCGAGTGTGGCGAGCTCGCGGGCGATTGTGTCGATCTCGTTGGCATCGTCACCCTCGACCATGATCCTGATCTTGGCTTCGGTGCCGGATGGGCGGACGAGCACTCGTCCGCGATCCCCCATCTGCTGCGTGGCGCGCTCGATGGCGGCCACGAATTCGGTGTCGCTGCGCCAGTCGTCCCGGCGCCGGACGGCTGAGTTTATCACCACCTGTGGCAGCCTCGGAATCCGCGTGGCCAGCTCCGACAGCGGGACGCCGGCCGCTCGCACGGCACGCACCAGCTCGATCGCGGTCAACAGCCCGTCGCCGGTGGTGGCGCGGTCCCTGAAGATGATGTGGCCCGATTGCTCTCCGCCCAACACTGCGTCGTCGCGCTCCATCGCCTCGTACACGTTGCGATCGCCGACCGGCGTGCGCACCACCCGACCCCCTGCTTCGCGAATGACGCGCTCGAGGCCGCCATTGCTCATCACGGTCGCGACGAGCAGGTTGTTTCGCAGCGTGCCCGCGGCGAGCCGCTCCAGTGCGCAGATGCCCATCACCGCGTCGCCATCGACCAGCTCGCCTCGCTCGTCGACCGCGATGAGCCGGTCAGCGTCGCCGTCGAAGGCGAGGCCGATATCGAGCCCGGCGGCACCGACAGTCTCGGCCAGCCGCTCCGGATGGGTCGAGCCGGAGCCGTCGTTGATGTTCACCCCGTTCGGCGCATCGAAGAGCACGGTGACCTCCGCACCGAGGCCGCGGAACAGGTCCGGGGCGATGACGCTGGCCGACCCGTTGGCGCAGTCGATGCCGATGCGCAGGCCGCGAAACGCGTCGCCGGCGATGTCCGCCAGGTGGCGCCGGTAGGCGATGATCGCCTCGGGCTCGCTGTGCAGCCGTCCCAGCTCGGCGTTCGGCAGCTCCGGAATCGCCCGCTCGTCGTCGATCAGCTGGTCGAGCTGCCTTTCGATCGCATCGTCGACCTTGCGCCCGCCTGCCACGACCTTGAGGCCGTTGTCCTCCGCGGGGTTGTGCGAGGCGGAGACCATGATGCCGGCCGCATGACGGTCATCGGCGCTGGCGTGCACCAAGCAGGGCGTGGTGACGATGCCCAGGTCCACGACATCGGTGCCCGTCGCAGTCAGCCCGGCGGCCAGCCCGGCGCTCAGCATCTCGCCCGAGCGACGCGTGTCGCGTCCGATCACCACGCTCCGACCGCCGCCGCCCAGCAGGTGGCCGACCGCGCGACCGAGCCCGACCGCGAGCCCTGCCGTGAGCTCGCTGCCGACCGGACCGCGGATGCCGTCGGTGCCGAACCGCCCTCCCATCTACGGCGCTGGCGTCGGCGCGGGCGTCGACGGCGCCACGATGGTGACCGGCACCGCATTGGGCGAGATGCCGATGAGGTCGAGGCCCTCGGGCAGCGCCGGAATCGACGGCGTCAGCGAGTAGCTGCCGGGCGTCAGCCCGCTCGCGTCGACCAGTGGCGTGACGTCAGCCGCCGTAAGGTCGGCCAGCGCGCCGCCAGGACCGCCGACCGTGACGGTGAGCTGGTCGACCCCGGCGACGCACGAGTTCGCGCCCGAGTTCTGGCAGAGCACGCCGACGACGAAGGTGCGGCTGGACACCGACGGCTCGATCCTGGCGGTGACGCTCACGACGGGGTCGTCGCCATCGGTCAACGTCACGCCATCGGGCAGGATGAGCTCGGCCTCGAAGGTGCGGTCCTCGGCCGCGCCGTTGATGCTGAGTGGCTCGGTGAGCACCTCGGTGATGCCGGTGAGCACGTCCGGCAGGCCGCGCAGCGTCACGGTGGAGGGCTCGACGTTCAGGCCGGCCAGCGCGAAGCCCGCCGCGGGCGTTCCCGCCTCGATGTCCGGGCGGACGGGCACCGTCTTGTTCGTCTCGACCTGGTGGACGTCGATGTCGACGTCCACCGATTGCGGCTCGATCTGGACGCCTTCGACGGGCTGCCCGTCGATGTTCACCGGCTCCAGCGTGACGGAGCGATGGACGCCGATCCCGGACTCGTCGATCAGCACGCGCGCCACCGCACGATCGACGCGGCCCACGAGCGACGCGGCACCGCGCACCTGCACCGCCTCGGGCGAGACCGTCGCGTCGTCGACCTCGAGCTGCTCGGGAACGTCGCCGTAGTCGAGCGCGACCGGCACCGATTTCTCGGCGATCCGGTCGAGCTCGACCGTCACGAACTCGGGCTCACGGCCGACGACCTGCGCCCCGTCGACGAGGGCCTCGATCTTGATCGGCAGGACCTGGGCCTCGGGCGCTCGTGTCATGTCGTACTCGGACAGGTCGACCGTCGCGCGGAACGAGTCGCTGGACAGGGCGGCGCTGGCCCGTGGGGCGCGATACACCACCTCGACCGTCCCGAGGCCGCCACTGAGCACGACAGACGCGTCGGGCTGACCGGTCGGCCGCACCGGCAGCTCGAGCCTGGAGTCGGCGAACTCGCCGGAGAAGACGAGGCCGGTGTAGAGCACCGTCGACAGGGCGACCGCCGACAGCTTCAGGTGCCAGTTGCGGAGCAGGAATCCCATCGGTCGGTCAGCGCCTCAGCGCACCGCGGTCGGGCGCCGCCACGACGCGCGCCTCGGGATCGACCGGCTCGGCGGGGTCGGGCTCGGCACGGCCCACCTGCCAGCGACCGTCCAGGGAGCGTCGCAGGAACGGCACGGCGCGTCGCGGTGGCTGTGGCCGGATCAGGTTGAAGATGCGCCGGCGGAGCTGGTCCTCGGTCAGGTTGCGCTCGATGCGGCCGCGCACGACCAGGCTGATCGAGCCGGTCTCCTCGCTGACCACCACCACGACCGCATCGGTCTGCTCGCTGATGCCGATCGCGGCGCGGTGACGCGTGCCGTAGCGCTCCGAGTCGAGCGCCGTCTGGCTCATCGGCAGCAGCACGCCGGCCGCGCTGATGCGGTCGCCGGAGATGATCACCGCGCCATCGTGCAACGCCGTGCCGCGATAGAAGATGGTGACCAGCAGCTCGGCCCGCAGGTCGGCGTGGACCGGCACGCCGGACTCGGTGGCGAGGTCCGTCAGCCCTGTCTCGCGCTCCAGGACGATGAGTGCGCCGTGCCGCGAACCGGCGAGGATCCGCGACGCGCGGCTGATCTCGCGGGCGACGCGCTCGGCGCCGGCCACCTCCGCCGAGACGAAGAAGCGGTTCACGCTGCCGATCCGGCCGATCTGCTCCAGCGCGCGACGCAGCTCGGGCTGGAAGACGACCACCACGGCGAAGAGCCCGACCACCGCCGCGGTCTCCATCAGGCGCCGCAGCAGGTCGAAGCCGAAGAAGATCGCGGCGAGGTAGACCAGGTACAGGATCGAGAGACCGATGACGATCCGCACCGCGCGCGTGCCGCGGATGAGGATGAACAGCCAGTAGATGACGAACGCGACCAGCAGGATGTCGACGATCGACGTCCAGCTGCCCCGCAGGTAGGTCTCGAAGAAGTCCCTGAGCGCGTCGATCACGATGGGCAGTGTGCCTTGCCGGGTGCGGCGATGGGATGCCGATGATACCAAAGAGCCCCGGCCGTCCGGCCGGGGCTCATCGGTGTGTGATGGCTACCTCTTGGTGTACTGCGGTGCCTTGCGGGCACGCTTCAGGCCGTACTTCTTGCGCTCCTTGGCCCGCGGATCGCGGGTCAGGAGCCCGGCCTCGCGCAGGGAGCGGCGCGCATCCGGGTGGGCCGAGAGCAGGGCGCGCGCGATGCCGTGGCGAATGGCGCCGATCTGGCCGGACACGCCGCCGCCGGCGACGAGCACGCTGGCCGAGTAGCGGCCCTCGGTCTCGGTCACGCGGAAGGGCTGCACGAGGATGCCCTCGCGGGCGGCGCCGCCGAAGTACTCCGCGGCCGGCTTGCCGTTGACGACGATGCCGCCATCACCAGGCAGCAGGCGGACCCGCGCGACGGCGGTCTTGCGCCTGCCGGTCCCGTAGACGTAGTTCGTGCTCAATGCGTGTCCTTCCCGTTACAGCTCGACCGCGGTCGGCTGCTGCGCCTGGTGAGGGTGATCGCCACCCTTGTAGACCTTCAGCTTGCGGAACATGGCGCGGCCGAGCCGGTTCTGCGGAAGCATCCCCTTCACCGCGCGCTCGATGACGAGCTCCGGCTTGCGCTCGAGCAGCGTGCCGAGGCTCTCCTCGCGCAGTCCACCCGGATAGCCGGAATGGCGGAAGTAGCTCTTCTGCCGCAGCTTGTCACCGGTGACGCGCACCTTGCCGGCGTTGACGACGACGACGTGGTCGCCGGTATCGAGATGCGGCGAGTAGATCGGCTTGTGCTTGCCTTCGAGCAGCGTGGCGATGCGCGTCGCCAGCCGGCCGAGGGTCTGGTCCGTCGCGTCGACGACCCACCAGCTGCGCTCGATCTCGCTCGCCTTGACGGCGTAAGTCTTCACGTCTCTCTGCTCTCCGGATTTCCTTGGTTCGGTTGCCTGGCTGATCAGTAGACGACCCGCTCGAGCGTGAGCCCGCGCGCCGGTGCGGCCCGGCCATGGAGAGCTCGAGCCCGCCCGGACAGGATCTCGTCGACGCGCTCCGGCGCCAGCCGTCCGCGGCCGACCTCCAGCAGGAGGGCGACCATGCTGCGCACCATGCGCCGCAGGAAGGCGTTCGCCGTGACGCGAACCTCGACGAGATCGCCGCGGCGGGTGATCCGCACCTCGGCCAGCTCGCGCACGGTCCTGCCGTGGACGTGGCTGCCGAGCGATGCGAAGTCACGCTCGCCGACCATGCGCGCCGCAGCCGCCCTCATGGCGTCCACGTCGAGCCGGTCGTCGATCTCGAGCGTCCGATGCGCCTCGAGCGGCCGCCGCATCCCATTCATCAGGATGCGATAGCGGTAGACCCGCCGTCGCGCGTCGCGCCGCGGGTCGAAGCCCGCCGGCGCGAGTCTGAGCGAGCGCACCGCCAGGTCGCGCGGCAGCGCGGCGTTGAGCCGTCGCTGGAACGCGGGCAGATCGGCCCCACGCGGGAGCTCCCGCGGATGGCGAAATGCCACGACCTGGCCGGTGGCGTGCACCCCGGCATCGGTTCGTCCGGCGAGCTGGACTCTCGTCCGCTCGCCGATCAGCCTGTTAAGGGCCGTCTCCAGCTCTCCCTGCACGGTCCGAGCATTCGGCTGGACCTGGGAGCCGGCGAAGGCCGTCCCGTCGTATTCGATCACCGCCCGCAGCACGCGCTGCGCCGTGGCGGCCATCGATCCGTATCGGTTTGTTATCCGAGCGCGCCTGGTTTCAGACGAGCTCGATCTGGACCATCGAGGCCGCGTCACCAGGACGCTGCCCGATCTTGACGATGCGCGTGAAGCCCGACGGTCGGTCGGCGTACTTCGTCGCGATCTCCCCCATCAGCTTCTCGACGATGAGTGGCTCGTGCGGCATCTTGCTGACCAGCTGACGACGGGCATGCAGGTCGCCGCGCTTGGCGAGCGTGATCATGCCGTCGATCAGGCCACGGACCTCCTTGGCCTTGGCCTCGGTGGTCTTGACCCGCTCGTAGCGGATGACCGAGACGGCAAGGTTGCCGAGCATCGAGACGCGATGCGCGTGCTCCCGGCTCAGCTTGCGCCCGGCGACGCGATGCGGCATCGGTCTAGGCCTCCCGGTCCGCCTCGGCCACCGCGCCCTCGTCGAGCTCCGCCGATGACGGCAGGTCCGACTCGTCGGTGCTCATCGAGGTCGACTCGGGGCTGATGAAGCCGCGCAGCGCCAGGCGCTCCTTGAGCTCATCCAGACTCTTCTGGCCGAAGTTGCGCATGCGCAGGAACTCGTCGTCACTGAGCGAGAGGACCTGGCCGATCTTGGTGATGCTGTTGCGCTTGAGGCTGTTGTAGGCCCGCATCGGCAGGTCGAGCTCCTCGATCGGCGCGTCCAGCAGGTTCGCGCTCGGCGCGACCGGCGACTCGTCCGAGGCCGACACCGACGGGCGGCCGATCTCGGCGAAGCGGCCGAACTCGCGGACGAGGATGTCGGCCGCCTGGCTGAGGGCAGCCTCGGCGGTGGTCGTCCCATCGCTCTCGATCTCGAGCATCAGCTTGTCGTAGTTCGTCATCTGGCCAACGCGGGTCTTCTCGACCTGGTAGTTGACGCGTCGCACCGGCGAGAAGATCGCGTCGACCGGGACGACGCCGATCGGCATGTCCTCGGTGTGCTCGGCCGGGCGATAGCCCATGCCGGTCTCGACCGTCAGGTCCATCTCGATGGAGCCGGAGTCGGAGTCCAGCGTGAGCAGCACGAGCTCGGGGTTGACGATCTCGACGTCCGCCGATTCGCTGATGTCGGCCGCGGTGACCGGGCCGGCGCCGCGCTTGACGAGCTTGAGCGTCAGCGGGTGGCGCGCGAAGGAGCGGAGGCGAAGCTTCTTGACGTTCAGCACGATCTGGGTGACGTCTTCCTTGACGTTCTCGATGGTGCTGAACTCGTGGAACACGCCGTTGATCTGGATGCTGGTGACGGCCGCGCCCTCGAGCGAGCTGAGGAGCACGCGGCGCAGCGCGTTGCCGAGCGTGACGCCGTAGCCCTCCTGGAGTGGCGTCACCTCGAAGCGGCTGAGGTTGCCCTCGGCGAACACTTCGTCGATGCGCGGAGACGGTGCCGGCTGCGGCTGCTGCGGCTGCGGGGTTTCGAGTTCGATCATGAGAGGAAAGTGACTCCTAGCGCGAGTAGTACTCGACGACGAGCTGCTCGTTGAACTCGAGCGGCATCTGCTCGCGCGCCGGTTCGGCGAGGATCGAGCCGGACAGCTTCGTCGGGTCGACGCTCACCCACTCGGGGATCTGGGCCGCACGCATCGTGTCGGCGGCGGTCTTGAAGTATTCGCGGCTGCGACGGCTCTCGCGGACCTCGATCCGGTCGCCGACCTTGGTCGCGAAGCTCGCGACGTTGGTGGGGCGGCCGTTGACCGAGAAGTGGCCATGCGTCACCAGCTGACGCGCCTGGGCGCGGCTGGCGGCGAAGCCCATCCGGTACACGACGTTGTCGAGGCGCATCTCGAGCATGCGCAGCAGGTTCTCGCCGGTCACGCCCTTGCGCTGGTCCGCCTTCTCGAAGTAGTTGCGGAACTGGCGCTCGAGGACCGAGTAGCTCTTGCGGACCTTCTGCTTCTCGCGCAGCTGGAGGCCGTACTCGCTCACCTTGCGGCGGCGCATGGTGTTCATCCCCGGCGGCGTGCTGCGCCGCTCGAAGCTGCACTTGCGGCTGTAGCAGCGGCTGCCCTTGAGGAAGAGCTTGAGGCCCTCGCGACGGCAGATGCGACAGACCGCGTCGTTATAACGTGCCATGGATCAGACCCTCCGCCGCTTCGGCGGGCGGCAGCCGTTGTGTGGGATCGGCGTCACGTCGGTGATGGCGGTGACCTCCAGGCCGGCGGCCTGGAGTGAGCGGATGGCCTGCTCGCGGCCGCCGCCCGGGCCCTTCACGAAGACCTCGATCTGACGCATGCCGTGCTCCATGGCCCGCTTGGCGGCCAGGTCCGCGGTCTGTGACGCGGCGTACGGGGTGCTCTTGCGCGAGCCCTTGAACCCGACCAGGCCCGCGCTGCCCCAGGACACGACGTTGCCCGTCGTGTCCGTGATGGTCACGATCGTGTTGTTGAACGTCGACTGGATGTGCGCGTGCCCCGCCGGCACGTTCTTTCGCTCGCGCTTCTTCCCGCGCTTCGCCTGCTTACGCTCTGCCATGGAACTCCCGTATTACTTCTTGCGGCGGACGCCGACCGTCTTCTTCGCGCCACGGCGCTGCCGCGCGTTCGTCTTCGTTCGTTGCCCGCGGACGGGCAGGTTTCGCCGATGGCGCAGGCCCCGGTAGGACCCGATCTCCATCAGCCGCTTCACGTTCAGGTTCACTTCGCGCCGAAGGTCGCCCTCGACCTTGAACTGGCGCTCCACCACCTCGCGCAGGCGGTTGACCTCGTCCTCGGTCAGGTCGCGGACGCGCGTGTCCGGAGACACGTTCGCCGCGCCGATGACGCGCGTGGCCGAGGTCGGGCCGATGCCGTGGATGTAGGTCAGGCTGACGATCACCCGCTTCTCGCGGGGAATGTCGACGCCGGCGATGCGTGCCACGATTCGACTACCCCTGCCGCTGCTTGTGCTTGGGAACGACGCAAATGACCATCACCACGCCGGAGCGCTTGATGACCTTGCAGCGCTCGCAGCGGGGCTTCACGGACGCAGAAACCTTCATCTCATCCTGTACGTGATGCGACCCCGGGTGAGGTCGTAGGGGGAAAGCTCGACTCGAACGGTGTCGCCCGGCAGGATGCGGATGAAGTTCTGGCGCAGCTTCCCGGAGATGTGTGCGAGCACCTCGTGCCCGTTCTCCAGGCGCACCTTGAACATCGCGTTCGGGAGGGGGAGGATCACCTCTCCCTCGACCTCAATTGCATCCTTTTTCGCCAACCGACACGCACCCTCGTTTCAAGCTCAATGACTCATCAAATGGGACTGACACACGGAAAGGCCGCCGCGCGACGGGCGACCCGAACGGGAAGTATACATCACCCGCCGGATCACGCACAAGGCTGCTCACTGGTGCTCCGTGAGCACCACGGGGCCGTCCTCGCTGACCGCGATGGTGTTCTCGAAGTGGGCCGATAGGGCCCCATCGGCGGTGCGAACGGTCCAGCCATCGTCGTCCACGTAGACCTCGTCGCCGCCCAGGTTGTACATCGGCTCGATGGCGAAGCACATGCCCGTCTCGATGAGCAGGCCGGTGCCCGGACGGCCGTAGTTCGGGACCTGCGGCTCCTCGTGCATGGCGCGGCCGATGCCGTGGCCGACGAAGGGGCGGACGATGCCGTAGCCGCGCTCGTGCGCCACGGTCTCGATGGCATGGCCGATGTCGCCGAGGCGGTTGCCCGCCACCGCGGCCGCGATGCCGGCCTCCATGCCGCGCCGCGTCGTGTCGACCAGCTCACGGACCTCGCGCGGCACGTCGCCGACGATCCAGGTCCGGGCGCAGTCGGCATGCCAGCCGTCGACGATGCAGCCGATGTCGATGCTGACGAGATCGCCGTCGGCCAGCCGGCGGCGCGGTGACGGGATCCCGTGCACCACCTCGTCATTGACGCTGGCGCAGATGACGCCGGGGAACGGCGGGTGGCTGCCGTAGCCACGGAACGAGGAGACCGCACCGGCGTCGGCCATCATGCGGTCGGCGATGCGGTCCAGGTCGCCGGTCGTCACGCCGGGCCGGATCTCCGCCTTCAGGACATCGAGGATGTCGGCCAGGATCTGCCCGGCGGCGCGCATCCGCTCGATCTCGCTCGCGCGCTTGATCGTCGCGGCGCCGGCGCTGCGCATGCCCATCACGACTCCCCCGCCCGGGCGCCGATGCGCGACAGGATGTCGTCGGTGACGGCCTCGATCGGCCGGGTGCCGTCGATGCGGTCGACGATCCCGGCGCGCTCGTAGTGCTCGATCACCTCGAGCATCGGTGGCACCTGCCGGCCGAGGCGTGCCGTGACGACCTCCGGGCGGTCGTCGTCGCGCTGCGTCAGGACGGCACCCTCGCGATCGCAGCGGCCGGGGACGCGTGGCGGGTCGGTCGTCTCGTGGTACGGCGTCCCGCACTCCGGGCAGATCCAGCGGCCGGCCACGCGACGAATGAGCTCCTCGGTCGGGACGTCGATGTAAATCACGCGCCGGATGCGCTCGCCGTGCGAGGCGAGGGTCTCGTCGAGCGCGCGCGCCTGACCGACGGTGCGCGGGAAGCCGTCCAGGATCGCGCCACGCGCGGCGATCGGCCGCGCGAGCTCGTCCATGAACATGCGGATCGTGATGTCGTCCGGCACCAGCTCGCCACGCTCCATGTACTCGCGCGCCTGCTCGCCGAGCGGCGTCCCATCGGCCATGGCGGTTCGGAAGAGGTTGCCCGACGCGAGGTGCGGCAGCCCGAGCTCGCGCGACAGGTTGTCCGCCTGGGTCCCCTTTCCGGCGCCCACCGCGCCGACGAGCAGAAGGATGAGGCGCTCGCCGATGGCAGCCGCCGGATCGGTCACCGAATGAAGCCCTCGTAGTGACGCATCATCATCTGTGCCTCGAGCTGCTTCATCGTCTCGACCACCACGCTGACGATGATCAGGATGCTGGTCCCGCCGAGCTGAAGGTTGCTGGTGCCGGGGATGAAAGCCGACACGATGTACGGCAGCACGGCGATCAGGCCGAGGAACAGCGCGCCGCCGAGCGTGATCCGGTTCGTGACGCGACCCAGGAACTCCTCGGTCGGCTTGCCGGGCCGGATGCCGGGGATGAAGCCCCCGTTCTTGCGCAGGTAGTCGGCGGTCTGGTCGGGCCGGAACTGGAAGGCGGTATAGAAGTAGGTGAAGAAGACGACCAGGATGAAGTACAGCGACCCGTACACCAGCAGGTTGTTCGTGCCGTTCAGGTTGTTCTGGATGAACACCGCGGCGTTCCGCACCCAGTCGATGTCGCTGGCGGTGAAGTAGCTGGCGATCTGCGCCGGGAAGAGCAGGATGCTGACCGCAAAGATGATCGGGATGACGCCGGCCATCGTCACCTTGAGCGGCAGGTACTGGGTCTGGCCCTGGTACATGCGACGGCCGCGCACACGGCTGGCGTACTGGACCGGCACGCGCCGCTGGCCCTCGTTGATGAACACGACCGCGGCGACGACCACGACGGCGACGATGACGAAGGGAATCAGGCGCGCGAGCGCGTCCGGGCCGGACAGGATGGGTCCGATCTGCTGCGGGACGCTGCCGACGATGCCGGCGAAGATGATGAAGCTGATGCCGTTGCCCAGCCCCTTCTCGCTGATCAGCTCGCCGAGCCACATCAGCAGCACGGTGCCCGCGGTGAAGCTGAGCAGCAGGCTGAGCGTCTCGATGCTGAAGAGCGGGTTCGACGGGATGACGTTGTTCGCGCTCAACAGCACGCTGATGCCGTAGCCCTGGGCCGCGGCCAGCGGCACGGTCAGCAGGCGCGTGTATTGGTTGATCTTGTTGCGGCCGTACTCGCCCTCGCGGCTCAGCTCCTCCAGCGACGGGATCACGCCGCGCATCAGCTGCATGATGATGCTGGCGTTGATATAGGGGTTCACCCCGAGGCCGATGATCGACGCGGCCGCCAGGCCGCCTCCGGAGAAGATGTTCAGGATCCCGAGCAACGGGTTGTCGGTGAACAGGTTCGCCAGGGCGGTCGTGTTCACGTTCGGGATCGGAACGTTCGTCAGCGCCCGGAAGATCAGCAGGATCCCGAGCGTGAAGAGGAGCTTGCGCCGGATGTCCGGCGCGCGGAAGGCGGTGACGACCGTCTCGATCAAGCCTCGGGCCCGCCTTCGCCTTCGCTGTCTTCAGCCTCGTCGGCTTCGTCGGCCGTGGCGGATGCCTCGGCCGCATCCGACTCGCCGGCATCGGCATCTGCGGCCTCTGCGTTACGGTCGCGAGCGGCACCTGGCCCTGGGCGGCGTCGAGCGGTTCGCTTCCCCTCGGGCTTCGCGGGCCGCGCGTCGATTGGCGCGTTGTCCGGCCAGCTCAGCAGCTGAACCGTGCTGCCGGCGGCGGCGAGCTTGTCCAGCGCCGACTTGCTGAAGGCGTGCGCGTGGATCGTGATCCCGGCCGGCGCGTCGCCGACGCCGAGGACCTTGACCGGCAGCTTCGTGTCGCGGATCAGGCCGTCATGCTCGAGCACGTCCGGCGTGACCAGCGTGCCCTTGTCGACGCCGGCCAGCTTGGCCAGGTTGAGGGGGGCATACGCGACGCGGAACCGGTTCTTGAAGCCGTGCAGCTTCGGCGTGCGGACGTGGAGCGGGGTCTGGCCACCCTCGAACCACGCCGGCAGGTTGCCGCCGGCGCGCGCCTTCTGGCCCTTCGTGCCGCGGCCGGCCGTCTTGCCGCGGCCGGAGCCGTGGCCGCGGCCGACGCGACGGGCCGGCTTGCGCGACCCGGGGGTCGGGTGCAGATCGTGGAGCTTCACTTCGAATCCTCTTGCCCGGCGGACTGTCCCTCGACCTCGAGGAGGAAGGCGACCCGACGGAGCATGCCTCGGTTTTCGGGGGTGTCGGCGATCTCGACGCTCTGGTTGAGCCGATGCAGGCCGAGCGCGCGGATGGTGCCACGCGCCGCGGCGTTGTGCCCGATCGTGGACCGCACCCAGGTGACCTTGATCTTCGGGGTGCGGGTATCAGCGGCCACGTCCACCTCCGAACGTGTTCATCGGCTCGCGCCGCTCCGGGATCTCGTGGGGCGTGCGCGCCAGCTGTGCGCCGCGCTTGCCGAGCAGCTGCTCGGCGGTGCGGCCGCGCAGCGCCGCGATGTCGTCGGCCGAGCGCAGTGCGGAGAGGCACTCGATCGTGGCCCGCACGACGTTGATCGGGTTCGTCGAGTCCTGCACCTTGCTCAGCAGGTCGCGGATGCCGGCCGCCTCGACGACGGAGCGCACCGAGCCCCCGGCGATGACGCCGGTACCGGCGCTCGCCGGCTTGAGCATGACCTTCGCCGCGCCGAAGTGACGATGCACCTCGTGCGGGATGGTCGATCCCACGAGCGGGACCTTGATGAGGTGCTTCTTGGCGTCCTCGACGCCCTTGCGAATGGCCTCGGGCACCTCACCGGCCTTGCCGATACCGGCGCCGACGGTGCCGTTGCCGTCGCCCACCACGACCACCGCGCTGAAGCTGAAGCGGCGGCCACCCTGGACCACCTTGCTCACGCGGTTGATCTGGACGACCTTCTCTTCCAGGTTGAGCTTGGACGCGTCGATGCGTGCCATGCGTGTCTCCTCTCGCTACAGGTTGAGGCCGCCCTCGCGGGCGCCCTCGGCGAGCGAGCGGACCCGCCCGTGGTACTGGTATCCGCCCCGGTCGAGGACCACCGCGCTGACGCCGGCGGCCTTCGCCCGCTCGGCGAGCGCCCGACCCACGGAGCGCGCCGCGTCCACCTTCGAGTCGCCGCCGAGATCGGTCTCGCGGCTCGAGGCGGCTGCCAGCGTGCGGCCGGTCGTGTCGTCGATCACCTGGGCATAGATGTACTTCGCGCTGCGGAAGACCGACAGGCGCGGGCGCTCCGCGCTGCCGCTGATGCGGAGCCGGAGTCGCTCGTGTCGCTTGCGACGCAGGGCGTCGCGGGAGGGGTTCGTCATCGGTCTTTCCTTAGCCTCCGACCTTGCCGGCCTTGCCGGCCTTGCGGAGGATCTGCTCGCCCGCATAGCGAATGCCCTTGCCCTTGTACGGCTCCGGCTTGCGCTGCGAGCGGATGTAGGCGGCCACCTGGCCGACCAGCTCCTTGTCGGCGCCGAAGACGCCGAGACGGGTGGGCGTCTCGACCCGGAACTCGATGCCGGCCGGAGGATCGACCTCGACCGGATGCGAGTAGCCGAGCGCGAGGACCAGCTTCGAGCCCTGCAGCTGGGCCCGGTAGCCCACGCCGCTGATCTCGAGGTTCTTCGTGAAGCCGCTGGTGACGCCGGTGATCATGTTGTTGACCAGGGTCCGGGTGAGGCCGTGCAGCGCGCGGTGGCGCGGCTCATCGGTCGGGCGGACGATGCGCAGGGTGCCGTCCTCCCGCTCCAGCTTCATCTCCGGATGGATCGTTCGCTCGAGGGTGCCCAGGGGCCCCTTGACGCTGAGATGGCTTCCGTTCTGCGTGACCTCCACTCCGTCGGGGAGCGGAATCGGCAGTCTTCCGATTCGAGACATCCGTTGCTCCTTACCAGACGTAGCAGAGGACTTCGCCGCCGAGGTTCTGCTTGCGGGCCTCGGTGCCGGTCATGATCCCGTGGGAGGTGGACAGGATCGCCAGGCCCAGGCCTCCCAGCACGCGCGGAATCTCGGTCTTGCGGGCGTAGACCCGCAGTCCGGGCTTGCTGATGCGCTTGATGCCGGTCACGACCGGCGTGCGTCCCTCGACGTACTTGAGGCGCAGGGTGAGGCGCTCCTGCGCGCCATCGGCCTGCGTCTCGTACGTGTCGATGAAACCTTCCTCTACCAGGATGCGCGCGATCTCGCGCTTCATCCGCGACGAGGGAAGGCTCAGCTCCTTGTGCCGCGCCGCGCTGGCATTGCGGATGCGCGTCAGCATGTCGGCGATCGGGTCGGTTACGTTCATGTGGTGTTCGTTCGTCTCCTCGGCGGTGGTTCGCTCCCGCCTCAACGCGGGTGGCGCCTGCCGCTGATGGTGGCCGCGATCAGGCGGCCGGGTTGATGCCGAGCCCTACCAGCTCGACTTGGTGACGCCCGGCAGCTGCCCCAGGAGCGCTCGCTCCCGGAAGCAGATGCGGCACATCGCGAAGCGACGCATGTAGCCGCGCGGCCGGCCGCAGACCTGGCATCGGTTGTGATCGCGCACGGGGAAGCGCGATCCGCGCTTGGCCTTGGCGATCATCGACTTCTTTGCCACGTGGTATCCCTCAGTTGCTCTGGAACGGCATTCCCATGAGCTCGAGGAGCTTGCGCCCCTCCTCATCGGTCTTCGCCGTGGTCACGATGCTGATCTCGAGACCGCGCAGGCGGTCGATTCGGTCGTAGTCGATCTCCGGGTAGACGAGCTGCTCGCGCAGGCCGAGGCTGAAGTTGCCACGGCCGTCGAACGAGCGCGTCGGGATGCCCCGGAAGTCGCGGATGCGCGGCAGCGCGAGCGACATCGTGCGCTCGAGGAAGTCGTACATCCGCTGGCCGCGCAGCGTCACCTTCGCGCCGATCGGCATCCCGGTCCGGAGACGGAACTGCGCGATGCTGCGCTTCGCGCGCGTCACGATCGGCTTCTGGCCGGTGATCGTGGTCAGGTCGCCCACCGCGGCATCGAGCGCCTTGGCGTTGGCGATCGCCTCGCCCAGTCCGATGTTGACCACCACCTTCTCGACGGAGGGAATCTCCATCGGATTGGCGTAGCTGAACTCCCGCTGCAGCGCCGGCACGACCTCGTCGCGATAGCGCTGCCGTAGGCCGTGGTACTCCGGCCGGCGGTACGCGCCGTTGCCCGACTTCTCGGCCTTCGGAGCGGCCTTCGCCGCACCCGTCGCCGCGCCGTCGCCGGCAGCCGGGGCGCCGTCCTTCGCAGCGTCCTTGCCTCGAGCCTTCGTCGCCGTGGCGGCGCGGCTGCGGGTCGTCTTCTTCTCCTCGGGGCTCACTTGCTGCTGACCTCGATCTGCTCGCCGCAGTTCTTGCAGATGCGCGTGCGGCGCCCACTCTCCAGGTGGCCGTGCGAAACGCGTGTCGGCTGGTTGCAGCGCGGACAGACGACCTGCACGTTGCTGATGTGGATCGGCACCGGAATGTCGAGGATGCCGGCCGTCTGCGTGCGCGTCCGCGCGCGCTGATGACGCTTGGCCATGTTGATTCCGGGGATCACCACGCCGAAGCCGCGCTTCGTCTTCTCGACGCGCTCGACGGTCCCGCGCTTGCCACGGTCCTTGCCGGCAAGCACGAGCACGGTGTCGCCCCTGCGTACGTTCATCTAGAGCACCTCCGGGGCGAGCGAGACAATCTTCATGTAGTTGCGCTCGCGCAACTCGCGGGCCACCGGTCCGAAGATGCGGGTGCCGCGCGGGCTGCCCTGCGCGTTGATCAGGACGGCCGCGTTCTCATCGAAACGGATGTGGCTGCCATCGGGGCGGCCGTACTCCTTGGTCGTTCGCACGACCACGGCGCGCACCACCTCGCCCTTCTTGACGCCGGAGTTCGGGAGCGCCTGCTTGACGCTCGCGACGATCACGTCGCCGATCTCCGCGGTGTCGCTGGTCGAGCGGCCGATGATGGAGATGCACGACAGCGTTCGCGCGCCGGAGTTGTCGGCCACGCGCAGCCTGCTGTACTTCTGGATCATGCCTGTTCCGTCCCGTCCACCAGCTCTTCGTGCGAGCCGCGCGCCACGACCTCGACGACGCTCCAGCGCTTGTCACGGGAGAGCGGGCGGCTCTCCTCGATGCGCACGGTGTCGCCGACGTGGGCGGTGTTCTCGGCGTCGTGCGCCTTGAACTTGCTGCTGAGGCGAACGACCCGCTTGTAGATCGGGTGCCTCCGCAGCCGCTCGACGCTGACCACGACGGTCTTGTCCATCTTGTCGGACACGACGCGCCCGACCTTCGTTCTTCGCTTGCCCTGCATCAGCTGGCCTTCTCTGCGTCAGCCGCGGCCGCCTCGGCGGCGTGCTGGCGCTCAGTCATGACGGTCAGGATGCGGGCGATGCGCTTGCGCGTCGCCGGCAGCCTGCTGTAGTTGCTTTCCTGTCGTGTGGCGAGGTCAAAGCGGACCTTCCACAGCTCCTGCTTCGCATCGCGAAGCGCGCCCTCGAGGTCCTTGTCGGAGAGGGCACGAACCTCACTGATGTCCATGCTCGAGTCCCTCCTTCATGACGAACTTCGTGCTGATCGGCAGCTTGTGGCCGGCGAGGCGCATCGCCTCGCGCGCGACCGGCTCCGGCACGCCCGACATCTCGAACATGACACGACCCGGCTTGACCACCGCGACCCAATGGTCGGGCGCTCCCTTGCCTGAGCCCATGCGGACCTCGGCAGGCTTCTTGGTGACCGGCTTGTCCGGGAAGACCCGGATCCAGACGCGGCCGCCACGCTTGATGTGGTGGGTCATCGCCCGTCGAGCGGCCTCGATCTGACGGCTCGTCAGCCAGCAGACCTCCTCGGCCATCAGGCCGAAGTCGCCGAAGCTGACGGTGGTGCCGCCCTTGGCCAGCCCGGCGCGACGGCCGCGCTGCACCTTGCGGTGCTTGACCCGCTTTGGCATCAACATCGTCAGGACTCCTTGTCGCTCGGCTCGGATGCCGATGCGTCCGACGCGTCCGAAGCGCTCGCCTCCGCGGCGCCGTCGCCGTCGTCCGTCGGACCAACCTCCGGAGCCGATGCCGCCGCAGGCTCGGTGTCCGCGGCCGTGGCAGCTGCCGGCGCTTCGGTCTGATCGGCCGTCGGTGCCGTCTCGGTGGCCTGGGTCGCCTTGCTCGGCGCGTCAGCCGCGGTCTCCGGCTCGGCCGGCGTCGGCTCGGCCGGCGTCGGCTCGACGGCCGCCTTCGACGTGCGTCGAGGCGCGCGCGGCTTCGGCGCCGGCTCCTCGACGGCGGTTGCCGTCGGCGCGCCGCCGTCCTCAGGTCGCGCAGTCGCCGCACGCGCGCCGCGCGTGCGTGCCGGCGCGGTGCCGCGTCGCGGAGCGCGCGGCTCCGTTCGGGCGCTGCCCGGGCGCTCGCCGAGCTGTTCACCGCGGTAGACCCACGCCTTGACGCCGATGCGCCCGTAGGTAGTGTGCGCGTGGACGACGCCGTAGCTGATGTCGGCGCGCAGCGTTCCGAGGGGGATGCGTCCCTCCTTGTCCCACTCGGTGCGGCTCATCTCCGAGCCACCGAGGCGACCGGAGACCTGGATCTTGACGCCCTTGGCGCCGGCCTTGATCGTGCGCTGGATCGACTGCTTGATCGCCTTGCGGAACGCGATGCGCCGCTCCAGCTGACCGGCGACGTTCTGGGCCAGCAGCATGCCGTCCAGCTCCGGCTGGAGGATCTCCTTGATCTCGAGCTTGACCTTCTTGTTGGTCAGCTTGCCCACGTTGGTGCGCAGCGCCTCGACGTTCGCGCCGCCCTTGCCGATGACGATCCCGGGCTTGGCGGTGTGCACCGTCACGGTGACGTGGTTGATGCCGCGCTCGATCTCGACCTGGCTCACGCTGGCGTTCGAGAGCTGCTTGGCGACCAGCTCCCGGATCCGCATGTCCTCCTGGAGCAGCGTGGCGTAGTCGCGATCCGCGTACCACTTCGCCAGCCAGGGCTTGATGATGCCGATCCGGAAGCCGTAGGGGTGAACCTTGTGACCCATTACGACTCCTCTCGGTCAGCCACCGCGACGGTGATGTGGCTGGTTCGCTTCAACACCTGGAAGTAGCGGCCCTGCGCACGCGGGCGTCCGCGCTTCAGGGTCGGGCCCTCGTTGGCCACCGCGCTCACCACGCGCAGCTCATCGGCCGACAGGTTGTAGTTGTTCTCCGCGTTGGCCGTGGCGCTCTTGAGCACCTTGGCAACGTCCTTCGCCGCCGCGTTCGGCAGGAAGCGCAGGATCGCCGCGGCCTCCTCGACCGGCTTGCCGGCGATGAGGTCGGTCACCAGCCGCACCTTGCGGGGGCTGATGCGGATGTACTTGGCGGTGGCGCTGACTTGCATCGATCCCCTACTTCAGCGCCGACGAGCGCTCGGTGGCGCGTCCGGCGTGCCCGCGGTAGGTGCGGGTCGGTGCGAACTCGCCGAGCCGGTGCCCGACCATGTTCTCGGTGATGAAGACCGGCACGTGGCGACGGCCGTCGTGGACGGCGATCGTGTGACCGATCATCTGCGGGAAGATCACGCTGGCGCGCGACCAGGTCTTGAGGACCTTGCGCTCGCTGCGCTTGTTCATGTCGTCGATGCGGCCGAGCAGGCGCGCGTCGACGAATGGTCCCTTCTTGACGGAACGACTCATCTCTCTGCCCTAACCTCGCCCGTATCGTCGGCGGACGATCAGCTTGCTTGACTTGTTCTTCTTGACCCGGGTGCGGAGGCCCATGGCCGGCTTGCCCCACTTCGTCTTGGGCGGCATGCCGGTCGGCTGCTTGCCCTCGCCACCACCATGCGGATGGTCGCGCGGGTTCATCGCCGATCCGCGCACGGTCGGCCGCTTGCCCATGTGGCGGGCGCGACCGGCCTTGCCGATCTTCTGGTTCTCGTGGTCCAGGTTGCTGACCTGGCCGATGGTGGCCATGCACTCGATGCGCACGCGGCGCACCTCGCCCGACGGGAGGCGGATGGTGGCGTAGTCGCCCTCCTTGGCAAGCAGCTGCGCGCTGCTGCCGGCGCTCCGCACGATCTGCCCGCCGCGGCCGGCGACCAGCTCGATGTTGTGGATCTGCGTGCCCAGCGGGATGCGGCTCATCGGCAATGCGTTGCCGGTGCGCGCCTCGACGTCCGGACCGGCGGCGACCGTGTCGCCGACGCCCAGGCCGTGCGGCAGGAGCATGTAGCGCTTGTCGCCATCCGCGTAGTGGAGGAGGCCGATGCGCGCCGAGCGATTCGGGTCGTACTCGACCGTCGCGATCCGTGCCGGAACGCCGAACTTGTCGCGCTTCCAGTCGATGACGCGGTACAGCCGCTTGTGCCCCGAACCCTGGTGGCGAACGGTCAGCTTGCCCTGGCTGTTGCGGCCGGCACGCCGAACCAGCCGCTCGGTGAGCGGCTTGTGCGGCGTATCGGTGGTGACCTCCTCGAACGTCGAGCGGGTCATCTCCCGGAGGCCGGGCGACGTGGGTCGATAGTTGCGAAGTGGCATGTCAGACGGCCTCGAAGAGCTCGATCTTGTCACCCGGCGCGATCGTCACGATGGCCTTCTTCCAGCCCGGCACCATCCCCATCGTTCGGCGGCCACGCCGCTTCTGCTTGGGACGGACGCTGACGACCCGCACGCCGAGGACGGTGACCTTGAACTCGGTCTCGACGGCGGCCTTGATGACGAACTTGTTCGCGTCACGCGCGACGGCGAAGGTGTAGTTGTTGCGCTCGGCCTCGAGCGTGCTCTTCTCGCTGATCACGGGGCGCAGGAGCACGTCGTGCACGCTGCTGGCGGTCATCCGTACACCTCCTGTGCGCGCTCGAGCGCGTCGCGGGTGAAGACGACCGTATCGGCCTCCAGCAGGTCGACCACGTTCAGGCTGTCGGCCAGCACCACGCGGACCTCGCGCAGGTTGCGGCACGACAGCTCGACCTTCTCGTCGCGCGCCGGCAGGACGAGCAGCACCTTGCCGCCCGCCTTCCAGGCGGCGAGCCGCTCGAGCATCGTCTTCGTCTTGATCTCGTCGATGCCGAAGCCCTCGACCACGCGCAGCTCGTCGTCGGCGCGCTTGGCGGAGAGGACGCCGCGCAGGGCGCTGCGTCGCATCTTGGCCGGCATCTTCTGGTCGTAGCTGCGCGGGTGCGGCCCGAAGACCACGCCGCCGCCGGCCCAGTGCGGCGCCGACTTGGTGCCCTGCCGCGCGCGGCCGGGCCCCTTCTGCCGCCACGGCTTGGCGCCGCGGCCGCGCACCTCGCCACGCGTCAGCGTGTCGGAGGTGCCGAGGCGGCGTCCCGCCAGCTGGCGGACCACGGCCTGGTGGATGAGTGACTCGTTGACCGGCGCGCCGAAGAGGCTGTCGGCAAGCTCGAGCTTGCCGGCCTCGGCGCCATCGGCCTTGAGGATCGTCGTCGTCTGCGGCATCGTCACTTCGCCTTCTGCACCAGCAGGAGGCCGTTGCGCGCCCCCGGAACCGCCCCCTTGACGAGGATGAGGTTGCGCTCGGGATCGACCTTCACGACCTTCAGCTTCTTCACGGTCACTCGCTCGTTGCCCATGTGACCGGCCATGCGCGTGCCCTTCCAGACCCGGCCGGGATAGGTTCCCGCGCCGATGGATCCTGGCGCGCGATGATGGTCGGAGCCGTGCGACTTCGGTCCGCGCCGGAAGTTGTGGCGCGCGATGACACCCGTGAAGCCATGGCCCTTGCTGACGCCGATGACGTCCACCAGCTCACCCGCGGCGAAGACGTCGACGCCGAGCTGCTGTCCGACCTCGTAGCCATCGGTCGCGTCGAGCCGGAACTCGCGCACGTCCTTCGGGCGCTGCTGGTCCTTGTCAAGGTGCTTGAACTGGCCGGCAACCGGCTTTGTCGAGCGCCTCGCGGTCCCGCTGCCGAGCTGCACGGCCGTATAGCCGTCGGTCTCGACGGAGCGAAGTCGCGTGACGGTGTTCGGGGCAGCCTCGATGACGCTCACCGGGACGACGCTTCCGTCGTCCGCGAAGATGCGCGTCATTCCGAGCTTCCTCCCGATCAATCCTGCCGGCACTGTTGGTGGTTTCCCTTCTGGTCTGATGGCGGAACTTCCTGCGGCGGGTCGCCCCGTCGCAGGCGGTTCACATCTTGATTTCGATGTCGACGCCGGCCGCCAGCGACAGCCGCATCAGCGCATCGACCGTCTTGGTGGACGGGTCGATGATGTCGATGAGGCGCTTGTGCGTCCGGATCTCGAACTGCTCCCGCCCGTCCTTGTGGACGAACGGGCCGCGAATGACGGTGTACTTCTCGATCCGAGTCGGCAGCGGCACCGGACCGGCGACGTCGGCGCCGGTGCGCTGCGCGGTCTCCACGATCTGCTCGGCCGACTGGTCGAGCAGCTTGTGGTCGTACGCCTTGAGCCGGATGCGGATGCGCTGCTTGGCCATGATGGCTAGCCGGTGACCTCGGTGATGACGCCGGCGCCGACGGTGTGGCCACCCTCGCGGATGGCGAAGCGCTGGCCCTGCTCGATGGCGATCGGCGTGATCAGCTCGACGTCGATGTTGACGTTGTCACCAGGCATGATCATCTCGACGCCCTGCGGCAGGATGATCGCGCCGGTCACGTCCGTCGTGCGCAGATAGAACTGCGGCCGGTAGCCCGCGTAGAACGGCGTGTGGCGGCCGCCCTCCTCCTTGGAGAGCACGTACACCTCGGCCTTGAACTTCGTGCCGGGCTTCACGCTGCCCTTCTTGGACAGCACCTGGCCGCGCTCGAGCTCGTCGCGCTCGATGCCGCGCAGGAGCAGCCCCACGTTGTCGCCGGCCTGGCCCTGGTCGAGCGTCTTCTTGAACATCTCGACGCCGGTCACGACCAGGTCGCGCGTCTTCTCATGGATGCCGACCAGCTCGACCGTGTCGCCGGTGTTGACCACACCGCGCTCGATGCGGCCGGTGGCCACGGTGCCGCGACCCTTGATGCCGAAGACGTCCTCGATCGGCATCAGGAACGGCTTCTCGGTCTCGCGGGCCGGGGTCGGGATGTACGAGTCGACCGCGTCCATCAGCTCCTTGATGGAGGCGTAGTCGGCGTTCTCCGGGTCGTCGCTGGTCGACTCGAGGGCCTTGAGGGCCGAGCCGCGGACGACCGGGATGTCGTCGCCGGGGAACTCGTACTTGCTGAGGAGCTCGCGCACCTCCATCTCGACGAGGTCGATGAGCATCTCGTCGTCGACCATGTCGACCTTGTTGAGGAAGACGACCAGGCTCGGCACCTCGACCTGGCGGGCCAGGAGGATGTGCTCGCGCGTCTGCGGCATCGGGCCGTCGGCGGCGGACACGACCAGGATCGCGCCGTCCATCTGGGCGGCGCCGGTGATCATGTTCTTGATGTAGTCGGCGTGCCCGGGGCAGTCGACGTGCGCGTAGTGGCGATTCGCGGTCTGGTACTCGACGTGGCTGATCGCGATCGTGATGCCGCGCTGGCGCTCCTCCGGCGCGTTGTCGATCTGGTCGAACGCGCTGAAGTCGGCGAGACCGGACAGCGACAGGTACTTCGTGATCGCGGCGGTCAGGGTCGTCTTGCCGTGGTCGACGTGACCGATCGTGCCGACGTTCACGTGCGGCTTGCTGCGGTCGAACTTCTGCTTGGCCATGTTGGTCCTTCGTCGCTCCTCTGTTCTGGTCCCACTCGAAAGATGGGTCGGCGGGCGTTCCCGCCGGTGCTTAGGTCTTTGACTTGGCGATGAGCTCGTTGGCGAGATTCGATGGCACTTCGGCATAGCGGCCGAACTCCATCGAGTAGGTGGCACGACCCTGCGTCATGCTGCGTAGCTCGGTCGCGTAGCCGAACATCTCGGCCAGCGGCACGTGCGCCCGGATCATGCGGCTGCTGCCGCGCTCGTCGATCCCGTCGATCTGCCCGCGGCGGGCGTTGAGATTGCCGATGACGTCGCCCATGAACTCGTCGGGCGTCGTCACCTCGACCTTCATGACCGGCTCCAGGATGGCCGGGTCCGCCTTGGCGACCCCATCCTTGGCGGCCATGCTACCGGCGATCTTGAAGGCCATCTCCGACGAGTCGACCTCGTGGAACGAGCCGTCGATGAGCGTGGCCTTGACGTCGATGACGGGGTACCCGGCCACCACCCCGCCGGCGAGCGCGTCCTTGACGCCCTCCTCGATGGCGCGCCAGTACTCGCGCGGCACGGCGCCGCCCACGACCTTCGACTCCCACTCGAATCCCGCGCCGCGCTCGAGCGGCTCGAGCGTCAGCACGGCGTGGCCATACTGGCCCTTGCCACCGGTCTGGCGCACGAAGCGACCCTCGGCCTTCGGCACGCTGCGTCGGATCGCCTCGCGGTAGCTGACCTGCGGGCGCCCGACGTTGGCCTGAACCTTGAACTCGCGCAGCATGCGGTCGACCAGCACCTCGAGGTGCAGCTCGCCCATGCCGGCGATGCGGGTCTGGCTCGACTCCTGGTCGGTATGGACGCGGAAGGTGGGGTCCTCCTCGGCCAGCCGCTGGAGGGCGACCGCCATCTTGTCTTGGTCGGCCTTCGTCTTCGGCTCGACCGCCAGCTCGATGACGGGCTCCGGGAAGGTGATCGACTCCAGCACGATCGGCTTGCCCTCCTCGGTGAGGGTGTCGCCGGTGGTGGTGTTCTTCAGGCCGACCGCGGCGGCGATGTCGCCGGCGCTGACCTGGTCGATCTCCTCGCGGTGGTTGGCGTGCATCTGGAGGATGCGGCCGACGCGCTCCTTCGTGCCCTTCGTGCTGTTGTACACGTACGAGCCCGTCTTCAGCGTGCCGGAGTACACCCGGAAGAACGCCAGCTTGCCGACGAACGGATCGGCCGCGATCTTGAACGCCAGCGCGGAGAACGGCGCGCTCGGGTCGGTCTCGCGCGTCAGCTCCTCGCCGGAGCGCGGGTCCGTGCCACTGACCGCCGGCACGTCAAGCGGGCTGGGAAGGTAGTCGATCACGGCGTCGAGCATCGGCTGGACGCCCTTGTTCTTGAGGGCGGAGCCGCACAGCACCGGCACGATCCGGTACGCGAGGGTGCCGGCGCGCAGGGCGCGGCGAAGCTCATCGGCGCCGATCTCCTCGGCCTCGAGGTACTTGTGCGCGATGTCGTCGTCGAGATCGGCGAGCGCCTCGATCATCTTCTCGCGCCACTCGTCGGCCTTCGCCTGGAACTCGGCCGGGATGTCCCCGACCTCGATCTGGTCGCCCAGGTCGTTGCCGTAGGTAATCGCCTTCATGTTGATCAGGTCGATCACGCCGCGGAACTGATCCTCGATCCCCATCGGGACCTGGAGCGGCACCGCGGTCACGCCGAGCCGGTTCTTGATCGTCTCGACGACGTGCCAGAAGTCGGCGCCGGTGCGGTCGAGCTTGTTGACGAAGCAGAAGCGCGGCACGTGGTACTTGTCCGCCTGGCGCCAGACCGTCTCCGACTGAGGCTCGACGCCCGCGACGCCGTCGAAGACGACGACCGCGCCATCGAGCACCCGCAGGCTGCGCTCCACCTCCACCGTAAAGTCCACGTGCCCGGGCGTGTCGATCAGGTTGATGCGATGGTCATGCCAGAAGCAGGTCGTGGCGGCCGCGGTGATCGTGATCCCCCGCTCCTGCTCCTGCTCCATCCAGTCCATCGTGGCCGCACCCTCGTGCGTCTCGCCGATCTTGTAGATCTTCTTGGTGTAGAACAGGATCCGCTCGGTCACCGTCGTCTTGCCGGCGTCGATGTGCGCGATGATCCCGATATTCCGGGTGCGCTCGAGCGGCACGCTGGTGCCCGCGCGGTCGGTCCTGGTGGCGGCGCTGGTGGTCATCGGTCTACCACTTGAAGTGGCTGAAGGCCTTGTTGGCATCGGCCATGCGATGCGTGTCCTCGCGGCGCTTGACCGCGGCGCCGATGCCGTTGCTGGCGTCCATGAGCTCGGCGGCGAGCTTGTCGGACATGCTCTTGCCGTTGCGCTTGCGAGCCGAGTCGATCAGCCAGCGCATGCCGAGGCTGACGCGGCGGTCGGCGCGAACCTCCACCGGGATCTGGTAGGTCGAGCCACCCACGCGCTTGGGCTTGACCTCGATGAGGGGCATGGCGTTGCGGAGGGCCTGCTCCAGGACCTCGACGCCGGCACGACCGGCCTGCGCCTCGCAGCGCGCCAGGGCATCCTCGAGGATGCGATGCGCGAGGTGGCGCTTGCCGCCATACATGAGCTTGTTGGTGAACTGGTCGAGCGTGAGCGCGGTGCCGGTGAGCTGCTCCGCGTACTTCGTCTTGCGCGCGACCGTGGGACGACGAGGCATGGTCTAGGACTTCCCGGGCGCCTTCGCGCCGTACTTGCTGCGGCCCTGCTTGCGGTCGCGGACCCCGGCCGCATCGAGGGTGCCGCGGATGATGTGGTACTTGACCGCGGGAAGGTCCTTCACGCGACCACCGCGCACGAGCACCATCGAGTGCTCCTGGAGGTTGTGACCGATGCCGGGGATGTAGGCCGTGACCTCCATCCCGTTCGTCAGCCGGACACGGGCGACCTTCCGAAGTGCCGAGTTCGGCTTCTTCGGAGTGCGCGTCATGACCTGCAGGCAGACGCCGCGTCGCTGCGGCGCGCCACGCCCCTCGCTGGTCGTCTGCTTGAGGGTGTTCAGCGTCCGGCGCAGCGCCGGGGCCTTGACCTTCTTGATGGCCGGCTTGCGACCCTTGCGGACCAGCTGGCTGATGGTTGGCAACGAGAACCTCGCGTTCGTATCGCGTTGAGTGCTTTCTGCGATCGTGGCGTCCGAGCCGGCGCCCACGGCGATCCCATGCGACATGGCCCGGGAGGCCGATATTGGGCTGCCCAGACGAGCGTCATCATCAGCTCATCAGCGGGCCACACACGAAGGCGTCCCGCACGCGGGACACCGACGGTGGAGTATACGGAACACCGGTTCGAGCGTCAACCGCACGCGCGGTGCGCTCGCAGGATGCGCGAGGGAGCACCCGGGGGCCACCCGTCCACGTCCCTGGCCGACGCTCGACGGAGAGCGGATTCGAGCGCGTTCCACCCCATCCGCGGCCGATTCATCGGCCGAGGTGCCAGGAACACGAAGGGAGCGGGCCCTCGCAGACCCGCTCCCCTGTCGTGGCGTGGAATCGGAGGCTCAGCTCTTGGCCGGCTCCTCTTCCTTGAGCTCCTCGAACGTCTCTTCCTCGACGGTCGCCTCGATGTCGGGGTTGTCGCCCGCGCCCATGAGCTCGGCGATCGTCTCGCCCTCGGCCTCGGCAGCGGCCTCCGCCTCCGACGTGTCGACATCGCCATCGCCGTCCGCGTCGGGATCGCCCGACAGGAAGGCCCGCGCCGCCGCGGCCTCGCGCTGCTGCTCCTCCTCCGCGGGGGAGATCTGCGCGGCCCGCTCGGCCTGGAGGCGTCGCGCCTCGGCGCCGGTCCCGGCAGGGATCAGCTTTCCGATGATGACGTTCTCCTTGAGGCCGATGAGGTGGTCCTTGGCGCCGTTGATGGCAGCCTCGGTCAGCACCCGCGTCGTCTCCTGGAAGGAGGCGGCCGCGAGGAACGACGAGGTGTTGAGCGACGCCTTGGTCACGCCCAGCAGGACGGTCTGTGCCGTGGCCGGCTCGCCGCCCTCGGCCAGGATGCGGTTGTTCGTCTCCTCGAACTCGAAGCGGTCGATGAGCTCCGACGGCAGCAGCTCGGTGTCGCCGGGGTTGTCGACGGTCACCTTGCGCAGCATCTGGCGCACGATGATCTCGATGTGCTTGTCGGCGATCGTCACGCCCTGTGATCGGTACACCTTCTGGACCTCGGCGACCAGGAAGCGCTGGACGGTGTCCACGCCCTTGATCTCGAGCAGCTCCTTCGGGTTGAGCGATCCCTCGGTCAGCGAGTCGCCGGCCTCGACCGTGTCGCCATCGGCGACGCGCAGGCGCGCCGAGTGCGGCACCGGGTACTCCCGGACGTCCACCTCCTCGGTGTGCAGGGTCAGGGTCGAGCCCTTCTTCGTGACACGCCCCGCGGTCGGGGCCTTGACCTCCACCAGGTCGTCGCCCTCGCCCAGCCGGGCCATCAGCTGGCCCTCGGTGACCTCGTCGCCGTTGGTGACCAGGATCTCGTGCTGCGGCGTGAGCTTGAAGCTCGTGTCATACGCCTCGCGATGGGTGACCCGCACCGTGATCGGCTGATCGCCCGCGGCGGGCGGCACCTCGACGGTGCCGTCGATCTCGGTCATGGTCGCCTGGCCCTTGGGGATGCGCGCCTCGAACAGCTCCTCGACGCGCGGCAGGCCCTGCGTGATGTCCTCGCCGGCGACGCCGCCGGTGTGGAACGTCCGCATCGTGAGCTGCGTGCCCGGCTCACCGATCGACTGCGCGGCGATGATGCCGACCGCCTGGCCCAGCTCGACCAGCTCGCCGGTAGCGAGGTTGCGGCCGTAGCACATGCGGCACACGCCGTGACGCGCGGCGCAGGTCAGCGGCGAGCGCACACTGACCCGATCGAGTCCGGCGGCGTCGATCTTCTCGATCGCTGCCTCGTCGATCTCGGCGTTGCGGGCGACGATCACCTCTCCGCTCTTCTCGTCGACCACGTCGATGGCCGCCATGCGGCCGATCAACCGCTCGACGAACGGCTCGGGGATCTGCTCCGACTCGTCGCGCGTGATCCACGTGCCGAGATCCGTGCCGCAGTCGTCCTCGCGGGTGATGACGTCCTGGGCCACGTCCACCAGGCGCCGGGTCAGGTACCCGGAGTCGGCGGTGCGCAGCGCGGTGTCGGCGAGGCCCTTGCGGGCGCCGTGGCTGGAGATGAAGTACTCCAGCACGCT
>DASTTX010000201.1:0-22199 GCA_035759945.1 Candidatus Limnocylindria bacterium | reverse complement strand
CAATGAGAGGCTGGACGAGCCAATCCCAAATGGCGGGGCGACGCGGCGCACCCCGCGTGGCCGTCTCGAGGCCGCGCTCGACACCGAAGGCATCGGTTCCTCCGTTGGTCCCCATCCAGCCGGCGATGTCCTTCTGCAAATACTTGTTCGCCCAGCTTGCGACTCCCCATGCGTAGTTCGCGATGACCTGACCGGTGGCCGGGGCGCAGTAGGCACCGTTGTCCTGATCGCGGGCGTACACCGTGAGGAAGCCCTGGGGCACGTAGCAGCCCTGGATTGCGGCATCGCCGACGCCGTCAGTGCTGGCCTCGCCGACGTCACTTGTCGTGGCCGTCGGAGTCACGCAGCTGAGGGAGGCGAGATCTGCGCCGGACGCAGCGACCGAAGCGACGTAGGCCTGGGCCGCGGCGAACTTGGCCGCCGCAGCCGCCTCCTCCTCGGCGGTCAAGGGGCGCTCCGGCGGTGTGGCCGGCGGCGGCTTGACGGGTTTCGCCGCGGCGGCGGGCGCGGCAGTGAGTGCGGACATCAGCATCGTGACCAGCACGGCCATGAGGATCCGTCTCGTGAACATGGGGGCAGCCTCCTGTTCGACGGAGGCGAGCCGGCGATCGGATGTCTGCCCGACATCATGCCCGAAAGTATCTTCGCGGCCGCTTATCAGCGGCTTACTGGCGGCCGGACGACGAAATGCCGGCCCGTTACCGGGCCGGCATCCGTGTCGTGTCGTGTCGGGGTGCCACTACTTCAGCCCCGTATTCGTTGGTTTACAGGAACCCGACACGACGGTTCTTCAGTTGTCCACCCATCGTGGGCCGTATTGCCGCTCCCACCTAGGGGCGAATGTCCCGGAAGGGCTGGGATTCGGATTCCGGCATAGAATCGAGATGCGCCGGCGCGTCCGCCGGTCTGCGCCCGCTGCGGCCGGGCGCCGGTATCGGCCTCAAGGAGATCCCCTTCGTGACAGACACGTATCAGAACCTGATCGGTGGCGATTGGAAGGCCGCCGCATCGGGCAAGACGTTCACCAGCACCAGCCCGGCCAACCACGAGGATGTCATCGGCGAGTTCCCGGCCTCCGGCCCGGCCGACGTAGATGCGGCCGTCGACGCCGCGAAGCGCGCGTACCCCGCGTGGAGCGCCATGCCCGCCCCGAAGCGCGGCGAGATCCTCTTCCGCGTCGCGCGCCTCCTCGCCGAGCACAAGGAGGAGCTCGCGCGGCTCATGACGCGCGAGATGGGCAAGGTCCTGCCCGAGGCGCGCGGCGACGTGCAGGAGGCGATCGACGTCGCCTACTACATGGCCGGCGAAGGCCGGCGTCTCTTTGGGCAGACCGTGCCATCGGAGATGCCGGATAAGTTCGCGATGGCCATTCGCCGCCCCATCGGCGTGGTCGGCATCATCACGCCCTGGAACTTCCCCGTCGCCATCCCGGGCTGGAAGCTCCTCCCGGCGCTGATCTGCGGAAACACCGCCGTCATCAAGCCCGCATCGGACACCCCCGCCTGCCTGGTCCGCTTCGTGGAGCTGCTGGTCGAGGGCGGCATCCCGGAGGGCGTCGTCAACGTCGTGACCGGCTCGGGCGCCGAGGTCGGGAACGCGATCGTCGACCATCCCGACGTGCGGGTCATCTCCTTCACGGGTCATACCGATACCGGCGTCGAGATCAGCACCCGGGCAGCCAAGACCCTGAAGCGCGTCAGCCTCGAGCTGGGCGGCAAGAACCCGATCGTCATCTGGGAGGACGCCGACCTCGACCTTGCGTTGGATAGCGTGGTGTGGTCCGCCTTCGGCACCAGCGGCCAGCGCTGCACCGCTGCCTCGAGGTTGATCGTCCACCGCGCGATCCACGACGACTTCGTGCATCGCCTTCAGCAGCGAGTCGCGAAGCTGGTGCTCGGCGATGGGCTCCTGGAAACGACCGATGTCGGTCCCGTCATCAACGAAGCCGCCGTCGAACGCATCGCCTCCTATGCCGCCATCGGCCGGGACGAGGCCGACCTCGTCATCGGCGGCGAGCCGGCCCGCGACGGAGACCTGGCCAAGGGCTCCTTCTTCCAGCCGACGATCTTCACCGAGGTCAAGCCCGATGCGCGCATCGCGCAGGAGGAGATCTTCGGCCCGGTGGCATCGGTCATTCCGGTTGACACCTGGGACGAGACCGTCGAGGTCGTCAACGGCGTGAAGTACGGCCTCTCGACGTCGCTCTTCACCCGGGACATCAACCTCGCCTTCCGGAGCATCCGCGATTTCGAATCTGGGCTCGGCTACGTGAACCACGGCACCATCGGCGCCGAGGCGCACCTGCCGTTCGGCGGCGTCAAGGCCACCGGCAACGGTCACCGAGAGGTCGGACAGGCGGCGCTCGACTTCTTCAGCGAGTGGAAGAGCGTCTACATCGACTACTCGGGCAAGCTGCAGCGAGCGCAGATCGACACGACGTTCGTCGACGAGGGCTGAGCAAGCGCGGTTGCTGCATCCGGAGGCCGGTGCCACCATGCCGCGCAATGCAACTCCCGCACTTCCCGCTGCACACGGTGCTGTTTCCGCACCTGCCGTTGCCGCTTCACATCTTCGAGGAGCGCTACCGGGCCATGGCGGCCGACCTCATGGCCGATGGATCGCCGTATGGCGGCCGCCTGGTCGTCAGCATGATCACCGCGGGACCTGAGGTCGGTGGCGATGCCACCACGCAGCCGATCGGGACGATCTGCGAGGTTCATACCGCCGAGCAGTTCGCCGATGGACGCTGGATGCTGATCCTCGTGGGCGTTGCGCGAGCCCGGCTCGGCGCGATTGACCGCTCCGGACCGTACGCCGTCGTCGAGGTCACCGAGATTGGCGAGCCCGTCGGAGACGTGTCCGAGCAGCTCGTGCCTCGCGTCCAGGCGGCCCTGGACGCATACATGGCAACGGTGAAACGATTCGTGGCCCGTACTGCGTCAGTGGCAGAACATGCGCAGGAGCGGCCGGACGTGACGGCATCCCTCGACGAGGTCCTCAAGCCGATTCGGCTACCCGACGATCCGGTCGCCGCCAGCTATGCGGTCGGCGGCGTCCTCCAGGTGGAGCTGACCCGCAAGCAGCACCTGCTCGAGCTGCCCGATGCGGCCGCTCGACTCAACGCAGAGCTCGACCTGCTCCGCCGCGAGACAAACCTGCTGGACATCGACGCCATGCCGCCGATCCCCGCGTCCGACCTCGGCTACCACCCCAACTGACCGATGCGTTGCTCGCCCTGGCTCGCGGGGCTCCTCACCCTGCTCGCCGTCCTTGCGGCGTGCTCGACACCGGCCGCGTCACCGACGCCGGCTGACGTTCCGAGCGCCGCAGCATCGGCTTCCACATCGCCACAGGCGTCTTCATCTGGCGAGCCGTCTGCCGAGGCGACGCCTTCGCCGACGCCGACGACGAGCGATGAGTCGCCGATTGCCACGCTCTACACCGTGCGTCGTGGCGACACGCTCGCGTCCATCTCGCGCGCGTACTCGACGACGACCCAGCAGCTGCAGGCCTGGAACAGCGAGCGCTACCCGTCGCTGGCGACGAATCCGAACGTCATCGAGCCGGGCTGGGAGCTGATCGTCGCCGGCGACCCGAACGTCACCCCGCGCCCTACGCCCTCGCCTGCGCCCGCCACCCCCCGTCCGACGTCGCCGCCCTCCTCCACCGGCTGCACGGCCGGCAATAGGGTCGCAGCCGGTTCGGCGCAGACGTTCCGAACGATCCCGAACGCCGGTCCGGCGGTGGCCCTGACCTTCGACATGGGCGGCCGCATGGATCCGGCGGTCGACATCATGAACTTTCTGGTTGCCAACGGGGTGTGCGCCACGATCTTCGCGACCGGCGTGATGAGCAACACGCCGCAGGGTCAGCAGGTGCTCGGCATCATCAGGGCGCATCCGGAGCTCTTCGAGGTCGGCAACCACACGATGTACCACTGCGACCTCGTCCGTGGTGGTGGCGGCTCACCGACCACGGCTCCATGCGCCGGTTCCTTCGACGCCAATCGGATTCGCAAGGAGCTGACCGATGCGGAGGCGATCCTGCGTGCCGGCACTGGGCAGAACCCGCAGCCGTACTGGCGCCCGCCGTACGGATCGATCAACGACGCCGTCATCGGCGCCGCTGCTGCCGCCGGCTACACCAAGGCCTTCCTGTGGGACATCGACAGCATCGACTGGAAGCCGATCAGCGACGGCGGCCCGACCGCCGAGCAGATCGCCGCGAAGGTGATCGGCAATGCGGTGAACGGGTCGAACGTCCTGTTCCACATCGGTGGCTACGAGACGCTCGACGCGCTGCACCTCATCATCCCCGGCCTCCGCGACCGAGGCTTCACGCTGACGAGTCTCTCGGATCTCCTGAACTAGCGGTCGGGCGCCGGGGCGGCCGACGTGCCTCAGCCGCCTGTCTCGGCGACGCCGTCCCGCGCCGATGACGCGGCGCCGAGTGCCTCGGCGAAGATTCGGACCGCGGTGTCGACGTCGGTCTCGGTCACGATCAGCGGCGGGCTGAAGCGCAGCGAGGACTCGCCGCACTCGAGGGTCAGCAGGCCACGCTCGAAAGCGGCCTCCTGCACAGCCTCCGCGGCAGCGTGGGTGGGGAACTCGACGCCGAGCATGAGGCCCGCGCCGCGGATGTCGCGCACGCTTGATCCGTCGGCCGCCTTCTCGAGGCCGCTGCGCAGTCGAGCGCCCATGGCCGCGGCGTTCGCCAGCCCTTCCGACTCGATGATGTCGAGCGTCGCCAGGCCGGCGGCCGCGCAGATCGGGTTGCCGGCGAAGGTCGAGCCGTGCGCGCCCGGGGGCCAGGTCCAGACCGATTCACGCGCGATGAACGCGCCGATCGGCATGCCCGACGCGATGCCCTTGGCGCTGGTGATGATGTCGGGCTCGACGCCGGTGTGCTCGATCGCCCACCAGGTGCCGGTGCGGCCCATGCCGGACTGGATCTCATCGGCGATGAGGAGGATGCCGTGCTCGTCGCAGATCTCGCGCAGGCCCTCCATGAAGGCCCTCGGCGCGGGGAAGTAGCCGCCCTCGCCCTGGATCGGCTCCACGACGATGGCAGCCACATCCGAGGGCGCGATGAGCCGACCGAGGATCGATCGTCGCAGCACCTCGAGCTCCGCGGTGCCGTCGCCGCCGGAGCCCTCACGCCAGGCGCGGACGCGGGGGAAGGGCGAGTGATGGACCATCGGGATGAGCGGGCCGAAGCCGGCGCGCTGCTTGATCTTCGAGTTGGTCAGGCTGAGCGCGCCCATGGTCCGACCGTGGAAGGCGCCCTCGAAGGCGATGATCCCGGGCCGATGGGTGTGATAGCGCGCCAGCTTGATGGCGCCCTCGACCGCCTCGGTCCCGGAATTGGTGAGGAAGACGCGCGCCTTCTCCTCGAACGGCGCGATCGCCGCCAGGCGCTCCATGAACTCGGTGTAGCGCGGCTCGTAGAAATCGGTCGCCGCGATATGGATCAGCCGATCGGCCTGCTCCTTGATGGCGGCCACGACCTTGGGATGGGAGTGGCCGGTGGAGCAGACCGCGATGCCAGCGGCGAAGTCGAGGAAGCGGTTGCCGTCGACATCGGTGACGACGACACCCGAGCCGGACTCCGCGACGAGCGGGTAGGCGCGCGTGAGGGAAGGGCTGGCGACGGCCTCGTCACGAGCGATCAGCTCGCGGGCGCGCGGCCCGGGGAGCTCGGTCTTGATGTGCGGCGCTGCCTGCTTCGGCGCAGCCGCAGTCGAGGAGGTGTCCTCCGCGATGGTCATGGGTGTAGCACTCCGATATCGGAGCGGCGCGTCCTGCCCGCGCACCTTGGCTAGACCCACCCATCGTACCAGCCGGATTCGGTCAGCTCTTCGCGACGGCTCGCTTTCGAGTTCCGATGGAAGCGGCCTGACCCCAGATAGCCATGCCGCCGGTCGCAAGCCAGGCTGCATTGGTGGCTTCGCCGCCGATGAGGCCCGCCCACCGGATGCCGACGAAGGAGGCGTTGAACCCCACCAACGTCATCGCCGTCGCGAGCCATGGCTCCCGCCGCAGCCGCCCGATCACGGCGGCAGCGATAACCGAGATCACGAGGATGGTCCAGGTGGCCGGGTCGCGCAGGAGCTCGGTCATGGTCGGCACCTCCCTTTTGCGCAAGGGTTATGCCGGTCGCCGCGCTGGTCAAGCCTCGAAACTGGCGAAAACTACTTCGCCGATGAGCCCCGGGCCGGCATAGATCATCCCCGTCCACAGCTGCACGAGGTCGGATCCCGCGTCGAGCAGGCGGCGAGCGTCCTCGGCGGAGCCGATGCCGCCCGACGCCACAACGGCAAGCCGGCGGCCGCCGACCTCCTCGACCGCCGCGACCGTACGCTCGAGCAGCGGACGGCCCGAGAGGCCGCCCGTCTCCGATGCCAATGATGATTTGATGCCGCTGCGATCGGTCGTCGTGTTCGACACGATCACGCCGGCGGCGCCGGCCGCCGCCACGGCATCCGCCAGCGTAATGCGCACTGCGTCATCGAGATCCGAGGACAGCTTCACGAGCAGCGGCGGTTGCGGGGCGGCCTCCCGCACGACGGAGAGCAGCTCGGTCAGTCGGTCGGGAGCCTGAAGGCCGAGCAGTCCCGGCGTGTTCGGCGAGCTGACGTTGATGACCAGGTAGTCGGCGATGTTGGCGACGGCGCCAGCCGCAGCCGCGTAGTCCTCGGCGGCTCGCTCGTCGGGTGTGTCCCTGTTGCGGCCGATGTTGACGCCGATTACGAAGCCTTCGGGCAGATGCGGGCGCGCATCGGCGATGCGGCGCGCCAGCGCATCGGCTCCGGCGTTGTTGAATCCCATGCGGTTGATGAGCGCCTCATCGGCCGGCAGGCGGAACAGGCGCGGCCGGGGATTGCCGGCCTGAGGGCGCGGGGTGACGGTGCCGAGCTCGACGAACCCGAATCCGAGCGCCGCCCAACCGCGAATGGCCACGCCGTCCTTGTCGAAGCCCGCACCCAGCCCGACGCGGTTGCGGAACTGGAGCCCCATCAGCTCCACCGGCGAGGTCCCGTCGGAGGAAGCGCCGGACGCGAAGGGCGCGAGCGCCTGGCCGACCGACGAGCCGAGCAGTCGGAGCGTCAGGTGGTGGATCGACTCCGCATCGGCCAGGAAGAGGAGCGGACGGACGGCGCGATATGCCGCCAGGCGCCAGTCCGCCATCGGTCAGTCGTCGCGAGCGCGCGGGAAGGCCATCTCCTCGGGATAGACCGGTGGCAGGCGCTCGGAGTCGTCGTTGGCCGGGATCGGACGGCTCGGGTCGGGATCCATGAACTCGTGCCAGACCTCGGCGCCGGCGGCCGGAGGGTCGTCCAGCTCCTTGATTGCCACGATGCCCTCGAAGCGGATCACGCCGGGCGCGCCGTCATCGGTCTCGTAGTCGTCCTCGTAGTCCGGCGCCATCTCGACCGCTCTGCCGAGGGCGGCCTCCTCATCGGTGCCGTCAACAAGGATGACGCGATCCTCGACGAGATCGACGTCGCTCTCGTCCGCCGAGAGATACGCGTAGCGGAGCTGAACCGCATACCAGCCCGAGGGCTCGACGTGGACCTCGTCGGTGTCGATGCGACCCATGAGGGTCCCTCCTATGCGCCGATGACGGTCAGAGAGTGCCTATTCGCCGATGACGGTCTGTGACTGCTCCCGCAGGAACTGCTGGACGTAGTAGGGGCCAAGCCCACCCTTGCCCGACGATCCCGATCCCTTCCAGCCCCCGAAGCTCTGGATGCCAGGCCACGCGCCGGTCGTGGCGCCCGCGCGTCGGTTGACGTACACGACGCCCGCCTGGATGGTGTCGAGGAAGCGTCGCACCTCCGCATCGTCGCGGCTGAAGATGCCCGCAGTCAGGCCGTAGGCCGTGTCGTTTGCCTCGTGGAGGGCCTGGTCGAGCGAGTCGACCTCACCGACGACGAGGAGCGGCACGAACAGCTCCTCCTTGAAGAGCCGATGCTCCAGCGGCAGCCCGGTGACGACGGTGGGGGTCGGGAAGTAGCCGCGCTCGGCGTCGAGCACCTCGCCACCGGTCTCGATGGTCCCGCCATCCTTCTTTGCCTCGGCGACGGCATCGGTGAACTTGTCGAGCGCGCGCTGGTTGATGACCGGGCCCATCCAGTTGTCGCGCTCGGTCGGGTCCCCGACCTTGATCGTCGACGCCCTCTCGACCAGCTTGTCGACGAATTCGCGCGCGACCGCCTTCTCGACGTAGACGCGCGAGAGGGCCGAGCACTTTTGGCCGTCGAAGCCGAAGGCCGATCGCATGGCGCCCTCGGCCGCGATGTCCAGGTCGGCGTTGCGCGTCACGATCGCGGGGTTCTTGCCGCCCATCTCGGTGACGATCGGCCGGGGATAGTCCTTGGTGAAGCCGCGGTACAGCTTCATGCCGACCTCGTAGCTGCCGGTGAAGACCATGCCGTCGATGCCGGGGTTCTCCTCGAGCTCGGCCCCGACCGTGTCGCCCGGGCCGGTGACGAGGTTGAACACGCCGTCGGGGAGGCCTGCGTCACGCAGCGCCTCGCCGAACTTCCAGCCCGACAACGGTGCGTCGGACGAGGGCTTGAGGACCACAGTGTTGCCGGCGATCATCGCGCCTCCGGCCGGGCCGCCGGCCAGCGCCATCGGGAAGTTGAATGGGCTGATGATCGCGAAGACGCCGTATGGGCGGAGCACGGATCGGGTTCGCTCAGCCTCCGACAGCGAGCCCATGGGCTTCACGAAGCCGTCGGCCTTCTCGAACTCGTCGCTGTAGTAGCGCAGCAGGTCGGCCGTCTCCTCGACATCGCCGAGCGCCTCGAGCCGGTTCTTGCCGACCTCCAGCGCCATGAGCGCCGCGAGGTCGAACTGACGATCGCTGATGATCTCGGCCGCGCGTCGCAAGATCGTCAGGCGCTCGCGCCACGGCGTGTCCCGCCACGCCGGATAGGCGGCGCGCGCCGCGTCGATCGCGTCGCGGACGTCCTTGCGGGTTCCCTTCGGGAAGCGTGCCAGGACGAGGTCGCGATCGATCGGCGAGCGGTCCTCGAAGGTCTCGTCGGCGAAACGTTCCTCGCTGCCGATGAGCATGGGATAGGTCTTGCCGAGCTCCGCACGGGCGCGCTCGAGGGCCGCGTCGAAGGCGGACTGGAGCTCCTCGTTGTCGGCGGAGAGGGTCGCGTAGGTAATCTTCATGCGTGGCGTGGTGGCCATCGGTGTGAAACGGTGCCTCCTGCGCTGAGGAAGGGATGCGCTGGCCCGTGCGGGCCCGCAGTTCGGCTCTTGAGGACGTCTCATTATCGCACCGGCGGGCATGAGCGCCGATCTCGCCCACCGTCGACGCTGGTTTTCAGAGGACACGCCGAAGGCCAGGCTCCGGGGGGAGAAGAGCCTGGCCTTCGGACGAACAGGATCATATCGGCGGCGATTCACGGCGGCAAGAGAATTCTGCGCACCGATACCGCGGCGTTCGCCGCGGAATTCCACGGATCGCGAGCGATCAGACCGCTCGGTGGTACAACCCCAGGTTGAGCCGCAGGAACGGCCGATGCGGGCCCATGAGATAGGCCCTCCCGCGATCGCCGAACAGGCGCGGCAGGAGCGCGTGGGCAAGCTCCGGCTCGGCCAGGTCGACGCGGGCGTGGACGACCTTGATCTTGAAGCCATTGCGCAGCCACCAACCGGTGCGCCGCTGGGTTGCGTCGATCGCCTGGGCGACGACCTCGGGCTCCAGGAGGGCGGCCACGTCGTCGCGGCCGTAGTAGCCGACCACGATCAGCCGCCCGCCCGGGCGCAGGACGCGCTGCGCCTCCTCGATGGCCGGCAGCGAGCCGTCCTCCGGCAGGATGTTGCTGGTCAGGACGATGTCCACGGCGCCATTGCGGAGAGGCAGCTTCGTGGGTTCGCCCTCGACGATCCGGATGTTCGGCTGATGGCTGCCGGCGGCGCGACGCCGGGCCTCGGCCAGGAGCTCGGGGTCCGACTCGATGCCGTAGGTGCGCCCGGTGCGCCGCGCCAGGATCATCGGGTAGTGGCCGATGCCCGTCCCGATGTCCGCGATGCGCTTCCCGCTCAACGGGACGATTCGTTCGAGGCCTTCGAGCACCTTCCGATCCGGATCGATGGCGTCGCCCAGGCGAGCGTGGAGAACCGGATCGGCGTCGGTCCATGGCGGGAGGATGGATGGCATCAGGGAACCTCGACCCGCAGGTCGGCTGGCGATCCATCGGCGAGCGTGAGCAGGTCGTTGCCTGCAAGCACCTGCAGATCGAAGGCGACCGATCCCGGTGCGCGCCGGGTCACGACCAGCGGCATCTCCAGCGTCGCGCCCGCGAGGAGCGGGCCGTAGCCGAGCGACGTCGTGCCGGCCGGCTCACCCTGCTCGCCCGGGCCGATGACCCACTTCGTCCACTGCTGGACCAGCGGTGGGCCTCCGTCGCGGATGCGGTCGTCGGATGGCGTGAACGGCGCCAGGAAGAGCGTCTGGTCGAGCTCGGTCGGCCATCGCAGGACCAGCTCGTCGATGCGCTCGTCGGCGGCACTCGTCACAGTCACCATGAGCACCCCGCCATCGGCGCCGATGTTCGGCTCGGCGGTCACGGCGACGACACGTGGGTCGCTCCCTTGGGGTGGGTCGAGCGAGAGCGCGGGCTCCGGCGTGGCGCTGGCCGAAGAGGACGGGCTCGGGCTCACCTGCGCGGTCGGGGTCGGGCTCGAGGTTGGCGAGGCGGCGGATGGCAGCGCCGTCGGGCTGGCGCTGGGGCTCGGCTGCGCGACGCAGGCGCCCAGCAGGAGAGCCATCGCCGCAACGGCGGCTCGGCGGACATCGGTCATTCCTGGCTGACGCCGAGCTCGGGAAGCCGGTTGCGGATCGCGTAACCGGCCGCCTGGGCGCGGCTTTCGAGCTCGAGCTTGGCGAGGATGCTGGAGACATAGTTGCGGACCGTCTTCTCCGCGAGGCCCATGCGCTCGGCGATCTGACGGTTGGACGCGCCGTCGGCGATATGCGCGAGGACGCGCCGTTCCTGGTCGGTCAGCTCGGCGAACGCACCGGGCTCCTCCAGCCGCCCCGCGCTTCGAATGCGGTCCAGCACGCTGCGGGTGACGGCGGGGTCCAGGAGCGAGCCGCCCTCGGCCACGGTGCGCACGGCGCGTACGAGCTCCGAGGAGCCGACGCGCTTCAGCACATAGCCCGAGGCGCCCGCGTCGATCGCGTCGAAGAGGGCATCCGAGTCGGCGAAGCTGGTCAGCATGACCACCGGCGTGCCCTCCAGCTCGGACGTGATGGCCCGGCAGGCCTCGATGCCGGAGCCGTTCGGCATCCGGATGTCGACCACGGCAACGTCTGGCCGATGCACGCGCGCCAGTCGGATGGCCTCCTCGCCCGACGGCGCCTGGGCCACGACCGAGAAGCCCTCCTCGGCGTCGAGCAGCGCGGCAAGGCCGATGCGGACCACCTCGTGGTCGTCGGCAATGAGGATGCGGATGGTGTCCGCCGGTGCGGCGGTCTCGGGTGCATTGGTCATGTTGGTCGGCGCGTGGTGGCCACCGGCATCGTAAGGGACACGCTGGCGCCCCGTCCGGGCGCGCTCTCGATCCGGAGCGTCGCATCCAGCAGCTCGGCGCGGCGACGAACGTTGGCCAGGCCCTGCGCGCGGCCGCGGCGCCCGCGCTCGATCACCGCGTCAGGATCGAAGCCCGTGCCATCGTCGCGAAGCTCGAGCGTGAAGCGCCCCTGGGTGCAGGCCATGCGGACCGTGACGCGATGCGCGTGGGCGTGCCGCAGGACGTTGCTGAACGCCTCGGTGACGATGTGCCGCAGGTGCTCTGCCTGGTCGTGGCGCAGTCGCGGCCGATACAGCCCATCGCCGCTGACGTCGAGCTCGACCAGCGTGTGCGCCTGAAGCTCGTCGGCAACGGCAAGGACGATCGCCTCGGCGTCCCGGCTCTCGACCTCGTCCGAGCGCAGGTCGAAGATGGTGCTGCGGATGTCATTGGTGATGCGGTTCAGCTCGCCCATGACGGTCGAGATGCGCTCGCGGGCCGGCCGTGCATCGGGATCCAGGTCGGCCGATGCGCGCTCGAGGTGCAGGCCCGCGGCATAGATCGACTGAATGATCCCGTCGTGCAGGTCGCGGCCGATGCGCTCGCGCTCGCGCAGCAGCAGCTCGCGGCGTCGCGCCTCGGCCAGGGCACGATCGGTCTCCTGGTCGAAGAGCTCGAGACTGCGGATGACGGCGACGGCCATGGCCAGGCCGGTGGCGGATCGGAAGACCTCGATCGGCACGCCCAGCGTCTCGAAGACCGTGCGGCCGTTGACAATCGACGCCGGCGGGAACGGCGCCGGCAGTGGCACGAGACCGGCCAGCACGGCATACACGACGAACGTAACCGACGCCGCACCGAGCGCCGTCGACACGCCGCGACCGGCCATAGGCCCGAGCAGGTGCGTCGTCCGGCGCAGCCCGATGGCGGCCATCAGCGAGGCGGGCAGCCCGAGCATGCCCCGCGCGACGACGTCGCCGACGGCGAGCGGTGCCCCGATGTGCGCGAGCGCCGGATCGATGTCGGCGGAGCGGAGCCATGGCCCCGGCGATGCCGTGAAGCCTGGATCGGAGGTGCCGGAGAGCGCGACCGTGGCCACCGCCCACAGCACGATGGCGACGGTGGGCACCAGGCGCAGCCAGGGCTGACCGCCGATGCGGGGAGGGTCGGATCCAGCGTCGCGCGTGCTCAGAACGAGCTCCACCCCGAACTGGAAGAGCAGCGCGAAGCTGATCGGCTTCATGGCCAGCTGGAGCAGGAGCAGCAGCTCGATCACCGTCTGCGGCAGGAAGCCAGCCTGGATCGGCACGAACAGGTAGCCCCACTCCATCAGGCCATGGACGAGCCCGAATCCGGCCAGCCAGGGGAGCGCTCGCGCGAGCGGCAGCTGCGAGCGTCGGCGGCTCTGGAGCGCAATGGCGAGGCCCATCACGAAGAAGACCTGGCCGTAGACCGACAGAACGATGATGCGGTTCGTCTCGAACAGCTCCGCCAACCAGCCCATGCCAGCCATGGTAGGCGGCCGCATTGGTACGATCGTCGTCGTGGTCCGATCGTCCGACGAGCCCAGCCCTTCCGCGCCCCTCGCCGTGCGCCTCTGGTTCGGCTGGGCCTTCCTGCTGCTCGCCGTGACGGGGCTGCTGATGGGCCGCATCGTCGAGTTCATCGACTTCAGCGAGCGAGCGCCGTTCAGCCTGCTCGGCATCTTCATGATGATCGAGCTGGCCGCGGTCCTCTTCGGGATCACCGTCGCGCTCCAGCGCAAGCGGATCGCCTATCGGTTCGCGATCGGCATCGCCCTTCTGCCGGTGCCGATCCTGGCGGGCCTCCCGCCCGTCCTGCTGGACATGCCGGTCGATGCGGCAAACGGCTGGTACCTGCTCATGGTCCCCATCGGCCTCGTCATCAGCGCGGTCCTGATCGCCGGCCTGCTGCGCGAAGGCAGCCGCCTGTACTTCAGCGAGCCCTGATCGGGCGCCGAACCTATACTCGCGGCGTGCAGCTGCTTGCCTTTTCGCGCGGCGGTGCCGACCGAGCCGGAACCCGTCTTGGCATCAGGACCGATGCCGGCATCCGTGATCTGACCGAACGCCTTGGCGTTGCCGATGTCGGTGAGCTCCTGTCGCGCGGCATCCGCGCCGATGAGCTGCGCACCAGCGGGCGCGAGGTGATCGATCCAGCGTCGGTGACGATCCGGGCGCCGATCTCGCGACCGGGCAAGATCATCTGCGTCGGGCTCAACTATCACGATCACTGCCGCGAGCAGAACGTCGACCCCCCGCGCTATCCGATGCTGTTCAGCAAGTTCGCGAACGCCGTGGCCGATCCTGGCGCGACCGTGACCCGGCCCCGTGCGACCGAGAAGCTGGACCTCGAGTGCGAGCTGGCGGTGGTCATCGGGCGACGCTCATCGCGGATCACCCGCGAGGAGGCGGCATCCGCCATCTTCGGCTACACCGTTCTCAACGACGTGACCATGCGCGACCTCCAGAAAGAGGACCGCCAGTGGCTGCGCGCCAAGGGTTCCGACCGCTTCGCGCCGATGGGACCGGTGGTCGTCACCGCCGACGAGATCGGTGACCCGCAGGCGCTGCGTATGCGCTCGGCGGTCAACGGCCAGACCTGGCAGGACTCGATTAGCGCGGAGATGGTCTTCGACGTCGCGAGCATCGTGGCCTTCGCGTCGCGAACCATCACTCTCGAGCCCGGTGACGTCATCGCGACCGGCACGCCCGCCGGCGTGGGCCACTACCAGTCGCCGCCGCGGTACCTGAAGGGCGGCGACGTGATGCGCTGCGAGATCGAGGACATCGGCGCCATCGAGAATCCGGTCGTCGACGAGGAACCTCGTTTCGATGACCACGAGGCGGCGGCCGGCATCGGCGAGCTGGTCGCTGGGTGACGGCCACGGTCGGCGCCGGGACCATGCGGGCGCTTGCGAAGGTGCAGGCCGGCCCGGGCGTGGAGCTGATCGAGCGCCAGGTGCCTGAGCCGGGCCCGGGGGAGGTCCTCCTCCGCGTCGATGCCGCGAGCATCTGTGGCACCGATCTTCACCTGTTTCAGTGGGACGAGTGGGCGGCGGAGAACCTCGTTCCACCGCGGATCCTCGGGCACGAGCTGGCGGGGACCGTGGTCGGCATCGGTGCGGGCGTCAGCCGCGTGCGGGAGGGCGACCTGGTCGGTGTCGAATCTCATCTGTTCTGCTGGGAATGCGCCCAGTGTCAGCGTGGCGAGATGCACCTGTGCCGCGACCTGCGCGTCATCGGCGTCCACGTCGATGGCGGATTCGCCGAGCACGTCGTCATCCCCGAAGCGAACGCAGTCGAGTCGAACGGGCTGGACCCCGCTGTCGTCGCGCTCCAGGAGCCGATGGGCAACGCCGTGCACGCCGCCTTCGCCGAGCCGATCGAGGGCCGCACGGTGCTCGTCACCGGCTGCGGCCCGATCGGGCTGTGCGCCGTCGGCATCGCGCGTGCGGCCGGTGCGGCGCTCGTCGTGGCGACCGACACGGAGCCGTATCGCCTGGAGCTGGCGAGGACGATGGGCGCCGACCTGGCGCTGGACGCATCGGACCCCGGCACGGAGGCCCGGATCATGGAGGCGACCGGCGGCGATGGCGTCGAGGTGGTGCTCGAGATGAGCGGGTCCCCTCGAGCGCTCGATCAGGCGCTCCGGGTGATCACCCGCGGCGGCCGGGTCAGCCTGCTCGGCATCTTCAACGGTGCCGTGCCGATCGAGCTGTCGGAGAGCGTCATCATGCAGGGGCTGCGCCTGCACGGCATCTTCGGGCGGCGCATCTACGACACTTGGGAGCGCACGCAGGACCTGCTTCGCTCCGGGGCGTTGGATGTCACGCCGATCATCACCCACCGGCTCGATCTGGCGGAGTGGCCGAAGGCCTTCGAGCTGCTCGCCTCACGGCATGCCGGTAAGGTGGTGCTGCTGCCGTAGGCAGCGCTCGCGGCGCTCGACAGATCGACTCAATATCGCAGGAGACGGCCGCCCCGCTGCCTTTCCGAGCCCGATGAATCGAGACCTATACTCGGCTCCATGACCGATGCACCCGCGCGCGCCCGCGCCCGCAACCCGCTCGCCTTCCTGGATGCCGAGATCGAGGACCTGAAGGCCAAGGGGCTGTACCGCCGACTCAGGGTCGTCGAGAGCGAGCAGAAGAGCCGATGCGTCATCGACGGCCGAGAGGTCATCACGCTCTCCAGCAACAACTACCTCGGGCTGAACACGCATCCGAAGCTGCGCGCGGCGGCGCTGAAGGCCGTCGAGGAGTTCGGCGCCGGGTCGGGGGCGGTTCGGACGATCGCCGGAACCATGAGCCTCCACGAGCAGCTCGAGGAGCGGCTGGCGGACTTCAAGCACACCGAGGCGGTCCTCACCTTCCAGTCGGGCTTCACGTGCAATACCGGCGTGATCCCGATCCTCGCGCCGGAGGGCGCGGTGATCGTCAGCGACGCGCTCAACCACGCCAGCATCATCGACGGCATCCGGCTCACGAAGGCGGAGCGCAAGATCTTTCCGCACGCCGATATGGACGCCCTGCGCAGCACCCTGAGCGAGGTGCGCAGCGCCGATGCGCATCGGACCATCCTGGTCATCACCGATGGCGTCTTCAGCATGGATGGCGACATCGCGAAGCTGCCGGAGATCGTCGAGGCAGCCGAGGAGGCGGAGGCGATCGTGTACGTGGACGACGCGCACTCGTCGGGCGTGCTCGGCCGCAACGGTCGAGGATCGGTCGACCACTTCGATCTGAACGGGCGGGTCCAGGTACAGGTCGGAACGCTGTCGAAGGCGATCGGCGTCCTGGGCGGCTACGTCGCCGGGCCCGCGAACCTGCGCACGGTGCTGGAGCACAAGGCGCGGCCGTTCCTGTTCAGCACCTCGCATCCGCCGGCGGTGGCCGCGGCGTGCATTGCGGCGATCGATGTGCTCGAGACCGAGCCGCAGCTCATCGAGAAGCTGTGGGAGAACGCGCGCCACTTCAAGGCGGGGCTCCAGCGGCTCGGCTTCGACACCGGCAACAGCGAGACACCGATCACGCCGGTCATCGTCGGCGCGGGTGCCCTGGCGCATCGGTTCAGCGACCGCCTCTTCGAGGAGGGGATCTTCGCAATGGGCATCGGCTTCCCGACCGTTCCCGAGGAGAAGAGCCGCATCCGGACGATCGTGACGGCCGAGCACTCGCGCGATGAGCTCGACACGTGCCTGGCGGCCTTCGAGAAGGTCGGGCGCGAGCTCGCGATCATCTAGAAAAGGATGGTCAGCGCCGCGCTGCGGTGCTAGCGTGCGCAAACCGTAGCCAAGCGTGCCCGAGCGAGCTGCCCGATGCGTGACCGACCCCTGAGCGCCACCCTCCGCCGGACCATCGGTGAAAGCAAGCATGGAACCCTCGATGCGCCGGCGTCTTCGCTATCCGCTGACGCCTCTGTGGACGAGATGGCCCGCGCTGCCACCGCCGGCGACGTCGAGGCCGTCGGTCGGCTGTATGACGCGCTGGTGGGGCCGATCTATCGTTACGTCGCAGTCCGCTTACGGCGCCGCGAGGACGCCGAGGACGTGACGCAGCTCGTCTTCGAGCGCATCGTCGGAGCTCTGCCCCGCTACCGGCACGACGGCAAGCCATTCGCCGCCTGGGCATTCCGGATCGCACGAAACGCGGTGATCGACCACCAGCGCCGGCTGCGGCCGACCGAGCCGCTGGGTGCCATCGCCGAGCCGCGTGACGGCGTCGAGCTCGAGGCACTCTCGCTGCGTGACGAGGAGATCCGCGAGCTGCGTGCGGCGATGAGCCGGCTCACGCCCGACCAGCGTGAGGCGCTCGCCCTGCGCTACGCGGCCGGTCTGTCCGCCGACGAGGCGGCCCAGATCATGGGACGCCAGGCGGGGACCATCCGTGGCCTTACCTTCCGCGCCATCGAGTCACTGCGACGGCATCTGACGCGGGGACCGGACTGATGAGCCTGTCGCACGCCTCGTTGACGCCCGACGAGCTCGTTCGCCGCTACGTGGAGCGCGTTCGGGCCGACCTCGAGCCCGATCCGCTGTTCCGCCGGCGCCTACGCGGGATCGTCACCAACCAGTTCGTTGCCGCCCGCGAGGGTTCGGCCACGCCGGCCAGCCATCCGTCCCGCATGGGGCGCCTCGGCCGCGCCTGCCTGTACGCCAGCTTCGCGCTCGGTATCAGTGTCGGCGGTGTCATGGCCGCGTCGCGGGCCGCCATCCCCGGTGATCTGCTCTATCCGGTCAAGCTCCAGATCGAAGCGCTGCGCATGGAGGCGCTGCCGGCCGAATATCAGGACGACCTGGCGGTCCTGGCGCTCAGCGAGCGAATCCACGAGATGGGACGGCTCGCCGAAGCGGGCGATTGGACGGCGGTGGCCGCTCTTGCGCCGGCGGTGGAGGCGGGATACGACCAGCTCGAGGCACTCGGCATCGGCGACACCATCGACGGTGCGCTGGTAACCCGCATGGAAGTGCTCGAGATGTTGCGCGACGAGCTCCCGGCACAGGCGCAAGCGGTCATCGACCGCATCCTCGGCCAGGCGCCTCGTCAGACGGGAGCGCCACAGGGCGCTGCATTCGGCCACGATGCCGAGGGACCGGGCACGCCGCCGAATGGGCACGGCGGGCGCGCTGGAGTGGTGGTCACCGTTGACGACATCGACGACACGTCCGCTGAGCAGCCGGCCTCGATAGCTCGCCAAGCCCCGGCCGCACGGCCGACCCCAACCGCACGGCCGACGCCGACGGCCAGGCCGACCCCCACCGCGAGGCCGACGCCGACGCCCCGGGTCGCGCCACAGCAGCCGTCGCCGAGCCCGGCGGAAGATCAAGGCGACGACGGCGCCAGTCAGCCAGAGGACAGCTCGCAGCACTGACCGGCTCTCGCGGGGGAACAGAAGACGGGATAGAGGCGAACCTCTATCCCGTCCCTGCCAGGGGGCTGGATCAATGGGTGGGACCGGCCTCTCGGGAGGCGACCCCACCCGCATTGCCTACCGGCGGTGGCTCCTCGCCCTCGCGTTCGCCAGCGCCAGCGCGCCGAGCGAACCGATGAAGAGGACTGCCAGCAACTCGATCGGGACGCTCACCGGCGTGCCATCCGGTCCGATGCCGATCGCGGTGTTCGGCAGCGGCGGAGGATTGCCAGCCAATGGCGGCGGGATCACCGCGACGGTCACGCTGTCCTGACCCTGGTCAGGCGCGGTCTCGCTCGAGTCGATGGTCGCGATGTTGACCGTCGGCGCGACGCGGGAGATCGTCGCCGGATTCACGGTCGTCCGGAAGCTGACAGAGCCGCTCGCGGTGAGGGTTCCCAGATTCCAGGTGACAGTGTTGCCCGATGAAGTCCCCCCGTTTGACGCATCCAGGAACGCGAACCCGGTCGGGATCGCATCCGTGATCACCGCGTTGGTGACCGGCCCATTGGTCAGCGTGTAGGTCAGCGTCCAGGTCACGACCGCAGGAGTCGCAACCAGGGCGTTATTTGGCCCGCTGATCGTGATCGACTCGACATTCGCTGCCTTGTCGATCACCAGCGTCGGGATCCGGACCGTGACGGTCGTCTGGCCACAGATCTCGCTATCCAGCTCGTCCGCGTCCACGCAGGCAAGGTTCGTCAGCGAGCCCGAAGCATCGGCGTCGACGGTCGCGGAGTACGTGAACTCGTAGGCGCCATTGTCCAGGGTGCCAAGGGTCCACGTGAGGTCCTGACCGCTCACCTCGAAGCCCGTGTCAGGATCCGCAGAGTCGGCCACGTAGGTGAGGCCGTCGGGAAGCGAGTCCCCCACGACGGCGTTGTGGATGGGGCCATCGGTGACGGTCACCTTGAGGGTGTACTCGATCGTCTGGCCGCGCAGGACAGACTGGCCACCGAAGTTGCTCGACTTGTCGAAGTCGATCGTGGCTGGCTTCACCTCGACATCCGAGGTGTCGCAGATCAGACCATCTTCGGCGTCATCATCACTGGTGACACAGCCCGTATTCGTGAGCTGCTCACCGATCGGCGCGTCGTCATCAACGATCGCCTGGTAGGTGAACTCATGGGCTCCTGAGCCGAGGCTCGCGACGAGCCACGTGAGCTTCTGGCCATCGACCGAGAAGCCGGACGACGGATCCGCAGAGCTGCCCACGTAGGTCAACCCGTCCGGAAGCGTGTCGTTCACCTCTACGCCGTTGATCGGCCCATCGGTCACCGTCACGGTGAGCGTGTACTCGACGATCGAGCCACGGGCCACCGGCGCCTCCGCATTGTTGCTCTTCACGATATCCATCGACGGCGGCGTCACATCGACGCTGCTGTCGTCGCACAGCTCTTCGTCGACCTCGTCCGCGTCGATGCAACCGACGTTCGTGAGCGTGCCACTTGCGTCGCTGTCGACCGTCGCGTCGTACTCGAAGGTGTAGGAGCCGACCGCCAGATCACCGGCATCCCAGGTGAGCTCGTGGCCGTTGATGGAGAAACCGGTCGCCGGGTCCGCCGAGCCGTCCACGTAGGTCAACCCGTTGGGGAGGGTATCGGTGACGATCGCGTTGGTCGCGTCGTTTCCGGTGATCTCGACGTCAATGGTGAAGTGGACCGTGTCGCCGCGCGATACGGCACCCGGCTCGCCTTCGACCTCGGCGTCGTTGCTCTTGTCGATGCTCACGCCGGTCTCGGCAACGTTGAGGAACGTACAGACCACGTCCTCGCCCGGGTCGAGATCGACCGAGACGCTGGCGCTACCGGTCTCGCCGCTATCGCAGCTCACGCTAACGGCGTAGCCGTCCTTCGTCGTCTCCGCGATGTCGTACTGACCAGCAGCCAGGTCGTCGAAGAGCTGCTGCCCACCACTGGCCGGAAGGGTGAAGGACCCGAGGTCGCCGGTGTATGCCCACGCCGCGTCGGGCGTCTCTCCGTCAAGAGACTTGATCACCGTGATCGAGCCGGTCTGCGCGACGTTGAAGAAGGTGCAGGTGACGTCCTCGTTCGAGGAGACGTTGACCGTGACGCTGTTGGCAGTGCCGTTCGTGCCGTCGTCACAGCTGACGCTGACGTCGTAGCCCGCCTTGGTCGTCTCGGTGATGGTGTAGTCGCCCGGCTCGACCTCCATCGACGAGGTGCTGCCGCCCGCGGCAGGGAGCGTGAAGGCGCCCAGGCTGCCGGTGTAGGCCCAGTTCGAGCCGGGAACCTCACCCGTCAGGTCCTTGACAATCGTCAGGTGCCCCGGCGGGATGGTGTTGACGAAGGTGTGCGTCTGCTGCTGGCCGCTCGTGACCGTCAACGTCTCGCTGAGGTCGTTCGGGTCGGCCTGGTAGCCGGCGGGCGGGTCGGTCTCGGTGAAGGTGCAGACGCTGCCGACGGGCGCCGCCACCGCGATCGTCCCGTCGGAGCCGGTCGTCGCCGTTGCGTTCAGCGTCTCGCCGGACGCAGATGCGAAGAACTCGCTCGCGCTGGCAGCTCCATCAGCGTCATTGCCGTCCGAGACGGTGCCGTTCGGCTGGGCACTGATGACTGTGTTCGCCAGCGTGGCAGTGCTGCTCGGCCAGGTGCACGCGATGCTGAAGTCCGCGCCGGCCAGCGGCGCACCGTTCGCATCGGTCTTGTTGATGAGCAGGTCGCCACCGATGAGGAAGCAGGCAGGCCCGGCCTTGCGGTTGGACGCCTGCGACTGCGATGGAGCGGCAGTGGTCTTGGCGTAGTTGCAGTACTCGTCGCCAACCGGAGCGTTGTCCGGAATGTTCAGCGTGAACGTGAGGATGAAGTTCTCGGTGTTGGGGACGAAGTGGATGAAGTACCGAGCGACAGCGACGTCCTCGATGAAGACGCAGTCGGTGATCTCGAACTGCTCGCGGCCCGCGACATCCTCGGGGTCGACGGGATAGCTGATCTCGAAGGTGGCGGTGCCGCCAGGCTCGAGGCTTCCGGAGATGAGCCGCTTGTCGGTGTTCTCGCTGCCGGGCGTCGATACGACGCCGTTACAGCCCTCAGTCGAATCGTCCTGGATGATCTCGACGTCATCCGCGCGGACGAGCGTCTGTGCCGACCCGGAGATGACCGGCGCAAGCGGGCCGATCAGCAGGTTCATCAGCAGAGCGATGAGGATCGGGAACAGAGAGAGTCGAGTTGTCGTGGTTGCTCGGGAATCCATTTTTCAGCCCCTCTGGCTAGTGGCCGCTGAGCGACCCGTGTGTCTGGCGATAGACCTCTCTTGTGCTCGCAGATTCGGCGGATGCCGAGAGTCGAGCGATGAATCCGTTGGCCTTCCGGCGACCAAGCGATCGTGCGTGGCGCCGGTGAGCGGAGCGCGAGTATAGGCACGATGTCCAGTACTTTGGTACCCATCGTATGCGCAGATTTCCGCAGTTTGGTGAGGTCCAGTGAAGATCGGGTACCTCCGCCTGTTGACGGTTCGCAACGCATAGTCCTGGTACGACGGTCCTGGGCAATGAAGAACCGCCCCGGAGTCGCTCCGGGGCGGTTCGTGTGTCGCGGAGTCGAGGGACCTAGCGGCGGTCCATCATCTCCTTGATGTTGTGGCGGCCCATGACCGCTAGGCCCCCGATCGCCAGCAGAGCGAGCAGGAATGGCACGGCCCCACCATCAGCGAGATCCATGGCCGTGTTGGGCACACTCGCCTGGACGCCACCGGCGCTCGGAGCGGTCGA
>DASTTX010000200.1:0-4203 GCA_035759945.1 Candidatus Limnocylindria bacterium | reverse complement strand
AACGCCGTCGAGCTCGGCATGTTCGGGGCGATGTGGTCGGAGCACTGCGCCTACAAGCACTCCCGGCCGCTCCTCGGCCGCCTGCCGTCGAGCGGTGAACGGGTGCTCGTCGGGCCCGGTGAGAACGCCGGGGCGATCGACATCGGCGACGGTCTGGCGGTCGTCTTCAAGGTCGAGTCCCACAACCATCCTTCGGCCGTCGAGCCCTACCAGGGCGCGGCGACCGGCGTCGGGGGGATCATCCGCGACATCTTCACCATGGGCGCGCGGCCGATCGCGCTGCTGAATTCGCTCCGCTTCGGCCCACTTGACGCCGACGAAGAGACCGATACGGACGCGGCCACCCGCAATCGCTACCTGTTCGGCGGGGTCGTCGGCGGCATCGCCGGCTACGGCAACTGCATCGGCATCCCGGATGTCGGCGGCGAGATCGCGTTCGACCCGACCTACTCCGGCAACCCGCTCGTCAACGCGATGTGCGTTGGCATCGCGCGCCACGAGGACATCACGCTGGCCCGCGCCGCGGGGGCGGGCAACGTCCTGCTGCTCGTCGGCGCCGCGACCGGCCGCGCCGGGATCCAGGGCGCCTCGTTTGCGTCGGCCACGCTCGGCGAGGACCGCGAGGAGCGACGGCCGGCGGTGCAGGTCGGCAATCCGTTCCTCGAGAAGCTGCTGATGGAGGCCTGCCTCGAGCTGGCACGGATGGAGGGCGTGATCGCGATGCAGGACCTCGGCGCGGCGGGCCTGACCTGCGCCCTGGCCGAGCTCACCGCGCGGGGCGGTGTCGGTGCCGACGTCGACCTCGACGCCGTGCCGCGTCGCGAGGGCGGGATGACGCCGTACGAGGTGCTCCTGTCGGAGTCGCAGGAGCGAATGCTGCTCGTGGTGCGTCCCGAGGCGGCCGCCGGCGTGCGCTCCGTCTTCGACCGCTACGAGCTCGCGGCGGCCGAGATCGGCCATATCAGCGACGAGCCGCTCATCCGCTGCCGCGCCGGCGGCGAGCAGGTGTGCGCGGTTCCCGGCCGAGCCCTGGCCGACGACGCCCCGCGCTACCGGATCTCCGGGAGGCCGTCGGCTGCCACCGGTGTCGACCTGGAGCCGCTCGCGGCGGAGCCGGCGAGCGCATCGGTCCTGCTGGAGCTGTTGGCCAGCCCGAACTCGCGGGACCGCAAGCCGATCTGGCGCCGCTACGACCACATGAACGGAACGAACACGCTGGTCGGACCCGGCGCCGGCGACAGCGCCGTGCTCCGCATCAAGGGCACGTCCCGCGCGCTGGCGCTGGCGATCGATGGACCCGGGCCGACTCGGCTCGGCGCGCTCGACCCCTACCTGGCCGGCGCGTCGGCGGTGCTCGAGGGCGCGCTCAACGTCGCATGCAGCGGTGCAACGCCGATCGGCGTCACCGATTGCCTGAACTTCGGCTCGCCGGAGCATGACCTCGGCGCCTGGCAGCTGGAGCGGGCGATCGACGGCATCGCCGATGCCTGCCGAGTGTTGGGGGTACCGGTCGTGTCCGGCAACGTGAGCCTGTACAACGAAACGCCGGACGGCCCGATCCTCCCCACGCCGGTGGTGGGCACGGTCGGGCTGATCGAGGACCGCGCGACGGCGCTCGGGATGGCGTGGCGCGCCGCGGACGAGCTATGGCTGATCGGCGACCTCGCCGACACGCCCGATGCCCTGGCGGCCTCGGAGCTCGCCTGGTGGCGTGGCCTGCGAGGCGGACGAGCGCACCTCGACCTGGACGGGGCGGCGGCCGTGGTGCGGCTCGTGTCGCGGCTGGCCCGCGACGGGCTGATGTCTGCGGCGCACGACGCGTCGGTCGGCGGCATCGGTGTCGCGCTGGCACGGATGGCGATCAGGTCCGCCGTCGGGGCACGGGTCGAGATCCAGAGTGCGTGGCCGACCGCGGCGTTGTTCGGCGAGCGGGCCGGTCGTGCCATCGTGGCGGTCGAACCGTCGGCGGCCGACGGACTCCGTGCTGCGCTCGACGGCGCCGGAGTCCCCGGCATCCCCATCGGCACCGCGGCCGGGGAGACGCTCGACCTGCGGGCCGGCGGCACCGAGATCAGCATCGGCCTCGACCAGCTGACGGAAGCCTGGCGAACGCCCTTCTAGGGCAGCGGCGCCCCTTCTCGATCCGGCGCTTCACGCACCGGCCGCGCTCGTCCACGGGGTCGCTGGCGGTGGTCCTCGTCAATTCCGAGGGCGGCGACGATTGGGTCGTCCGGCAGGCGCACCTTCGAACGCCTGACGGTGCGCCGCTGCAGCGCAGCCGCTGCCTCGGCCATTGCGCTCGGCGGCGGCGGCTTCGCGCGCTCACGGCGCGCGAGCAGGATGCCGGTGCCGATCAATGCCACAGCCGCCACGCCGGCCAGGCCGATGAGCAGCAGCGTCATGAGGAAGTCGTTGGCGCTCGATCCATTTCCGGCTCGAACCGCCATGACGATTCCGGCGGCGGACGCGCGAGGCGGCGCCCCTGAGAGCGCCGCGAGCAGCGAGATCGTGACCGCGATGCGCGGGTTCATCAGCCGGATGCCTGGCGCTGGCGGCGCCGCTTGCCGCTGCTCGGCGGCCGGTGCGGATGGAGGTGCGGCTTGGCGTCGAGATGTGGCAGGCCGCCGGTCGCTCGTTCGTGGAGCCGGTAGATCTCCTCGAGGCCATCCGGTGGAACGCTGTCCGCGTAGACGGTGCAGAACACGTCGACCACATCCGGATCGAACTGGGTCCCGGCGTTCGCGCGGAGCTCGTCGAGCGCGGCATCGTGCGCAAGGGCCGAGCTGTACGGCCGGTCGTGGACCATGGCGTGATACGCGTCGGCGACGGCCACGATCCGCGCGCCGAGCGGGATCTCGGTGCCGCGCAGGCCATGCGGGTAGCCACCGCCGTTGAACCGCTCGTGATGGTGGAGCACGACGGGGATCGCCTCTCGAAGGCTGGATGCCTGCTCCAGGATGACCTGGCCGATGCGCGGGTGCTCGCCGATCGTCTGCCACTCCGGATCGGTCAGGGTGGTCGGCTTGTCCAGGATCTCGTCGGGGATGGCGATCTTGCCGAGGTCGTGCAACAGCGACGCGATGCGGATGCGCTCGATCTCCTCGCGAGGCAGGCCCATCTCGAGCGCGATGCCGGTCGCCAGCGAGGCGATCATGTCCGATGGCCGTCCGCGGTGATGCGGCTGGGGGGCAAGGACCGAGGCCAGCGCCTGGGTGGCGGTATCGCTCGCCCACTGGCCGATCGCCGTGGCCTGCGCTCGATGCTCGGGGCTGATCGGCGCGCGGCGCACGGGCGCCTCCTCGTCGAGCTCGCGGAAGAGATAGGTGCGGTTGCGCCCCAACGACTTGGCGGCGTACATGGCCGCATCGGCTCGGTCGACCAGCATGTCGATCTGGAGCTGCGAGCCGCGGCCTCCGGCCACGCCGATGCTGATGGTGGCCTTCAGGCTCTGTCCGCCGGCGATGACGAGCGGCTCCTGCATGACCAGCAGACGGAGCTCCTCGGCCAGTCCCACGGCGTCCTCGGGCGTCGTCTCGGGCAGGATGAGCATGAACTCTTCGCCGCCGTAGCGGCCGAAGGTGTCGCTGGCGCGGACCGAGTCGGCGATGATCCCCGCGACCTGGCGCAGCACGGCGTCGCCCGAGTTGTGGCCGAAGGTGTCATTGATGGGCTTGAAGCGATCGATGTCGATGAACGCCACCGACAGCCAGGTGTGGTGCCGCGCCGCGCGCTCCACCTCGGCGACGAGCGTGGTGAGCAGCGTCTCGCGATTGGCGATGCCGGTCAGGCGGTCGTGGGTGGCACGCGCCTCGACCTGCAGAAAGGCTCCGGCAGCCGCGTTGAAGGCCCGGGCCAGGCGCCGCTCGGCCGGCACGCCGCCGACCCGCAGCTCGACCGGGACGTCGGCCTCCAACGTGTCCTCCAGCGCCCGCGCGATGCGGTTGAGCCGCCAGCCGAAGTAGCTCCAGGACGCGAGCGCCATCGAGGTCATGCCCGCCAGCAGGGCCAGGCCGGCCAGGAGCAGCTGGATGGAGCGTGCCGGCCCGCTGGCCGTCGGCGAGGTGCTGAGCACCACGATCACGAATGCGGCCACCGCGATGGGTGCCAGGAATCCCAGGGCGCGAGCGAGACGGAGCATGGGTACCCGCTGTCTTCCTTGCCGAAATGTTCGTGGTCGAGAATGGGCGCCCAGCGGGCCGTCCA
>DASTTX010000199.1:0-12093 GCA_035759945.1 Candidatus Limnocylindria bacterium | reverse complement strand
CTGTGGGATGCCGCGGGCGCTGAGCTGTGCCTGGTTGAAGAAGATCCGTCCGAAGTGCTCCCGGTCCGGGAACACCTCGGCCTGGAGGGGCAGGAACGCGCCGCCCGAGTCGACCAGGTAGATGCACGGCAGCCGATTCTCTAGGGCGATCTCCTGCGCGCGGAGATGCTTCTTGACCGTCATGGGGTAGTACGTGCCGCCCTTCACCGTCGCGTCGTTGGCGACGATGACGCACGTCACGCCCTCGACCTGCGCGATGCCGGTGACCATGCCCGCGCCGGGCGCATCCTCGTCGTACAGGCCGTTTGCGGCGAGGGTCGACAGCTCGAGGAAGGCCGACCCGGGATCGATCAGCCGGTCGATTCGCTCACGCACCGGCAGCTTGCCGCGTTGCCGATGCCGCGCGATCGAGCGATCGTCGCCGGCGGCACCCCGCTCGGTCAGGTGCCGCGTGCGGTCACGCAGGTCGTCGACGAGCGCTGCCATCGCATCGGCGTTGGCGCGCGCCGTTGGCGTCGTCGGGTCAAGTGAGCTGCGCAGGACGGCCATGCGCCGATTATGTGCGCGCCGCCCCGATCCGCGCCGCGAACAGGCGGTCGCCCTTCCGCGACACCCAGAGGAGTGCGTGACGCTCCGGCATCGGCGTCGTCGTGGTCGTCAACGCGGAGAGCCACGCGCCGCCGCTCTCGGGGAATCGCGCCGCGAAGAGCGTGCGATGAGCGCTCACCAGCTCCCGATTCAGGCCAGGGTGACGAGCGGGACGATCTGGCCGACGTGGGCCGTGTTGACGAGGACGACGCTGACGACGTGCTCGAACGGCGGCTCGCCGTTGTGCAGGATGTACGCGTCGGTGAGGGGCAGGAAGGCGTGGGACCGCAGGAGGTGACCGCTCACCTCGCCACCGGGGGGCAGGTGCACGTTGCCCGTCACGCTGAACGGGCCAGCCACCATCGCGGCACGCCGGAGGCGGCGGTGCAGGCGCAGCTGGCGGCTGGCGCGCCACTCGGGCGGCATGGCCAGGATGACGCGGGCGGCGGCGAGCGTCTCCCATTCGCCGTTTTCGTCGCCGCTTGCAGCGCCGACCGTAGCGGTATCAACGGCGGGTGGATGCACGGCATCCAGCGGCCCGGGGCTGGGGCGCCAGAGCCGGAGCTCGTCCTGGGTCGAGAGCAGGTCGGTGACGCGCATGCCGTTCGGCGAGATCCACCCGACGATGCGCGACTCGGCCGTGTACAGCTCGATGGGCGCGAGGTCGTCGGACACGGCGATGGCCGCGCTGCCGACGGTCGCCGACGGGCCGGGACCGCGGCGCCAGTTCCAGAACGTCACGTTGCCTCCTGCTCGGATGCGACCGTGCGGGCACGTGCACGGCCGTGGCGCAACCGTACGCGGAGCGCGAGGGGCCACCAACGGGCCGAAAGTCCTATCGAGGGCCGGTGCAGACGCGCACCACCTCAGGATCACACTCGCTACGCTGCGTCGATGATCGAGTTCGACGACTTTGCCCGCATCGAGATGCGCGTCGGGCGCATCGTCGCGGCGGAACCGTTTCCTGAGGCACGCAAGCCGGCCTACCGCCTGCACATCGACTTCGGAGAGGAGATTGGCGAACGGGCCAGCTCGGCCCAGCTGACGGTGACCTACCCCGATCCGGCGACGTTGATCGGGCGGCAGGTTGTCGCGGTCATCAACGTTCCACCACGGCGGATCGCCGGCTTCGCGAGCGAGGTGCTCGTCCTCGGCGCCATGGGCGAGGGCGGCGAGGTCTACCTGCTGACACCCGAGCCCGGCTGTAAGGAAGGGCTCCGCATCGGCTGAGTTGATGCGGATCGCGCGCGCCGCGATACTCGACGGACCGTGACCGAATCCGCCACCCTTCCCCTCGTCGGGCCAGCGCCCGACGGCATGCCCGACCCGGGCGTGGTTCCGCCGCAGATCGGCCGGTCCGGTGACCCGTTCGCCAGTTTGCGAATCGTGCATTTCCTGTCGCGCCTGCGCCGCAACGCCACGCTCCAGCTGCGCGACGTGGTGGCGGCACTCAACGCCGAGTTCCTCGACTGGTACTTCAGCGAGAAGGTCGTGCTCGCCGAGATCGTGCAGCTCCAGGCCAACTGGGGCCTCAGCTTCCATGGGGACGACCGCATCGTGCTCGACCGCAATGAACGTGGCCATACCCTGCTCATCACCGACTCGACCAAGATGAGCACCTTCCTCGTCAACGAGGCGCGACGGCTTGCCGATGCCTGCGACGACGAGCTGCGGCGATTCACCCTCGGCGACGGGGTGTCGCCCGACAACTAGTCGCTCAGCCGCGCAGCTGGTCGAGCTTTTCGTCGCGGCCGATGAGGATCAGCTCGTCGCCATCGGCGACTCGCTCCTCGCGCGCCGGGTTGACGAACACCTGCTGAGCCCGTCGCAAGGCGATCGGCGTGAGGCCCAGGCGCCCCTTGAGGTCGAGCTCGCCAAGCGTCTTGCCGATGAATGACTTCGGCGGCCGGATCTTCTCGATCCCGAAGTTCGGCGCGACGTCGAGGTAGTCAATGACGTTCGGGACATTGAACGAGTGCGCCAGGCGGAGGCCGGTCTCACGCTCCGGGAAGACGACTCGGTCCGCGCCGACGCGAGCCAGGATCTCGCCGTGCAGGATGCTGCCGGCCTTCGCGATGACCGTCCGCACACCGAGCCGCTTGAGCACCATCGTCGCGAAGATCGATGGCTCGGCGTCGCTGCTGATGGCCACGATCGCGGTGTTGAAGTCCGCCGCGCCCGCCGCCCGAAGTGCGTCCTCTTCGGACGCATCGAGCTGAAGCGCGTGGGTCACGTCCGGCGCGATGTCGTTCACGCGCTGCTCGTTGCGGTCGACGGCCATGACCTCGTGGCCGAGGCGCTCGAGCTCGCGCGCCAGGGCCGATCCGAACCGGCCGAGCCCGATGACCATCACGCCTTCGCTCGCCATGCTCGAAGCCTAGCCGATGCGGACCGACTCGACTGCCGGCCGGAAGGATGTCCTCCGCTCGCGCGCGGTGAGCGCGAGCACCAGGGTCAGCGGGCCGAGCCGGCCGACGAACATGGCGCCGGTGACGATCAGGCGCGCCGGGTCGGCCAGGTCCGGCGTGATGCCGGTGGTCGCGCCGACGGTGCCGAACGCGGAGACCGATTCGAACAGGGTCTGGACGAAGGTCGCGTCGCTCGTCAGGGTGACGCCGAGGCCGACCACGAACACGAAGGCGATCGCCAGCAGGGCGACCGCCAGGGCCCGGTACACGATCGCGTGCTGGATGCGCCGCCCGAACGCGATGGCCGACGGCTCGCCGCGAACCGTCGAGACGATCGCGATGAGGAGCACGCTGAACGTGTTGACCTTGATCCCACCCGCCGTCGAGCCGGACGCGCCGCCGATGAACATGAGCGCCATCACCACGAACAGCGTTGCCTCCGCAAACGCGCCGGTGTCGAGCGCCGTGAAACCGGCGGTCCGCAGGGTGGTCGACTCGAAGAGCGCGTTGAGCATGCGCTGCTCCGTCGGCAGTGCACCGAGCGTCAGCGGATTCGACCACTCGGTGAAGCCGATGAGCAACGTTCCACCGACCAGGAGCGCGGCGGTCGTCGAGAGCACCAGCTTCGTCTCGAGGGCCATGCGCGACCATCGGCCCCGGGCGACCGCGTCACCGACGATCGCGAAGCCGAGGCCACCGAGGCTGAGCAGGATGCCGATCGTCAACAGCACGACCCAATCGTCGACGAACGGGCTCAGGCTGCGGAAGCCGCCGGTCAGGTCGAAGCCGGCGTTGTTGAAGGCCGACACCGCGTGGAAGATGCCCCACCAGATGCCCAACGGATCTCCGGGCGGCCCGGCCTCCGGGCCGGACATGAATGCGATCGAGAGCACGACCGCGCCGATGCCCTCGGCGACCAGCGTGAAGATGGCGATCCGCTTCAACAGGCTGCTCACGGCGCCGAGCTGCAGCCCGCCGAGCGACTCCTGGACGAGGATGCGATCGCGCAGCGTCGTGCGCCGGCCGAGGAAGAGCTGGAGCAGCAGCGTGGAGCCGGCCATGATCCCGAAGCCGCCGGCCTGGATGAGCAGCAGGATGACGACCTGGCCGAAAGGGCTCCAGTGCGTCGCGGTGTCGACCACCACGAGGCCCGTGACACACGCCGCACTCGTTGCCGTGAAGAGCGCGTCGACGAAACGCGTGGACTGGCCGGTGGCGGTTGCCACCGGCAGCATCAGCAGTGCGGTGCCGGCGGTGATGAGGATGACGAACACGAGGAGCAGCGAGGCCGCCGCGGACGGAGGTCGACGCACCCGGCGTGGAGCCCTGAGCTGAAACTCCTGGGGCCGGGTCCGCTCGACGCGGACGCGCCGGTCGCCCGGTCGCTGGCCCTCGTGCGTCATCGGCTGTGGCGCCCGTGCATCGAGGGAGGGTAGCGCGGGTCAGACTCGGTCGGAGTCCCCTGCCTGCCCCAGCGGGGCGCCCACCGGCTCGGCGACTGCCGGCCGAACTTGTCCGTCAGCCACCGGCAGCGGCACGCGTCGCGGCTTCGGCCGGAACGGGCTCGACTCCGGCACGACCGGGCCGTCGACCTCTTCGAGCGACCCGCCGCGGTACGCCTCCCACACCGCCATCACGGTGTCATGGTGCGGCTTGATGCGGCAGTGCTCGTCGCGGTTGCCCATCTCGTCGCAGTACCCCAGCGGAACGCACTTCGGCACGAGGAAGCTGCCGAAGAACGGGCTGACGCGGAAGACCTCGTGCCTGATCTGCTTGAACAGCTGCCGGATCTCCCACTGGGCCATGGTGCAGAGCCGCAGCCCGGACATGTGGATCAGCTGGCGCAGGTTGACCGTCATGATGAGGTTCGTCTGCATCGCGTTCGGGAAGATGAAGCGCGCGTCCTCGGCGGGCACCTCGGCCTGGAGCAGCTGTCCGTAGAGCTCCAGGTTGTCGTCGATCGCCCGCTGGAAGCGCCCGGCGAGGTCGTCGGGCAGATCGCCGTTGCTGATGGTGTCCGGGACGGTGTAGTTGTCGCGCTTCTTGAAGCTGACGTAGCGCTGGCTCTGCTGGTCGAATGCCGTGCCGGCCCGATGGCGCACCAGCTGATGGCTGAGCGTTCTCGTCACCCCGCTGATGGCGAAGGTGAAGTTCACGTGCTCGATGGTCGAGCCGTGCCCTGATTCCATGACCTTGCGAACCAGGTTTTGCTGCTTCTCGTCGGCAACCTGCCGGCTGACCGCCTTGTCCCAGATCTGATCGGGCACCTGCTCGCTGTAGCAGGTACGGCAGGCGGTGTAGATGATCGGCAGGTAGTACTCCTCCACGATCTCCTTGGTCGGGAAGATCAGCTTGGCGGAGAGGGCGGAGGAGCTCGACGGCATGAGGGCCTCAAGGGTGCCAGCCGATGGCCGGCATGGCTACGGAGTTATCCACAGATCCTGCCCACACATTGTATGACGAAGGTGGATAAGTCTGTCCAGGCTTCGTGCTCAATCTGGCGCGCGGCAGGCCCGACCGGCGTATGACAAGAGTCTTAGCTGCCGAGCCCGTCGACGTCGCCGGACGGATCGCTGTCGTGCGGGTCGGCGAGGCGCGCGAGACCGTGCAGCCGGTCCAGCGCGATGCGGTCGCCACCGGTGCTGCGCGCGCTGTCGAGCGCTTCCTGGACCCGTGCCAGAAGCCCATCGACGTCGAGGTCCTCGCCCGGTCGCATGGTGGCCACGCCGATGCTGACGGTCACCGACAGCGCGGAGTCCCCGATTGCGATGGGACGGAGTGCCAGTCGATGGCGCAGGGCGTCGGCAAAGGTCGCCGCTCCGGCCTCGTCCGTGTGCGGCAATGTCGCCAGGAAGCCATCGCTGCCGGCGCGGCCGAGCGCGTCGGCCTCGCGCACCCGCAGCCGGATGCGCAGCGCCACCTCTCGCAACACCGCGTCGCCGCCGCCGATGCCATGCAGGCGATTGATCGTTCCGAAGTCGTCGATGTCGAGCAGCACGACGGCCAGCGGGTGCCGATAGCGGCGCGCCTGCGCGACCTCGAGCCGGAGGCGCTCCAGGATCGCGCCGCGACTGGCGACGCCCGTCAGCGGGTCGACCGTCGCCGACCGCTCGAGCTCACCGCGCTGAAGGTCGATCGTGCGGCGCGCGCGCAGGAGCTCTTCGATTGTCGAGCGCAGCTCGGTCGCCAGCCGCTCCGCCTCGGGCGCGGCGCCGGGGTCGCGGATGACGGCCGTGACGCCGAGCCCGGAGCGGTGCATCACCACCTCGAGCCCGCCGACCACCGTGTGCGAGACGGCGGTCGCCTCGAGCGCCGGCAGGTCCCTGAGCGGGATGCCGAGCAGGTCCTCCATGCGGGTGCCGGTGACGTCGGCGTCGAGCCCGAGGAGGCTCGTTGCCGCGGCGTTCCAATCGCGCAGCCGCAGGTGACCGTCGAAGCGGAGGATCGCGTCCGGGAGCTGCAATGCAAGGTCGGGGAGGGAGACGTCCGGCGATTCGACGACCTCGGAACGCTGCTCGAGGGCGCCGCGTGCTGCCAGCAGCTGGCTGCCGAGCAGCGCAGCGAGCGCGACCATCGATTCGGCCGATCCACCTCGGTCGGCGAGAAGGCCTGCGGCACCCAGCCCGACCAGCCACGCGACCGCACCGCCGTGCGCGGGCCTCGGCACGGCCGCAGCCGCGGCGAGCCCTAGGGCGACGAGCAGGAGTCCCGGGTGCGCTGCCGCGACCGCGCTCGCAGTCGGCGGCAGCACCTCGACCAGCACGCTGGCCTCGGCGACGACGAAGCCTCCCGCTGCCGCCGCGATTGCCACGCCGCGCCGCGGCAACCGGACGCCCTCGACGGCCAGGCCGACGGCCAGCAGCGCCGCGGTGGCGGCCACCGGCGCGGTCATGCTGGCGCCGGATGCGAGGGCCGTGACCGCCGCGCCGGCCAACGACGCGGAGGCGGCCGCGAGGAGGACATCGGTGAGCAGGGCGCTGCGCATCCCGCGGGCGAGCCACAGGATCGTGGCCGCTGCAGCCGTCGCCGCGAGCAGCGCGAGCCCGGCTGGCACCAGCCAGCTCGGCCCGACTCGCTCGAGGGGGATCGGCGGCGCGCTCCACAGGCCGGCGACGACGAAAAAGGGCAGCGCGGCGGCGACCACGGTGAGGGCGATCTTGGCGCCGCGCACCGTCGCGGATCGGTCCATGCGCGCGAGTCTGGTGCTGGGCTGGCGTCGCGGACAATGGTACGAACGAGGCCGGTGCCGGCGGCGGCCTATACTCGAGCCCCGTGAGCGATCGCCGAGCGTCCGTCATGTCGCGGCGCTCGTTCCTGTCGGCGACCGACCAGCTCATCGCCACCGGCGACGCCATCCTCGAAGACCCCGGGTGGGACGCCTTTCGCGCCTGGCTCCTGGAGTCCGACCGGCTGCTCGAGGCCGTCTGGGGGCGGATGGACCGATATCACCTCGCCTGGCTCAACGTCGGGCGCGACAGCGCGCCGCCTGGCTCACTGCTGGACGACGCCGGCACGCGCCGGTTCATCGCGGAGGTGGCGAGCGCGAAGCTCGCCGTCCTGCGTACGATGAGGGCCTCCGTGGAGCGCCAGGGCACGCCCCTGCTCTCCGACGACGATCCGCGCGATCCAGCAGCCGAGGAGGACCGATGAGCTACCCGATCGCGCCGGGCGGCCTTGCGGCCGTCTTGGCGCACCCCGATGACGAGAGCTTCGCCTGTGCCGGGTCACTGGCCGTGGCGCATGCCGCCGGAGCCACCACACGCCTGCTCGTGGCGACGCGGGGCGAGGCCGGCACGCCGGACGGCATGCCCGACCCGTCCTTCGGCGACACGCGCGAAGCGGAGCTCATCTGCGCGGCTCGAGCCATCGGCCTCGACGAGGTGTCGCTGCTCGACGGCTACGCCGATGGTGGCATCGCGGATCAGCCCTTCGACGTCCTCGTCGAGGAGATCGCCGCCTGGCTGGCGGAACGGCGTCCATCGGCCGTCATCACCTTCGGCCCGCACGGTGTCACCGGGCATCCCGACCACATCGTCATCGGCAGCGCCACGCGCTGGGCCGTCGAGCGGTTGGCGGAGTCGGGGATCGCGCCGAACGCGGTGTACGTCATCAGCCCGATCTTCGATCCCGGGGGCAACCTGTACGACCTGTCGCCGGAGGAGCAGGCGGCGACGCATCGGATCGAGATCACCGGCTTCGCGGACCGCAAGCTGGCCGCGCTGGAGTGCCACGCCAGCCAGACCGATACGGCGGAGCAGATCGCCGCGCTGCGCGCGGCCATCGATTCCGGCGACCCGATCTTCGAGGGCTATCAGCGCGTTCGACCCATCGTTCCCGCGCCGCATCCGGTGTTCGACACGGCGCTCCTGTAGCCGGCGGATCGCGCTGCGCCGCATCGGGGTATCCTTGACGCATGACGATCGACTCGAACCTCGGCAAGGTCGACGAGGTGATGACTGCGCTCTACGACATCTACGATCCCGAGATCGGGATGAGCATCGTCGATCTCGACCTCATCAAGGCGGTCGAGATCGGGGCTGACGGAGCGCCGACCGAGATCAAGATGGTGCTCACGACGCCGTTCTGCCCGTGGGCCGGTGAGCTGATTCAGGACGTGAAGACCAAGGCCGAGGACGTCGTCGGACCACCGGTCAAGGTCACGCTCCTGGCCGAGCGCTGGGAGCCGCCGCCCGGGCTCTTCTAGCCCGTCCTCGCTTCCTCTTCGACGATCTCGCGCGCGGTCGTGCGCTGCCTCATCGCGCTCCGCACCGCGTCCTCGAGCTGGTCGACATTGAACGGCTTGAGGACGACCATCACTCCCTGCTCGGTCAGGTAGCCCTGCTGCTCTTGGACCGCCTTGACCGCACCGGTGCAGACGACGATCGGGATCGAGTCGAGCGTTCGGTCCATCTTCAGCTTCTGGAGCAGCTGCCAGCCGAGCAGCTCGCGGTCGCCCATCAGGAAGTCGAGGATGATGATGTCCGGCTTCGCCTCACGGACGCGGTCCAGCTCGCGCGGCGCGTAGCTCATCAGGACGCATTCGAAGCCGATGCCCTCGAGGATGTCCTGGAACAGCTCGAGGATCTCCTGGGTGTCGTTGACCACCAGCGCACGTGGCCGGCGCTCGCTCTCATCGGTCATGTCCTGGCCCGATGCACGACGCCTGCCAGCCGACCGACGGACGGCTAGCATGGCCGGCATGCGGATCTACACGCGCAAGGGCGACACCGGGACCACCGGCCTGCTGTTCGGCGGTGATCGCATCAGCAAGGCCGACCTGCGCGCCGATGCGTACGGCACCACGGATGAGGCCGTTTCGGCGCTCGGACTCGCGCGGGCCGCCATCGGCTCAGAGACCGATCGAACCGAAGCGCGGCTCGCCGATCTCATCCTCCGCCTCCAGCGCGAGCTGTTCGTGGTCGGCGCCGAGCTCGCCACGCATGTCAACCGGCGCGAGCGTCTGACCGACGGCGTCTCGCGGGTGACCGCGGACATGGTCGCGGCGCTCGAGGCGGAGATCGACTCGCTCGAGGAGCTGGTCGAGCAACCGAAGGAGTTCGTCATCCCCGGCGAGTCGGCTGTCGGCGCCGCGCTCGACCTTGCCCGCACCACCGTCCGCCGCGCAGAGCGTCGCTCGGTTGCGCTGTCCGACGCCGGCGAGCTGCCAGACTCGCAGGTCGTGCCCTATCTCAACCGCCTGGCCGATCTGCTGTTCGTCATGGCGCGCGTGGCCGATGGGGGATTCGTGCCCGTCCGGCGCTGATCGGCGGATTCCGATGAACCGGCCAGCTGATGGATGTGGAATTCGTCGCGGATCCGGCTAGGATCGACGGTACCGATGTTCACCGCCGAGACCGGCTTTCCGGTTCTCGCGCCTAACAAGGAGAGTCGCAGGATGAGCTATGCCGTGACCAACCCCGCCACGGGCGAGACGGTCAGGACTTACGACGCCATCTCCGATGCCGACCTCGAGGCGGCCATCGCTGCTGCCGACGAGACGCACCGCAGCTGGTCGAAGTCGACCGCGGTCGATGAGCGGGCGGCCCTCATCCGCCGGGTGGCGGAGCTCCACCGGGAGCGCCGGCAGGAGCTGGCGGAGCTCATCGTGCGCGAGATGGGCAAGCCGATCGCGCAGGCGCTCTCCGAGGTTGACTTCGCCGCGGACATCTACGAGTACTACGCCGACCATTCGCCGGACTTTCTGAAGGACGAGCCGATCGAGCTCCTCGCCGGCCAGGGATCGGCGGTCATTCGCCGCGCGTCGCTCGGGGTGCTCCTCGGCATCATGCCGTGGAACTTCCCCTACTACCAGGTCGCCCGATTCGCCGGTCCGAACCTCATCATCGGCAACACGATCCTGCTGAAGCACGCCGGCCAGTGCCCCGAGTCCGCCGCTGCCATGGAGCAGATGTTCCGGGACGCGGGCTTCCCTCCGGGTGCGTATGTGAACCTGTATGCCGCACACGACCAGATCGAGCGCATCATCGCGGACCCCCGCGTGCAGGGCGTCTCGCTCACCGGCTCGGAGCGGGCAGGGGCGGAGGTCGCGGCGATCGCCGGCCGCCACTTGAAGAAGGTCGTGCTCGAGCTCGGCGGGTCCGATCCCTTCATCCTGCTCTCGACCAACGACCTCGAGGCCACGGTGCAGAACGCGGTCGACGCCCGGCTCGACAACAGCGGCCAGTCCTGCAACGCGGCGAAGCGGTTCATCGTGGCCGACGAGCTGTATGAGCCGTTCCTCGAGAAGTTCACCGCCAAGCTGGCCGAGATCGAGGCCACCGACCCGACCTCTGAGGACGCGGCGCTCGGCCCGCTCTCCTCGCTGAAGGCCGCCGAGATTCTCGACGACCAGGTGAAGCGCGCGGTGGACCACGGTGCGAAGCTGGTCCACGGAGGGACGCGCAACGGCGCCTTCTTCCCGACAACCGTGCTGACCGATCTCACGGCCGACAATCCCGCCTCGAAGGAGGAGTTCTTCGGACCGGTGGCGCAGGTGTACCGCGCCAGGGACGAAGCCGATGCGGTGCGCATCGCGAACGACATCCCGTACGGCCTGGGCTCGTACGTCTACACCACCGACAACGACCAGGCCATGCGCGTCGCCGATGCGATCGAGGCCGGCATGGTGTTCGTGAACGTCGTCCTGGCCGATGGCGCGGAGCTGCCGTTCGGCGGCATCAAGCGCTCGGGCTCTGGCCGCGAACTCGGCCGCTTCGGCGCCGACGAGTTCACGAACAAGAAGCTGATCCGCATCGGCTGACGGGATCGACTCCGACACCGAGCGTCCGCGGTGCGGCGTAAGGCGAGCGCTTACCGTGGCCCCGATGAGTTGCGGGCACGCCTTTCGTCGTAGATGTATCTCAGCAAACACGAGGAGACGCCATGGCATCCAGGCTCAATCCCTATCTCGCCTTCGACGGCCGGGCGCGCGAGGCGCTCGAGTTCTATCGGGATGTGCTGGGAGGCACCTTGACGACGACGACGTACGCCGAAGGCGGCATGGAGCACGACCCGGCGGATGCGGACAAGGTCATGCACGGGCAGCTCGAGAACGAGAGCGGCTACACCCTCATGGCTTCCGACGCCCCCAGCGGGCAGCCGGCGGAGCCGATGGCGAACATCCAGATCTCGCTGTCGGGTGACCACGCCTCGGACGCCGAGCTGAGCGGGTACTGGGACAAGCTCGCGGCGCTCGGAAGCGTCGTCGTGCCGCTGGAGGCCGCGCCGTGGGGGGACAAGTTCGGCATGGTGACCGACCCGTATGGCGTCCTCTGGATGGTGAACATCAGCGGTCCGGGGCAGCAGTAGGGCCTCGACCCGACTCGACCACCACCGCCTCGTTCGACCGCAGCTCGAGCGTGTCATCCACGCGAGCTGCATCACGGTCCGGGTGCGTCCCGACGAGGACGCGGCCCGGACCGACGCCCGGGATCGATTGCGGATCAGGCGTGAGGTTGAGCGCGATCGTCAGGTGCCCATCGGCCGAGATGCGCCGAAAGGCGTAAGTGCCGGGCGGCGTGGGGCCGACGGTTTCGAAGTCTCCGCGATGGAGCACGGGGTGCTCACGACGCAGCCTGATCAGGCGTCGCGTCAGGGT
>DASTTX010000198.1:0-31817 GCA_035759945.1 Candidatus Limnocylindria bacterium | reverse complement strand
AGGGAGACGCGCTGGTCACCGCCCGGCTCGCCGGCATCGGCGCCGCGAAGCGCACCAGTGACCTCATTCCGCTCTGCCATCCGCTGCCGCTCGATCGAGTCGACCTGGAGCTCACGCCGGACCGGGCCGACGGCACAGTCGAGATCCGCGCCGAGGTCCGCGTCACGGCGCGCACCGGCTGCGAGATGGAGGCGCTCACGGCAGCCAGCGTGGCGGCGCTGACGGTGTACGACATGAGCAAGGCCCTCCAGCGCGACATCGTCATCGAGCGCGTCGAGCTGCTCGAGAAGTCCGGCGGCCGCTCCGGCGACTACGCGCGAGGCGCGCCGCTTGCCACGGCCGAGCACGAGGCGATCGTCGTCACCTGCTCGAACCGATCCGCCGCGGGGGCGCGCGACGACACCTCCGGACCGGCGCTCGTCGAACGCCTTCGCGCGGCCGGCTACGACGTCGCGCCCGACGCGACTGTCGTGGCCGATGATGAGGCGCAGATCGCGTCGCTGCTCGCGGGCCTCGCCGATGCGGGATATCGGCTGATCCTGACCACCGGCGGCACTGGCCTCACGCCGACCGACGTCACGCCAGCCGCCACGCGTCGCGTCATCGATCGCGAGGTGCCCGGCCTGGGCGAGCTGATGCGCACCGCGGGCCTCGCCTCGACGCCCATGGCCGCGCTGTCGCGTGGCCTGGTTGGCGCGCGCGGCGGGACCCTCATTGCGAACCTGCCCGGGTCGCCGCGCGGAGCCGCCGAGTCCCTGGAAGCGTTGCTTCCCGTCCTGCGCCACGCCCTCGATCAGCTCGCCGGCGGCGATCACTGAGGCGATTGTCAGGACGTCCGAGCCTACCGCGGCGATCGCGCCGACTCGAACGATGCGCGCTCGCGGAGCGCATTGCCAGTCGCAGCCCGCGACTTGAAACCTGCGCCGCGGGGCGCACATTAGCCGGCCGTTCGACCCGCGGAAGATCGGCGTCACGCTCAGCGACGGGCGCGCTTCGGGCCAATCGCCGGGGAATGTGCCGCGCAGCGCGGAAATTTCCAGTCGCGGCGCCAATCGCCCACAAGCGAAAGCAAATGGTCGAACCGTCGCAGCGCTACGGACCGGAAAGGACCCCGGCTACCATGGCGGCCACGCATGGAAGCCACCATTCCGTTCTATCCGCTCATCGTCGTGCCCGTCGCACTCGCGATCTACGCCTTCTGGCGCCGCGGCCGGCAGCACATCGGGCTGCTGCGCCTCGGGCGCGACCTGGACCGATCGGATCGGGTCTGGGAGCGGATCAAGGGCCTGGGCGTGTTCGTCTTCGGCCAGAAGCGGCTGCTGCAGGACCTCGGTCCCGGCCTGACCCACGCCTTCGTGTTCTGGGGCTTCATCGTCCTGCTGGCCACGACCGGCAACTACCTGACCAACGGGCTGGTGAAGACGATCCTCCAATGGCCGTTCGGCGGCTTCCTGTGGAGCGTCGTCGCGTTCTTCGCCAACGTCTTCGTGGGCCTGGTGCTGGCATCGGTCATCTACTACGTCATCCGGCGCACCATCGTGCGGCCGGCGCGCCTGGCGCTGACGCATGACGCGTTCATCATCCTGGGGCTCATCTTCTTCATCGTCCTGACCGAGTGGATTGGCGACTCCTTCGCGTACGTGATCGAGCCGGACGATCCCTCGCGGACGTGGGCAGTGCTGGCGGGGCCGTTGAGCGTGGCGCTGGAGGGGATCGGTCCGAACCTCGCCCAGGCGGGCTACGGGGTCATGGGCTGGGCGCACATCGTCCTGGTTCTCGCCTTCGGCGCGTACCTGCCGTACAGCAAGCACCTCCACATCCTGTCGAGCGAGCCGAACGTCTACTTCCGCAACCTCGAGCCTCGCGGCGCCCTGCGCAAGATGGATCTCGAGGCCGAGCCGCCAGAGGGTGAGGAGCTCGTCTTCGGTGCCAAGGGCCTGAAGGACCTGACCTGGCGCCACCTGCTGGATCCGCTGGCCTGCACCGAGTGCGGCCGATGCATGGAGTTCTGCCCCGCATCGGTCACGGGCAAGACGCTGTCGCCCAAGCACCTCATGGAAGGGCTGCGCGACCAGATCCTGGTGGCCGAGACGGCGTTGGCGGCTGCCGCATCGGCGCAGCGGGCGTGGAAGGGCGGTGCCAGTGGGGGAGCGGCCGCCTCGGAGGACGCGCTATCGCTGGCCCGCGAGCGCGCGGAGGAGGCCTTGAGCCTGCCGCTGATCGACAACGCGATCCCGGAGGAGGCCGTCTGGCAGTGCACCACCTGTGGCTGGTGCGTCGAGGGCTGCCCGGTGCTGATCGAGCACGTCGACACCATCGTCGAGATTCGCCGCAACGCCGTCCTCGAGGAGAGCAAGTTCCCCAAGGAGCTCAATACCGCATTCCGCAACATGGAGAACGCCGGCAACCCGTGGGGGCAGCCGCGCTCCTCGCGGCTGGACTGGGCCAAGGATCTGGACATCCCGGTCCTGGGACAGACCGACGGCACGCGCGCCGTCGGCAGCGCAACCGATGGACGCCGCTGGCGCACGATCCACGAGAGCGCGCCGACCGGCGACGCATTGGCGGGCGGCACGATCCTGTTCTGGGTCGGCTGCGCCGGCGCCTTCGACGACCGCAACCGCAAGGTGGTGCGCGCCATGGCCCAACTGCTCAAGCAGGCCGATGTGCCCTTCGCGGTGCTCGGCATGCAGGAGACGTGCTCGGGCGACCCGGCTCGGCGCGCCGGCAACGAGTACCTGTTCCAGATGCTGGCCGAGGAGAACGTCGCCACCCTGTCAGCCGCTCATGCCGACCACGGCATCAGCACCATCGTTGCCACCTGCCCGCACTGCTTCAACACCATCAAGAACGAGTACCCGCAGTTCGGGCTGACCGGCGTGCAGGTCATCCACCACACCCAGCTGCTGGACCGCCTGGTGGCCGATGGCCGCCTGGTGCCATCCGAGCACCACGACGCGGTGGTCGCGTACCACGACGCCTGCTACCTCGGCCGCTACAACGGGGTGTACGACGAGGGCCGCCGCGTGGTCGAGTCGGTGCCCGGACAGAGCGTGACCGAGATGGACCTGCACCACCGCAAGGGCATGTGCTGCGGTGCCGGCGGCGCGCGCATGTGGATGGAGGAGCGCGAGGGCAAGCGCATCAACCACAAGCGCGTCGAGCAGGCCCTCGAGAAGTCGCCGGATGCCATCGCGACCGCCTGTCCCTACTGCCTGATCATGCTGCGCGACGGCACCACGGACCTGGAACGAACCGATGTCGAGGTCCGTGACGTCGCCGAGCTGCTGGCCGATGCCACCGGTGCCTGGCAGCGCGATGTCGGCACGGCGCCCCCGCCCACGCCGGACGCATGACGCCGCCGATCCTGCTCGACATCCCCGAAAGCTTCGAGTCGGATCGCCTGCTCATCCGGGCGCCGCGCGCGGGCGATGGTGCAGCCCTCCAGGAGGCCATCGAGGAGTCGCCCGCCGAGCTGCGTCCCTGGATGCCGTGGGCGGACGAGCACCAGACCGTCGATGTCTCCGGGGCGTACGCTCGGCGTGCCTATTCCGAATTCCTGGCGCGTACGAACCTGCCGCTGTTCCTGTTTCGTCGCGACGACGGACGTTTCGTGGGCGGAAGCGGCCTGCATCGCATCGACTGGAGCATCCGCCGCCGGCGAGCTGGCTGACTCGCTGGGCTTCGTCCGGCTCCGAAATTGACGCGCCTGCGGGTGACGAACCTGCCGGATGCTCACATGGTGGGCGTTATCCCATCCGAGCCGCTGGGAAGCGTCCCAATGCTCGTCCAGTGAGCACCAGACCGCGGATTCGTTCGTTCGCGAGTTGCCAGGGCGCATAACGACCGCTCCAAGGGAATCCGGCACGTTCGCAGGTCAGTCCCCCGGCCGCGTCCGTTCACACACACGGCACCTTCACGAACCGATGGGGGGCGACATGCGGAATCCGCAAGAATCGGTACCGGATTCTGCGGAAAGTTGACCGAAGCGGCACATATGCCTAGACTCGCCGCATGGCGATGCGCTCGATCCAGCCCAACGGGCGACGCCCGGTCCTCGATGACCTCGACAAGGCCATCATCAAGTGCCTCCAGCTCGACGGCCGCCGACCGTACGCGCAGATCGGCCGTGAGCTCGAGGTGCCGGAGGCGACGGTGCGGCAGCGTGCCGAGCGGCTCATCAGCCGAGGCGTGGTGCAGATCGTCGGCGTGACGGACCCGCTGGCGATGGGCTTTCAGCAGCCGGCGCTCATCGGCCTCAAGGTGGAGCCGGGCAGGCTCGAGGAGATCGCCCAGCACATCGGCGCACTCGAGGAGGTCACGTACCTTGTCGTGACCGCGGGCCGCTTCGACCTCGTGTGCGAGGTCGTCTGCGCTGATAACGACCATCTCCTCCGCGTCCTCACCGAGCAGCTCGCCGGGATCGACGGCATTCGATCCACCGAGACGCTCGTCGAGCTGCGCTTCGTGAAGGAGAGCTACCAGTGGGGGGCTCGCTAGGAGGGCGACCGTGACGGTCACCGGACACCGAATCAATCGAGCCCGCGTTGCGGAGATCGGTGCTCGCGAAGAGGCGGCCTACCGCGAGCGGACCCGCAAGAGCGCCGCGCTCTTCGAGCGTGCGCGCGAGTCGCTGCCCCTCGGCGTGGCGAGCTCGTTCCAGGCCTACGAGCCGTACCCGCTGTTCATGACCGATGCGCGCGGCAGCCGCATCAACGACGCGGACGGCAACGAGTACATCGACTTCGACATGGCCTTCGGCGTCCTCGCGGCCGGCCACTCGCATCCGAAGCTGGCGGAAGCGCTCCAGAGCCGCGTCGCCAACGGCACCTGCTACACCTTCCCCGTCGAGGACGGCATCGTCCTGGCCGAGGAGATCAAGGCACGCTTCGGTGCCGATCTCGTGCGGTTCAGCAACTCCGGCACCGAGGCGACCATGGACGCCATCCGCGTCGCCCGCGGATACACCGGCCGCGAGAAGATCATCAAGTTCGAGGGCGGCTACCACGGCCACCACGACGACGTCCTGCTCAGCATCCAGCCGCCGCGCGAGGCGATGGGCCCCGACGAGCAGCCGTCCACCGTCCCGGCCAGCGCCGGCATCCCGCGCAGCCGGGTGGCGGAGACGATCATCGCGCCGTTCAACCAGCCGGAGGTCCTGGCCGCCATCCTCGAGGCGCAGCGCGGCGAGATCGCGGCCATCATCGTCGAGCCGGTCCAGTTCAACATCGGCGTCGTGCCGCCGCTGCCCGGCTTCCTGGAGCGATTGCGGGAGCTGGCCGACCAGGACGGCATCGTCCTCATCTTCGACGAGGTGAAGACCGGGGTCGTGCTCGCCTGGGGTGGCGCGTACGAGTACTTCGGCGTCAAGCCCGACCTGTTCTGCCTGGCCAAGAGCATCGGCGGCGGCATCCCCATCGGCGCCTTCGGGGGCAAGCGCGCGATCATGGCCAGCATCGAGACGCTCGAGGGCACGCCGGCCTTCAGCGCCGATGCGGCCGGGACCGGCATCGAGCGCACCACCATCCCGGGCGGTGCGACGCGCGTGGCGCACCTCGGAACCTTCAACGGCAACCCGTTGTCGATGGCGGCCGGCGTCGTCACGCTGACCCAGATCCTGACGCGGGACGTGTACCCGCGCCTTCACGCCATGGCCGATCGATTGACGGCGGGCTGCCAGGAGGTCATCGACGAGTTCGAGCTGCCCGGCTACGCCATCAACGTCGGTCCCAAGGGCTGCGTCATGTTCACGCCGGAGCGTGTGACGAACTACCGCGACTTCATCGGCCTGGACTCGGAGCTGTGGGGCGCAAGCTTCTTCTACCTTGCCAATCGCGGCATCCTGCTGCCGCCGGGGCCGGACGACCAGTGGACGCTGTCGGTCCAGCACACCGATGCCGAGATCGACCGCTATGTCGCCGTCTTCCGCGACTTCGCTGCCGAGCTGACGGCCTGACCGTGCGCCGGGCGGAACGCCGCGCGTATGGTGGCAGCAGGAGGTAGCTGATGCTCGAACGCACGTCCCGGCCGCTGCGCGGCCTGTCGAACGGGATCGCCGGCGCCGTGGATTCGATCTACGGCGTTCTGGGCGCGCCGGGCAAGTTCCTCCAGGACTTCCTCAACGGCTCGTGGTTGGGCCACTCGCTGCACGCCGTGCTGGTCGACGTGGTCGTCGGTGGCTCGACCGCGGCGCTGCTTCTCGACATCCTTCGCGTCTTCTTCGCCATCGACGGGCTCGAGACCGCCACGACCTGGGTGCTGGGCCTTGCGGCGTTATCGGCGCTCGGCGCCATCGTCACCGGGCTGACGGACTACAAGGACACCGCGCCCGACAGCGACGAGCGCGACGTTGCGAGCCTGCATGGCCTCATCAATATCGTCGCCACCATCGGCTTCGCCATCTCGTTCTTCCAGCGCCTGGCCGATGCGCACGACGCCGCGTTCTGGGTCCTGCTGGTCAGCTACCTCGTCGTGTCGGTCGGTGCGTACATCGGTGGCCATGTCGTTTTCAAGTACGGCTACATGGTCAACCACAACGCCTTCAACAAGGGCAAGCGCGCCAAGGACTTCACGCCGGTGATCGCGGTGACCGAGGTGCCGGAGGAGACGCCGACCAAGGTGATGTTCGGCTCGACCGCGGTCATGCTCGTCCGGCGTGCCGACGTGGTCTACGCCCTCAAGGAGACCTGCTCGCACGCCGCGGGGCCGCTGTCGGAGGGCGAGCTGAAGGGCGACACGATCACCTGCCCGTGGCACTTCTCGACGTTCCGGCTGTCCGACGGCGGAGTCGTGCACGGGCCGGCCGGTTCGCGCCAGCCGTCGTACCGGACACAGGTCAGCGAGGGCATGATCGAGCTCCAGGGACCGCACGACTGACGTTGCCTGCGCGGGCGCTTCTGCCGCATCACGCGGAATTCTGAGCCAGACGCACGGATCGTCTAGACTCGAGGCTCCGAGCTTCAGCGCCGAACTTCCGTGTCCCGAGGAGCCCGTGACCTACCTGCTCACCACCGATCACGATGAGCTGCGCGCCGTGGTGCGCGAGCTGGCCGAGGAGCGCATTGCGCCTCGCGCCGCCGAGATCGACGAGAAGGCCGAGTTTCCATGGGATCTCAAGGAGCTGCTGGCCAAGCAGGACCTCCTCGGGACCTGCTTCGAGGAGAAGCATGGCGGCACCAACCTCGACACCATCGGTCAGAGCATCCTGGCCGAGGAGATCGCCCGCGCCGATGCGACCACCAGCCTCATCCCGATTGTCCAGAAGCTCGGCGCCCTGCCGATCATGCTGGCCGGGACGGACGAGCAGAAGGACCGATACTTCCCACGGCTCGCCTCGGGAGAGTGGCTCGCGGCGTTCGGCCTGACCGAGGCCGCCGCCGGCAGTGACGTCGCCAGCAACCGGATGCGCGCGACGCGTGATGGTGACGACTACGTCCTCAACGGCAGCAAGCGCTTCATCACCCACGGCAGCGTCGCCAACCTCCTGACCGTCTTCGCGCTCACCGATCCCGAGGCCGGCGGGCGCAAGGGCATGAGCGCCTTCATCGTCGAGGCCGACACACCTGGCTTCGCCGCCCCGCGGGTCGAGCACAAGATGGGCATCCGCGGCTCGCCGACCGCCGAGCTGACCTTCGATGACGCTCGTGTCCCCGTGGCCAACCGCCTCGGCGAGGAGGGGGAGGGCTTCAAGATCGCCATGGCCACGCTCGATCGCAGCCGGCTCGGCATTGCCGCCCAGGCGGTCGGGATCGCGCAGGGCGCGCTGGATGCCGCCATCGGCTATGCGGCTGACCGTCAGCAGTTCGGGCAGCGGGTGGTCGACTTCGAGGGCATCCAGTTCATGCTGGCCGACATGGCGTCCCAGACCGAGGCGGCGCGCCAGCTGACGTACGCGGCGGCAGCACGGGTGGACGCGCAGGCATCGGACCTGCCGTACTGGACGTCATCGGCCAAGCTCGTCGCCGGCGACACCGCCATGAGGGTCACCACCGATGCCGTCCAGGTGCTGGGCGGATACGGCTATATCACCGAGTACCCCGTCGAGCGCATGATGCGTGACGCCAAGATCACGCAGCTCTACGAGGGGACGCAGCAGATCCAACGCCTCATCATCGCGCGCCAGCTCCTGCAACGGGCGGGCGTGGCGAATCGAGGCTGAACCAACCAGCAGCGAGAGCAAAAGCGGATCGTGAAGATCGTCGTCTGTATCAAGCAGGTCCCGGCCACCGGCGCCGACAAGCGCTACACCGATGACCTGACCCTCGACCGCACGTCGGTCGACGCCATCATCAACCCGCTCGACGAGTACGCCATCGAGCAGGCGCTGCGCCTGGCCGATGCGGGCACCGCCGATTCGGTCACGTACCTGTCGATGGGGCCCGACCAGGCCGCCGAAGCATTGCGCCGCGCGCTCGCCATGGGCGGCGACGACGCCGTGCTGATCACCGACGCGGCGCTCGCCGGCGCCGACGAATGGGCGACCGCCAAGGTCCTCGCCGCAGCGCTCGACAAGCTCGCACCCGACGTGGCGCTCATGGGTATGGCCTCCGACGACGCGCGCGGCTCGCTGGTGCCGGGGGCGGTGGCCGCCATGCGCAACGTGCCGCTGCTGTCGTACGGCTCGGAGCTGGCCATCGACGGCGACGCCGCCCGCGTGCGCCGGCTGAGCGCAACCGGCTTCGACTGGATCACGGCGCCATTGCCCGTCGTGGCGACGGTGACGGACCAGGTCGGCGAGCCCCGCTACGCCAGCCTCAAGGGCATCATGGCCGCCAAGCGCAAGCCGCTCGAGACATGGGGCGTGGCCGACATCGGGCTCAGCGCCGACGACCTCAATGGCGCCGCCCTGACCGTCGTGACCGATGCCCGGCCGCCGGAGGAGAAGGCGCCGACCGAGCGGATCGAGAACCTTCCCGCCACCGAGGCCGCGACGAAGATCGCGGACTGGCTGGCCGCACGAAAGCTGATTTGAGACCGATGAGCAACGACATTCTCTTCCTCGCCGAGTTCGCGGCCGGCACGCCGGCGCGATCGGCGCTCGAGCTGGCGACCGGTGCCGCCGAGCTGGCTTCGCAATCGGGTGGCAGCGCGATCGGGCTCGCGTACGGGGCCGGTGCCAGCGAAGGTGCCGCCGCCCTCGGCGCGCACGGCGCTGCGCGGGCGATCGTGCTCGGCAATGAGGACCGCCCGGCGATCACCTACGCGCCGGCGCTCGTGGCCGCCGCACGCGACGCCGGCCTCGCGTTGCTCGCACCGGCGACGCCGAACGGGCGTGATCTCGCGGCTGCCGTCGTGGGCTCGCTCCACGTGCCGGCCTTCGGGCCGGTGCGGGCGGTGCGCATCGCCGATGGCGTCGTCGAGTCCGAGCAGGCGACGCTGCAGGGCTCGGTCGTCACCACATCGCGACCGGCGGACGGCGCGCCGTCGCCATCGATCGTGCTGGTGTTGGCGAACACCTTCACGCCGGCCGAGGGCGGCACTGGCAGCGCGGAGGTCAGCCCCGCACCGGCAGCCGAGGAGTCGGCCCTGGCACGGGCCACCGTCGCCGAGAGCCACGAGGCGGAGGCGAAGGTCGTGAACCTGGAGGAGGCCACCATCATCGTGGCCGGCGGCCGCGGCGTGGCCAGCGAGGAGGGCTTCGCGCCGCTGCGCGCGCTGGCCGAGGTGCTCGGTGGCGCGGTTGGCGCGTCTCGCGCGGCCGCCGACGCGGGCTGGATTCCGTACCAGCTCCAGATCGGCCAGACCGGCAAGGTGGTGAAGCCGGCGCTGTACATCGGCGCCGGAATCAGTGGTGCCATCCAGCACCGCGTCGGCATGCAGACCGCGGAGCACGTGGTGGCCATCAACAAGGACCCCGACGCCCCCATCGGCGAGTTCGCCGACCTGTTCGTGGTCGGCGACCTGTTCCAGATCATCCCCGCGCTGACGGAAGAGATTCGTCGGCGCAAGGGAGCGTGAGGTAGGATCGCCCGCATGCCATCACTCTTCGGCGGCCGCCGCAGGAGCGTCTTCGGTCCCGGCAAGGAGCTGGGTCAGTACCGCAACCAGCTGTTCGAGCTGACGCAGCGCATCGACGGCCGGCTCGGGCAGGTCGCCGATGACATCGACGCGCTCCGGCGCCGCGACCTCGAGCCGGAGGAGACCGTGGAGCGTCTCGGCGCCCACGAGGCGGCGCTCGACGTGGAGGAGGAGGCGCTCCAGGACATGCTCGCCCCGGAGGAGCTTCACGGCCTGCACATGGAGTACGAGGCCAACCTCGAGCGCGCGCTGCGCGGCATCGTGACCGTCGAGCGCGGCTGCGCCATCACGCGCCTGCCGCACCGGCCGCCCGAGGACGAGGAGCCGTACATCTACTACAAGCGCGGCCACGCCAACGTGACGCACGCGCGGATGCGGATGGCCGAGATCGTCGACGTGCTGGTCAACTGGGAGCCCGGCAAGCCGGCCGAGGCGACCGTGGCTGCCCGCATGGAGCGCCAGCGCGGCGCATGACCCGGCGCTCAGTGCGTGAGCGTCACCTTGAGCAGGCCCACCGGTGAGTCGGGATCGATCCCGCGCCGGCGTGCGGTGGCCTCGACCAGCAGCTGACCCGGGATCACGAAGAGCAGCGGGCTGAGCGCCTCCGGCACGGCATGGAGGAGCGCCAGCGCGCCGTCCCGGCCAGTCACCTCCGGCCCACCGATGATCGTGGTGCGCCCCCCACGGCCGGCGACGGCGCTCACCGTGGCGTCGACGAGCTCGCCCATCGGCCCGCCCGGCCGGATGGCGAGTGTCGGAACGCCGGCGCCGGCGAGCACCAGCGGCCCGTGGGCGAAATCGGCGGTGGAGTAGGCCTCGGCGAAGAGCCCGCACGTCTCCTTGAGCTTCAATGCGAGCTCGAAGGCCGTGGCCAGGTTGTAGCCGCGTGACACCAGCAACGCCCGGTCGGCGTCGGCCAGCGCGGTGACGACCTCGGCGCCCGGTCCCTCCAGCCACTCGTCGCTCAAGCTCAGCACGCCGCGCACGGCGTCCGGCATGCTCGCCAGCGCCTCCGCGAGTCCCGAGGACGGCCGCAGCGCGCCGACCAGCGCGGCGAGCGCGCCGAGCTCGGCGACGTACGTCTTCGTCGCCGGCACCGCCAGCTCGTGGCCGGCATGGCAGCCGACGTTGAGCTCGGCAGCCGCTGCGAGGGGGGAGTCCGGCTCGTTGGTGATGGCCAGGGTCAGCGCGCCGGAACGTCGCGCGGCCTCGATCACCTCCACCACGTCAGGGCTCCGTCCGGACTGCGAGATGGCGACCACCAGGCCGCGACTCCAGTCGAGCTGGGCCCCGTAGATGGTCGTCACCGATGGCTTGACCAGCCCGGTCGGCAGGCCCAGGTGCGTCTCGAACAGGTACTGCGCGTACACCGCGGCATGGTCCGATGTGCCGCGGCCGGCGATCATGATCCAGCCCGGATCCGCACGGTCGATGGCGCCGGCCACCGCGCCGAGCTCCAGCCGCGACTCGGCGACGAGGCGTGCGACGACGTCGGGGATCTCCCCGATCTCGCGCCGCATCTGCGTCGCGGCGGCGGCCATCAGCGCTTGGCGCCGAAGCGGGGGAGATGCTGCTGGTTGGCGGCCAGGAGGGCGTCGAGCAGGGGTCCCACGTCGCCGATTCGCCCGCCGATCAGCGGATGGGCCTCGAGCGCGGCGCGCACATCGCGGCGCTCGCCGCTCAATGCCGCGCGGATGGCGAGGCGCTCGAACGCCTTGACCGAGCGCACCAGGTCGCGCATCGGCGCCGGCATCGGCGCCTGGCGGATCGGATGGGCCCCGTCGCGGTCGATCCGGGCGGGCACCTCGACCACGTCATTGGCCGCGAGGTCGGGCATGGCCTCCCCGTTGCGAACATCCACCACCTGGACGTCGCCACGTCCGTCGTGGAGCGACGCCAGCAGCCGGGCGGCGGCCTCGCTGTACCAGGCGCCACCGCGGTCGTTGAGCAGCTCGGGCTTCGTATCGAGCGCCGGATCGGCGTACATGGCCAGCAGGCGGTCCTCTAGATCCATCACCTCTTCCGCGCGATGGTGCCCGCCCAGCTGCTCGGCCATGACGTCGTCGAAGGCGTCGTAGTAGCGCAGGTAGTACGACGGGACGGCGCCCAGGTCGCGTACGTGGGAGGCCGGCAGGCCGAGCTCCGTGGCGATCGACTCCGCATGCGCGTCCAGGATGTCAGGCAGCAGGTCACGTCCATCGGCACGGATGGCCGTGATCCAGCTGAGGTGGTTGAGCCCGGTCTGCTCGAGCTCGAGCGAGTCGGGATCGACGCCGATGCGGCGCGCGATGCTGCGCTGGAGCGAGATGGCGACGTTGCACAGGCCGATGGCGCGGTGGCCGGCATCGATCAGCGCCTGGGTGACGATGCCGACCGGGTTGGTGAAGTCGACCAGCCAGGCGCCTGGGGCGGCATGACGGTCGGCAAGGTCGGCCAGCTCGAGCACGACCGGCACGGTGCGCAGCGCCTTGGCCAAGCCGCCGGCACCAGTCGTCTCCTGCCCGATGGTCCCGAACTCCAACGGGAGCGTCTCGTCGGAGAGCCGCGCGACCTGCCCGCCGACCCGCAGCTGGACGAGGACGAAGCTGGCGCCGTCGATGGCCTCGGCCGGATCGGCGGTGAGGGAGAGGTGCCCGGTCCACTCCAGCCGGTGGAGCATTCGCTCGGCGAGTCCGCCGACGATGCCGAGCCGGTCAGCATCAAGGTCCTCGAGCACCAGCTCGTCGATCGGCAGCCGGTTGTGACGGGCCGCGAGGCCCTCGATGAGCTCCGGGGTGTACGTGCTTCCACCGCCGATGACCGCGACCTTGATGCCCATCGGTCCCTCGCAGGGTATTGACAGATTGCTTATAACGTTATGAGCAGCCATCGGTCAAGGTCAACCGGACGAACGAGGGTCGGCGTGGCGCGATTCCAGCTCGAGCGAGGACCGATTCCACTCCATCACCAGGTCTTCCGCGACCTGAAGTCGGCGCTCGACGCCGACGAGTGGAAGCCGGGCGATCGGATGCCCACCGAGCGCGAGCTTGCCGAGCGCTACGGCTGCAGCCTGATCACGGTGCGGCACGCGCTCGGCGAGCTGGTTCGCGAGGGGCGTATCGAGCGCACCCGCGGGCGCGGCACGTTCGTCCTCCCGCCGCGCATCGAGCGCAACATCGCCGGCTCGATGAGCTTCGCCGAGGAGATGCAGCGACGCGGGCTCGACCCGGCGACCCGGCTCGTCACGGCACGCATCGAGGTGGCGGGTGAAGCCGTCGCCACGGCGCTCGGCCTGGCCGCCGACGCCCCCGTCGTCTACCTCGAGCGCCTTCGCCTGGGCGGCGGCGAGCCGCTGATCCTCGAGCAGGCGCGGCTGCCTGCCGAGCGATTCCCGGGCCTGATGGCCTTCGACCTCGAGCGCCGCTCGCTGTACGACATCCTGGCCGACCGTTACGCGACACGCATCATCCGCGCTCGCGAGGCCGTCGAGCCGGTCATGCTCCGTCGCCGCGAAGCCGAGCTCCTCGGCCTGCCGCCGCGCTCGCTGGCGCTCCAGATCGACGGCATCGCGCACGCGGCCGACGGAACGCCCGTGGAATCGGCCCGCAGCTTCGTGCGTGGCGATCGCACCCGCTACTACCTCGAGCGCGACGTCGTTCGCGCGCATTGGCTCGACAGCAGCGACCGGATGCCGGTCGCGGTGGCCGGCGTCGGCCGCCGCGACACGAGCTCCGCCCCTGGGGGAGAGGAGGGGAGCGCCTGAAGGAATCGGCCTGGCGCTGTTGAGCAAATCCGGGTTTGGAGGGTCTCCCACATGCGAACCACCATATTGCGCATCGGCTCGCTCCTGGCCGTGCTGGCGCTCGTCCTCGCGGCGTGCGGCGGCGAGGCGGGCCAGTCACAGCCCGCCGGATCGAGCGGCTCGGGCTCAGAGGAGCCCGCGGCCTCGAGCGGCGGCGAGACCGGAGACGCGGTCGAGATCCGCTGGTTCTGCTGCCTTGGCGCCGGGGACGATCCGGCCCAGGTTCCCACGGAGCAGGCCGTGGTCGACGCGTTCAACGAGTCACATGACGACATCGAGCTCGTCCTCGAGATCGTCGACTACGACACGGCGCAGGACGTCATGTCGACCGAGGTCGCCGGAGGCAACGCTCCCGACATCGTCGGTCCGGTCGGCATTTCCGGCGCGGAGGCGTTCCATGGTCAGTGGCTGGATCTGACCCCGCTCATCGAATCTTCCGGATTCGACCTGAGCCAGTTCCCCCAGGAGGCCGTGGACTTCATGAACGTGGGCGGCGAGGGACAGGTCGGCATCCCGTTCGCCAGCTATCCGTCCATGCTCTACTACCATCGCGACATGTTCGCGGAGGCGGGCCTCGAAGAGCCGCCGCACGAGTACGGCCAGCCGTACGTGCTCGATGGCGAGGAAGTCCCCTGGGACTTCGAGACGCTGGCCGAACTGGCCAGGCGGCTGACGGTCGACGTGAACGGAAATGATGCGAACAGCCCCGACTTCGACCCCGAGAACATCGTGCAGTGGGGCTATGAGCCGCAGTACCAGGACCTGCGCGCCGCCGGATCGTATTTCGGCTCGGGCAGCCTGACCGCCGACGATGGCACCACCGCGCAGATTCCGGAGCACTGGGCCGATGCCTGGAAGTGGCTCTATAACGGCATCTGGACGGACCACACCATCATGAACCTCGCCCAGCGCGATGCCCCCGAACAGGGGAATGGCAACGTGATGAACTCGGGCAAGGTGGCCATGGCGCTCACCCACCTGTGGTACACGTGCTGCATCGGCGACGCCGGGGATGACTGGGATCTCGCCGCCGTCCCGGAGAACAACGGCACCGCCACCTCGAACTTCAACGCGGATACCTTCCGCATCTGGAAGGACACCGAACATCCCGAGGAGGCATTCGAGGTCCTCAGCTACCTCGTCACCGATGCGTCCGCCGACCTGCTCCAGGTCTACGGCGCGATGCCCGCGAACCCGGACGATCAGGACGCGTTCTTCGCCGGGCTGGACGAGACCTATTCCCAGGGAGTCGATTGGCAGGTCGCCAAGGACTCCATGGCGTATCCGGACAACCCCAGCTTCGAGGCATACACACCGAGCTACAAGGAGGCCTTCGACGCAATCGTCACGTTCTGGGACACGCTGCGAAGCACCGATGGGCTCGACGTCGATGCCGAGATAGCGTCATTCCAGGAGGAGCTTCAAACGATCTTCGATCGATCGGAGTAAGTCTGACGCGGGTCCGTCCGTCATCAGTGCACGGGCGGGCCCGCTCTCACCGGAGGGACGGCATGGCGATCGTCGACATGGAGTCGGGAGCGCTGACCCAGGAGGAGCCGCCGCGCTTCAGTCTTGGACGGCGGGAGGCGCTCTGGGGCCTGCTCTTCATCTCGCCGTGGTTCATCGGCTTTCTCCTGCTGACCCTCGTGCCGATGGTGGCGACGCTCGTCTTCACCTTCACCAACATCAACCTCAATCAACAGCAGCCGCTTCGGTTCGTCGGATTCGACAACTACGTCCATCTGCTGAGAGATCAGCGTGCATGGGACGCGCTGGCGGTGACGTTCAAGTTCGCGCTCGTCGCGCTGCCGGTCGGGCTCATCCTCCCGTTCGCGCTGGCACTCTTGCTCAACAGCAAGTCGCTGCGGGGCACCCGGTACTTCCAGACACTCTTCTTCATGCCCTTCGTCATCCCGTTCGTTGCCGCGATCTTCGCGTGGTCCGGGATGCTGAACCCGGAGGCAGGCTGGATCAACGGCACGCTGAGCTTCTTCGGCATCCAGGGCCCGAACTGGCTTAACGATCCGTCCTGGGTGTATCCGGCGCTCGTCATGGTCGGCCTGTGGGGGATCGGCAGCGCGATCATCATCAACCTTGCGGGGCTGCAGAACGTGCCGACCGAGCTGTACGACGCAGCTCGCGTCGACGGCGCCGGCTACTGGGGCCAGCTGCGCAACGTGACGCTGCCGCTGATGTCGCCAGTCATCTTCTACTCCCTCACGCTGGGAGTCGTCGGCGTGCTCCAGTACTTCCTCGTTCCGCTGGTCCTCTACCAGGGCGACGGGCGGCCCGCCGGGACGACGTACTTCTTCAACATCTACCTGTACAAGACGTTCTTCACCTTCCAGGACATGTCGTTTGGCGCGACGCTGGCCTGGGTGCTCTTCGTCATCATCCTGGCGATCACGCTCGTCCTGTTCTGGAGTGCACGCTTCTGGGTCTACTACGCCGGGGAGACGAAGTAGATGGCCACCCAGACCGAGCTCGTCGGCGCGCCGCCGCTTCCGGCCCTCGACGCCGAGGAGGCGCGACAGCGCCCACGAGACCGCGCGGCCACCTTTCGCTCGTTCGGAGTGACGTTCTTCGCCGTGGTCGTCCTCGCGGCATTCCTGTCGCCGATGCTTCGCACAGTCACCACGGCATTGAAGTCGACCGACCAGATCACGCAGGCGAGCTCACCACTCTGGCCGGCCGATCAGGCGACGTTCGAGTATCAGGGAGAGACGTACGAGGTCTATCACGTTCCGCTCCCGGGCGGTGAGACGAAGGATCTGGCGCTCGTCACTCCCGGCCGACAGCAGAGCGAGTTCCTCGACCCGGCCGATCCAGGGGCCGGCCTGATCACCTGGGATGGTTCGTGGCGAGCGCTCGATCGGTCGTGGCAGTTCGCCCCGAAGTGGGGCAATTTCGTCGAGGCGTGGAACACCATCGACTTCCCGCGCCTGCTGTTCAATACCGCCGCGCTGGCCGTCGTCGGGACGATCGGCACGCTGCTCTCGTGCGTCCTGGTGGCATACGGCTTCGCCCGCTTCCGGTTCCCCGGCCGCAATCTGCTCTTCCTGCTCCTGCTGTCGACGATCTTCCTGCCCGCCGCGGTCACCCTGATCCCTACGTACACCATATTCGTCAAGCTCGGATGGGTCGGGACGTGGTTACCGCTGTTGGTCCCGGCGTTCTTCGCGAACGCTTATGACGTCTTCCTGCTCCGCCAATACTTCATGACGCTGCCCCGCGAGCTCGACGACGCCGCCAAGATCGACGGCGCCGGGCCCCTACGGATTCTCACTTCGGTCATCGTCCCGCAGTCCTGGGCGGTGATCATCGCCGTCGCGGTATTCCACCTCGTCTACACCTGGAACCTCTACTTCGAGCCGCTGCTGTACCTCTCTTCCAAGCCGGACCTCCAGCCCATTGCGACGGGACTTGCGGCGTTCAACAGCATCTACGGCAGCAGCCCCGAACTCGTTCAGGCGGCGACGCTCATGACGATCATCATCCCGATGGTGATCTTCTTCATGGCCCAGCGCTTCTTCATGCGCGGCATCGTGATCACCGGCGTGGAGAAGTGAGCGACCCGCTGCGGGTCGCTCTCACCTTCGACGCCGAGCACCCCGACCGGGCGACCCAGGCCGGCTCGACGGCGGCGGTCGTCTCCATCCTGGCCCAGCGCGGCGTGCAGGCGACGTTCTTCCTCCAGGGTCGGTGGGTCGAGGCCGAGCGCGACCTGGCCCGACGGATCGCGCATGACGGCCACCTGGTGGGGAACCACTCCTTCTACCACGCGCGCATGCCGCTGCTGTCCGATCCTGGCTTCAGGACCGATGTGCGCGCCGCCGAGAGCATCATCCGGCGTCGCCTTGGCGTCGATCCGCGCCCCTGGTTCCGCCTTCCCTTCGGCTCGGGGTCCGGCGATGAGCGCCAACACCGGATGCTCGCGGGCCTTGGTTATCGCCACGTTCACTGGCACTTCGAGGTGAAGGAGTGGCGGGCGCGTGCGACGGTGGCCCAGGTGCGCGACGGGGTGGTGGACGGCGTGCTGGCCCACGGTGACGGCGCGGTGGTGCTCCTTCATCCCTGGCCGGGAGTGGTGCCGCGCGCCCTGCCGCAGATCATCGATCGCTTGGTCCATCGCGGCGCTACGTTCGTCGATCTCCGCGAGCTCGATCGCATCCCCGACGGCCGCGAGGCCGTGGGCTGACGGCTGCGACCGGCCGCGAACTGCGGCGTTGACCTCTACATCTTGTGGTATCGTGGCTCGAGGTACCACGAGTGGTGTACTTGAATGAGATGTCCCCGTTGTGAGTCCGACGGCACCCGTGTCATCGACTCGCGTGACCTGGAGAACGGCTCGACCATCCGCCGCCGGCGCGAGTGCGAGGCGTGCTCGTACCGGTTCACGACCTACGAGCGGCCGGAGGGCGCTCGCCTCGTCGTCGTCAAGCGCGACGGCAGCCGGCAGGACTTCGACCGCGACAAGCTGCGGGCAGGGCTGCTGAAGGCGCTCCAGAAGCGCCCCGTGACGCTCGACCGCGTCGAGGCCGCCGTCGACGACATCGAGGCGCAGCTGCGCGCCCGCGGCGATGCCGAGGTCGCGTCGACCGAGATCGGTCGCCTGGCCACCGACGCGCTGCGCGAGCTCGATCAGCTGGCCTACATCCGGTTCGCATCGGTCTATCACGCCTATGACGACATCGAGACGCTCCAGCGCGAGGTGGATCGCCTGATCCGCGGCCGCACCGAGTGAGGGTGCGCCCGGGTAAGATCAGCGCCGCATGATCCTGTCCGACCGCGACATCCGGGCCGAGATCGAGGCCGGCCGGATCGTCATCGATCCATACCTGCCCGAGGCGGTCCAGCCGTCGAGCGTCGACCTCCACGTGGGCAACCGCTTCAGGGTCTTCCGCAACAACCGCACCGCGGTGATCGACCCCCGCGTGGAGCAGCCCGAGCTGACGGAGCTGGTCGAGATCAACGGAGACGAGCCCTTCGTGCTGCATCCCGGCGAGTTCGTGCTCGGCGCGACGTTCGAGCGCGTCGCACTGCCCGATGACCTCGTCGCGCGACTCGAGGGCCGCAGCTCGCTCGGCCGGCTCGGGCTGATGATCCACTCGACCGCCGGCTACGTCGATCCCGGCTGGGAGGGGACGCTGACCCTGGAGCTGTCCAACGTTGCCAACCTGCCGATCAAGCTGTACGACGGCATGAAGATCGGCCAGATCAGCTTCCAGCGGCTCAGCTCGGCCGCCGAGGTCCCGTACGGCGACAAACGGATCGGCTCTCGGTACCGCGGACAGACCGATCCGACCGCCAGCCGCTATCACGCCGACTTCGAGCGCGGCCGAGTCGCGCGCAGGTGAGCCCGCCGCTGCACGAGATCGGCGAGGCGCGCTCCTTCGCCGGTGGCGTCAGCGTGCGCGTGGTGCGGGCGGGGTGGTTCCGGCCCGACGCCGGAGGTTTCTTCGGCGTGGTCCCGAAGCCGCTGTGGAGCCGCTTCACCGAGACCGATGAGCGCGGCCGGCTGCTCTGCCGCCTCAACCTGCTGCTCATCGAGGCCGGCGGGAAGCGAATCCTCGTCGAGACCGGCACCGGCGTTCGGATGAATGACAAGGACCGCGACATCAAGGGCGTCGAGGGTGGGGATCCGACCGAGGCGCTGCGCGCGGTCGGGGAGGACCCGGCCAGCATCGACTTCGTTGTCGTCACGCATCTGCACTACGACCACGCCGGCGGCATGGTCGACGCATCCGGACGGCCGCTCTTTCCGAACGCCCGCTACGTCGTGCAGCGCGACGATGCCGAAGCGGCGCACGGCGATGAGCTGCGCGTCCAGGGCATCATGGAGGTCGAGCAGCTGGACGCCGTTCGTGCCGCCGGCCAGCTGGCCGAGGTCAATGGCGAGGTCGAGCTCGTGTCCGGCGTGCGCGTCCTGCGCACGGGCGGCCACACGCGTGGATCGCAGGCGGTGCTCATCGGCCTCGACCGTCCCGGCGGTCGATCCGGCGACCCGACCGACCGCGGCATCTTCTGGGGTGACCTGATTCCGACCCGCTGGCAGATCCCGGTGCGCTGGACATCGGCGTACGACGACTACCCGATCGAGGCCATCGAGGTCCGCAACGAGCTCGTCGCGCGTGCCGCGGGCGAGGGCTGGTGGTGCTACTTCACGCACGATCCGGGCGCCATGCCGATCAGGATCGAGGCCACCGAGCGAGGGGGCTACCGCGCGGCCGAGTGAGCCGTTCGACCCAACACGGCGGGGCACGTAAGATGCAAGTGCCACCTCCGACGCCCATCAACTGACCACGTCGAAAGGACCAACCCCTTCATGAACCTTCGATTCTTCGGGCTGCGCCGCGCAGCCGCGATCGGACTGACCACGCTCCTTGCCGTCGCGCTCGTGGCGTGCTCGAGCGACGACGGCTCGAGCACCCCGGCCAGCGAGGCACCGGTCGGCTCGCAGGCCGCCGGCGGAAACGGCGGAACCGCAACCGTCAGCAACGGCGAGGTGACCATCACCGCCGCCGACCTCGCCTTCGATGCGACCACCATCGAGGCCCCGGCCGGCGAGGCATTCACCATCACGCTCGTGAACAACGACTCGGCGCCGCACAACATCAGCATCTACACCGAGAAGGATGGCGATGCGATCGTGCAGGGCGACATCATCAACCAGGGCGAGACCGTGACGATCGAGGTCCCGGCGCAGGAGGCGGGGGAGTACTACTTCCACTGTGACGTGCATCCCGATATGAGCGGGACGGTCGTCGTCGGCTGACGCTTCTCCAACGCAGCTCCAACGCCCCCGGCAACGCCGGGGGCGTTTCGTTGTCTCGACACATCGAGTCCATTCCACACCAGGCGCATCTCGCGCTGTATTTCCGCGCTCCATCGAGTCGTGGCGGGCGAGACCCGCGCGCCCCGGCTGGGCTCACGCTCATCGGCCCTCGATGCATCGTGGGAATCGCGCGCGAGGGCGCCTTCCGGTGCATCGGACTCGATCTAGCGAGACACCCCGAGCTCATCGAGCATGGCGACCATCCGCGCCGGATCGAGCGGACCGATCACCTCGCGCACGACGGTCCCGTCGGCGATGAAATAGTGGCGCGGCAGCCCATCGGTGCCGGCCCAGCGGTAGTAGTTGTCGAGACCCGGGTCCAGCAGGATCGGGTACGTCACGCCGTAGCGGTCCGCGAAGTCCGCCACCGCCGATGCCTCCTCGCCCCAATCGACGCCGAGGATGAGCAGGTCATCGGCGTGGACTTCGGCCAGGCGTTGCATGGCCGGCATCTCGGTCCGGCACGGCTCGCAGCTGGTGGCCCAGAAGTTCACCCAGACCACACGGCCGTCGGCGCCGTCCAGCGAGTCGAGCGACCAGCGGGCGCCGTCGAGGTCCGCTGCGACCAGATCGGGGGCCGGGCGCCCGACCAGGGTGCCGACGCTTCCGTCGGTCGGGGCGCGCAGCAGGGGAATGAGCGCCAGCCAGCCGAGGGCCAGCGCCAGCACCACGATCAGCCCCAGCCAGAGAAGGCTGCCGCGCCGGCGGAGGAGCGCGCTGCGGATCATCGCGCCAGGGCGGCCTCGACGTCGGGGCGCGTGATGATCAGCTCCGCCCGCTCCTTGCCGTCCACCACGAGCACCGGGATGCGGTGCGCGTAGCGGACGAGGAGGTCGTCATCGGTATCGATCTCGACCGCGTCCCAGCCATCGGTTCCGAGCATATCGTCGAGGAGGACGCTGGCGTCCTCGCAGAGGTGGCATCCCTCGCGGACATAGAGAGTCGGACGCGGCATGCGCCGCATCTTACGGTACCCTTGGCGCCGCGCCGCCCGCGTAGCTCAGTGGATAGAGCGCCGCCGTCCTAAGGCGGGCGTCGGGGGTTCGAATCCCTCCGCGGGCGCCATTGCCGCGCACCGACGCGGCCTGAATCCCTATTCCGTATGATGCCCGCGGGACGCCGAGCATTCGTCCCGTCAATGTTCTACGCGGTAATCGTGGTAGGCCTCATCAAGACCTTCATGTGAGCGAGGTAGACCGATGCCCCCGCGCCTGACCGCCGTCCTCGTCGCCGAGGCCATCGGCACCTTCCTGTTCGTCTTCATCGGCGCCGGCTCGGTCGTGCTCGGCTCGCATCTGCAGGGAGGCGATGCCGGCGGGCTCGTGGGCGTCGCGCTCGCGCACGGCCTGGCGCTCGCCGTCCTGATCTCTGCGCTCGGGCCGATCTCGGGCGGACACTTCAACCCCGCGGTCACCTTCGGCGTGTGGATCACCGGGCGCATCGAGCCGGTGCGCGCGGGGCTCTACGTGGTCGTCCAGCTGGTCGGTGCGCTCCTCGCCGGCCTGGCGCTGCAGGCGGTCTTCAACGTTGCATCCTGGCAGCCGGTGGCGACCGGCACGCCCGCCGTGGATCCGGCGATCGGCGTCACGGGCGCCATCATCGTCGAGGCCATCCTGACCGTTGTTCTGGTCCTCGCCGTGTTCGGCACCGCCATCGATCCGCGCGCGCCGAAGGTGGGCGGCTTCGCCATCGGCCTCGCCGTGACGGCCGACGTCCTGATGGGTGGCCCGCTGACCGGCGCCGCCATGAATCCGGCCCGCTGGTTCGGTCCCGCGGCGTCATCGGGCACCTTCGCCGACTGGTACGTGTACTGGATCGGTCCGCTGCTCGGCGCTGCCGTTGCCGCGCTGGTGTATCGGTTCGCGCTGGAGGAGCAGGGCGAGCCAGACGTGACGCCGGCGACGCCGGAGGGCACCTAGAGCACGAAGGTGAAGAGCGACGCGAGCCGCTCGAAGGCATTCAGGAAGATCAGGACGCCGATCAGCACGATCAGTAACCCGCTGACCACCTGAACCACCCGGTGGTGGCGCCGCAGGAGCTCGACCACTGGCCGAAGGTGCGGAAAGGCGAGGGCCGCCACCAGGAACGGGATCGCCAGGCCGATCGAGTAGGCCGCCAGCAGCAGGGCGACGACCGGCGTCGAGCCGCTCGACGCGCCCATGGTCAGGATTGCCCCCAGGACAGGGCCGATGCACGGCGTCCAGCCGATGGCGACGAACGCGCCGAGCGCCAGCGCGCGCACCGAGCGCGCGGTTGGCAGGGCCGCGGGGTCGAGCCCGATCCGGAATCGGTCGAGGATCGGTCCGAATGCCCCGGTGCTCACGATGCCCAGCGCGATCACCGCGATGCCCGCCGCCTGGCGCGCGACCGGGATGCGGAACAGCGGGGCCCCGAAAAGGCCGATGGAGGTGCCGACCACCACGAACAGCACGCTGAAGCCGATGACGAACAGGAGCGCCTGTGGCAGGACGCTGCCGCGTGAGGCGACCGCCGCCGATGAGCCCACCGCGGTCGGTGCAACGGCGGCCTCGCCGAGGAAGGCGAGATAGACCGGCAGCAGCGCGAGGACGCAGGGCGAGAGGAAGCTCAATGCGCCCGCCGCGATGGCGAGCGCGATGCTGACGTCGGTCACGGCGCCGAGCCTAGCGGAGGCCGGTCACCGGCGTCAGCCCGGGCTCGATCACGATCGGCTGGGCGATGATCCAGAGGCTCAGCACGGTATAGCCGATCATCAGCGCGACCATCGGCAGGCCCGCGATGGTTGCCCGCCGCGGCGTGTCGCGCATGGCGAGCCGGTGCGCCAGCACGATGCCCGCCACGTGCCCGCCGACGATGGCCGCGACGCTGAGGTACCAGACCAGCGCGACCGGGATCCAGTCGAGCTCGGGCGCCAGGCTCATGAGCGGGTCCACCAGCAGCGACGGCAACCACACCGCACCCTGGATGACCAGCGTGAGGTAATGGGCGATGAGGTAGCCGGCCGCGATCGGCAGGAGCGTGGCGGCGTAGACGCCGGGTGGCGCCACCGTGGATGCGCCGATGCGGCCGGTCAGCCAGAGGACCGAGCCGAAGGCGGCCAGGAAGGCCGCAACGACGAGCGCGAAGGCCACGGTGTCGACGAGCAGGAACGCGGTGAGGGTGATGCCGAAGGCCCCGGTGATGAGCGGCAGGAGCCATCCGAGCAGCGCCGCACCGAATGCCGTCTCACGCAGGCCGTCGTAGGTGACGCCCGCCAGGACGAGGATGATGAATACGGCGTCCGACCAGCCGGCGCGCACGACGTCGGTGAGGCCGACGATCCAGGGGCGCAGGACCGGGCTGCGCTCGCCGTCCTCGGCTGCTGTCGAGCACTCGGGGCAGTCGACGCAGCGCTCGACGCTGCACTCCTCGCCGCAGCCCTCGCACAGCGCAGCGCTGGAGGATCGGCGACCGATCGGGCCGATGTGTCCAAACCATGCCAGCTCAACCTCGAACAGCTCGGCATTGCGCAGCCAGGCGATCTGGCCGAAGGCGACCATGCCAGCCAGCGTCAGCACCGTGTACGCCGTGAGGAGCAGCCCGACGGTGAGCGCAGCGTCGCTGGCGGGGAGGATCAGCTCTGCCCACACGCCCGCGGCGAGGAGCGCCACGGCCGGCCAGCGCGCCAGTCCCGGCGGATAGGCGATTCCCAGGTCGACGCGGCGTGCCCCGAGGCGCTGTGCCAGCCATTCGATTCCGGCGAAGGTCGTCCGGAATGGGCTGAGCGAGGGCCAGGCGTTGCCGATGAGGGCGGCGGTGATCGGGAGGCCGACCCAGATGCCGATCCAGAACAGCACGCCGGGCAGCGGCGAGATGTCGCCGACCACGAAGGCGACGACGATCGCGCCGTACCACCACGCCAGCCCCACCATGCGAAGGATCGAGCGCGTGGCTCGGGCCAGCGAATCCGGCACCGGACGCGTCGCGTACGACCGGCGGCCGGCACGCGTGACCAGCGATGTGACGACGAACGAAGCCCCGACGGCAATCGCCGCACCGAGCAGGTACAGCCACAGGGGCACCGGAAGCTGGAACGTGCCGCCGATGGCGTGCGCCGACACGACGCCCGGGAACAGCGCGAGGCAGGCCGCCGCGAGCGCAGCGGCTCGCAGCCGCCCGCTACCGGTCATGGACCGTGAAGATTCCGACCGCCACTCCCTGCGGCGCCGCATCGGTGTGCAGCTCGATCGAGAACTGGCCGGTGCGCCTGGCGGTGAACTCGAGGCGCAGGTCCTCGCCGTCCGTGACCTCCGTCGCGGGCACCGCCTCGTCGTATCCGTGGATGTGCAGCGTGCCGTCGACCTGGGAGTGGACGACGAGGGTCACCTTCTGGTCCTGGCACACGGCGGGGTCGGTCGGCGAGAGCGACTGCCCCGTCAGTGTCAGCTCCAGCGTCGCGGACGGCTCATCGCACGTTTCGGGGCGGCTCTGGTTGACGCAGGCGGTCAGGGCGACCGCCGCGAGGAGCGTCAGAACGCGCCTCATCGGGACGCGCGTCGAAGCTCGCGCACGGCGAGGGCGAGCGCCACCAGCAGCAGCAGCGCGCCGACGGCGGCCGTGCCGGACCCCGGTACCGGGAGGGCGGTGTTGGCAACCCCAGCCGTCGGCTCCGGGCCGACCCGGAACGCGAATTCACCGGACCCGACGTGGCCGTCGATCGAGCCGGCGGACCACGTGACGTGGTACTCGCCATCGCCGGTCATGGACGCGGCCGCTCGCAGGACATTGCGATCGGCAACATCGAGGTCCACCCCGCCCTCGCCGACGATGGTTCCATCGGCGTCGGCCACCACGATCTCGCTCGTGTCCGGATCGAGCTCAGAGTCGAAGGTGACGACCACGCTGCTGGGTGGGGTATCGAGCACCTCGTCGGCTGCCGGCTGGCTCGATACCACCTCGGCATGGGCCAACGCTGCCGCTGGCAGCGCGGCGAGCAGCAGAGCGGCGAACGGGGCGAGGACGAATCGGGGACGCGGCAAGTTGAGGCTCCTGGTTCGGTTTCCATTCATCGCGCCAGGTCGTGCAGGTAGGCGATCAGGTCGGCGCGCTCATCGGGCGTGAGAAGGCCGGCGAACGACGGCATCGGCGTGCCGGCGACGCCATAGGCAATACGGTACGACAGCTCGGCGTCGGAGGTGGCGCGCACCGCATCCAGCAGGGAGCCGGCGACCGGCTGAGTTGCCACCGCTCCGTCTCCGCGCGCGTCCAGGCCGTGGCAGCTCGAGCAGTTGGCCCGATACACGGCCCCGCCGCGCGCCAGGTCCGGCGAATCGGTCGCCGGTGGCTGAGCGGCGAGGTCCCGGGCGCTGGGGGCATTCGCCGCGTCGACCAGCGTCCTGCTCCCGACTGTGAGCACCGCCGCCACGGCGAGCGTGGCAAGCGCCCCGCGCAGGACCGCGCGACGAGCGCCCGGCCGCAGCCAGCCGGCGCCGACCAGCCCCGCGAGCGCCACCATCGCCGGCAGCCAGCCAGTCGGACCCGGCGGGAGCATCGACCAGGCCGCCGCGATCGGGGCCGGGACGCCAACGCCGGTGTCGGGCGGCGGCCCGAGCTCCGGTGCGCCAGGCGAGCTCACCGCCAGCACGAAGCCGATCGACTCGTCACGCAGCCCCTGGCGTCGAACGATGACGTCCATTCCCCAGTCGCCCTCGATCGGCGTGTACGCGCCGTTGGCGGAATACAGCCCACCGAGGGGATCGGGCTGGAGCTCGAGCTCGATTCGCTCCGGTGGAAGGTCGCTGCCCGACGGCGGGGTCAGCTGCAGGAACACCTTCTGGAGATCCTTCGGTGGGCCGCCAGTATCGGGATCGGTGAGGATGACCCGATACGCCTGGTCGCCGGGCGCGGGCACGCTGACGGCGACGTGAACGCGGGCGCCGGCGAGCTCCCCGAAGAAGTGGGCGGGGTTGACGGGCGTCGTCGCGAGCTCGGGTTGGCGCTGTGAGGCCGGCTGGATCGTGACCATGGTTGCCGCTGCCGTGATGGCGAGCACTCCGACCACGATCTCCGCGCTGACCAGCCCGACGACGGCGGCGCGACCTCGCCCGCGGAGCGCGAGGTGGTTCACCGCTCCGATGCCCAGCGCCACCGCGAGCAGCCCGGCTTTCGCGACGAGCAGGTTCCCGTAGTCGCTGGCCACGAGATCCCGGCCGCTGCCGAGCACGATCGGCGAGTTGGCGATGCCGCTGAGCGCGACGACGGGGGCCGCAACGAGGGCGAGCCGGCCGTGGCGGCGCAGGATCGCCGTGAGCGCGGTGCGCCAGGCAACGCCTTCGACCCGGGCGGCCAGGACGAGCGCGGCCGGCAACCCACCGAGCCAGGCAGCGACGGCCACCAGGTGCAGCCAGTCGAGCGCGGCGAAGCCGATGCCGCCGACCGCGGCGTGGCCGGCCAGGCTCATGCCCGCCATCCCGATCGCGAGCGCGAGCGCAACGGCAACCACCGGCCGCCGACTGCCATCGAACCTCGCGCCGAGGATCGCGAGCGCCGCGGCGGCCACGCCGGCCAGCACGGCGACTCGCATGGCGATGGCGAAGGCCGTCCAGCCGAACGCCGCGGCCGGGTCTAGCGGAATGCCGGTGCCGGCGGCGCCCGCGATCGGTCGCGCGGCGAGGAGCAGATAGCCCACCACGCCGGCCGATGCCGCGAGGCCAGCTCCGCCGATCAGCGCCCATGGCGGGTCCGCGGCGCCGGCGGCCGAGCCGGCGTTCCACCACATGGCGACGCTTCCGAGCGCCAGAAGGAACATCGTCAGCGCGAGCCATCGGGCCGCGACCGTGAGCGGGTCGACCGACGGGGAGCTCGAGCTGGCGGAGTCGGTTGGTGGGGGAGCCGCGCCGGACGGGTCGATGAGGAAGGCGTAGAAGCCGGCGGTGGCGTGGCCATCGGTCTTCGAGACGACCTGGTAGCTGACGGTGTAGACGTCGGGGTCCAGCTCGGGGAGCGAAAGGGTCGCCGTTCGACCGCCATCGGTCAGGCTCGGCTCGCCGACTCCCGCGATCGGGCGCTGCTGCGCATCCAGCACCTGGATGACCGAGGTCTGGGGGTCGATCGGCTCGCTGAAGGTGATGGTCAGCGCGTCGGGCGCCTCGATGAGCGCCGCGTTCGCTGCCGGGTTCGACTCGACGACCTCGGCGTGCGCGCTTGCCTCCATCGGCAGCGAGGCGAGCAGACCCAGCGCGAAGAGTCCGGCGGCGAGACGGCGAGCCGTGATGGAGCGGGACACGCATCCTCCGGTGAGCGCGACGAAGCAGCCGGTCGAGGCTGCGGGGCACGGAGGCGAGTATACGAACGACCAGCCGTCAGACGACGACCGGCCGGCGTGTGCGGGAGCCGATGCATTGCGTGTGCCGCGTCCGTCCCACCGGCGGGTTGGCGCGGGCCTTGCAACCTGTGGGCTCCCTAAGGCCCCAACCCAAGAGCAAACCTGGAGGAACCGATCAGATGGCTTCCGTCGTCGACAGCATTGACGTCAAGGTGCCGGTGAGCACCGCCTACAACCAGTGGACACAGTTCGAGGCGTTCCCCGAGTTCATGGAAGGAGTCAAGTCGGTCACACAGACCGATGACACCCACATGCACTGGGTCGCCGAGGTCGCCGGCGCCGAGAAGGAGTGGGACGCCGAGATCACCGAGCAGCATCCCGACGAGCGCGTTGCGTGGCGTGCCACGAGCGGCGCCGAGAACGCCGGCGTCGTGACGTTCCACCGCATCGACGACGAGACGACTCGCGTCACGCTACAGATGGACGCCGATCCGGAAGGCCTCGTCGAGAACGTCGGGACCGCGCTCGGCTTCCTGGACCGCCGGGTCAAGGGCGACCTCGAGCGCTTCAAGGAGTTCATCGAGGGTCGCGGCTCAGAGACGGGCGCGTGGCGCGGTGAGGTCGAGGCAGGGGCACAGCGGTGACCGAACGAGGATCGTCGAGTGGCGGCCTGACTGGCGCCACCGGCGATCTCACCCCCGACGAGATCCAGCGTGACTTCGAGCCGGGCGAGTGGCGCGAGGCCTCGGACCCGGTGCACCACGCCGACGTGACACGCGCGCAGGCGGCGCAGCAAAGCGACATAGGCGATCCGAGTGGCGAGCTGGAGGTCGGCGGGCCGGAGGGCCGCGCTGATGCGCCGCCCGAGCGCGAGCCGCGCATCGGCGGTGACGATCTCGCCGACCACGAGGAGCACCTCTAGCTCAGGCGGCGCGCTTCTTCGCTGCCTTCTTGCGCGCCGGCTTCTTTTCGCTGGCCTTACGGTCGCCCTTCGCCTGCTCGACGCTCGCGCGCAGGGCATCCATCAGGTCGATGACCCTGGGTTCGGGCTTTCGTCGCTTCGACCTCTTCGTCTCGCCGCGCATCTTCTGCTCGATGAGCTCTTCGAGGGCGGTGCGGTACTCATCCGCGTATGACTCCGGTCGGAACCTGTCGGCCAGGCTCTCGACCAGCGAGCGCGCCATGTCGAGCTCCTTGGCCCGCACCTTGGCGTCGGCCCCCTCGGGTAGGTCAAGAGAGCCGGTCGAGCGGATCTCGTCGGGCCAGTACATCGTCTCGAGGGTGAGGGTGTCCTCGTACGTGCGCATGGTGGCCAGGCGCTCGCGCGTGCGGATCGTGACCCGGGCGATCGCGACACGATCGGTCTCCTCCAGCGCCTGCTTCAGCAGGCTGAACGGCTTGGCGCCGACGTCGGTCGGCTCGAGGAAGTACGTCTTCTCGAAGTAGATCGGGTCGATCTCGGAGGCCTCGACGAAGTCGCCGATGTCGATCGTCGTGCTCGACTCCGGCTTTGCGGCCTCGATCTCCTCGGGCTCCAGGACGACGAACTCGTTCTTGCTCACCTCGAACCCGCGGACCAGGTCGTCCCAGGCGAGCTCCTCGCCACCGTCGGTGCAGACGCGCTTCTCCTCGATCGGCGCCTCGTGCTTCTTGCACAGCATTCGAAGGCGCACGTCCTTCGACTCGGTCGCGGTGTAGAGCTTCACCGGGATGGTGACCATCCCGAAGCTGATCGCCCCCTTCCAGATCGCTCGCATGCGCCTCCCTCAGCCGACCGGCTGCTTGACCTTCGCGTCCTCGTCGACGTCGATGTCGTACTTCTCGGCGGCACGCAGGATCTTCTTGCGGGCCTCCTCCTTGGCGGTCTTGCTCTCGAAGTCGGTCTGGTTCCAGCGGGAGATCGCGTTGCGCACGTGCGACTCGTCGTTGATCGGCAGGTGCTCGCCTCCCTCGCGGTCGACGTACGCGAACTGGTCCTTCCTCAGGTCGTCCCGATCCTCGGCGTCGAGCTCGGCCATGGTGCTTCTCCTGTGCGAATGCTCGATGAAGTGGCATACCGCGTGCCTGATGCCGACCGATGCGCGCACCGATCCGGATCGGCACCTCCGGCTGGGAGTACCGCGATTGGGCGGGCGACTTCTATCCGGTGGGCCTTCCACGAAGCCGATGGCTCGAGCGCTACAGCGAGGAATTCGACACGGTCGAGCTCAACAACCCCTTCTACCGCCTCCCGACCGGCGACGTGTTCGAGGCATGGGGCCGGCGCGTCCCGGCCGACTTCCACTTCGCGGTGAAGGCCAGCCGATACCTCACCCACCTGAAGCGCCTGCGCGAGCCGGCCGAGCCGCTGGACCGCTTCTGGAGCCGCGCGCGGCGGCTGGGCGAGCACCTGGGGCCCGTGCTCTACCAGCTGCCGCCGCGCTGGCGACCCAACCGCCGCCGGTTGGCCGACTTTCTGGCCGCCGTGCCGGACCGGCCGCAGGCGATCGAGTTCCGTGACCGGCGCTGGTACGGGCCGATGACGTTCGCGCTGCTCGCTGACGCCGGCGTGGCGCTGTGCCTGCACGACATGGCCGGATCGACGCCGCCACCGACGGCGATCGGGCCGATCGTGTACGTCCGCTTCCACGGGTCGGGGCAGCGCTACGGGGGCCGCTATCCGTCGCAGCGGCTGTCGGCATGGGCCGCGCGCATGGTCGACTGGGCGGACGCCGGACTGCCGGTGTGGGCGTACTTCAACAACGACATCGGCGGGCATGCGTTCCGCGACGCGGACCGCCTGCGCACCATGGTGGGCCGCCGCACCACGGGCTGAGCAAGCGCTTGTTCGCCTGGCGGGCACGCCGCTTGCTTTGGGCTGGCGCGTGACCGCCGAGACCCCTGTCCGAGCCACACCCGCTGTCGAGCCGATCATCGCCGCCAGCGGGCTGAGCCGTGCCTTCGACGATCGGATCGCGGTGGACGACCTGACCTTCGAGGTCCTCCCCGGCACGATCCTCGGCGTCGTCGGTCCGAGCGGCTCGGGAAAGACCACGACCATTCGGATGCTGACCGGCACACTGGGACGGACGAGCGGGGAGATCAACGTCCTCGGCGAGGACCCGATGCACTTCCGGCGACGAACGCGTCGGCGGATCGCCTACATGCCACAGCTGTTCAGCCTGTACGAGGACCTGTCGGCGCAGGAGAACGTCGGCTTCGTGGCCGCCCTGTACGGCATCGGCCCGTTCCGGCGACGGCGGCTCATACGCCGCGCGCTCGAGGTGGTCGACCTGTGGGACGCGCGCCACAAGCTGGCCCGCGACCTGTCGGGCGGCATGCAGCGCCGGCTCGAGCTGGCCTGCGCCCTCGTCCACGGTCCCGAGGTCCTCTTCGTCGACGAGCCGACGGCCGGGATCGACCCCCTCCTGCGACAGTCGATCTGGGACGAGCTTCGTCGCCTGCGCGATGAGGGGCGGACGCTGGTGGTGACGACGCAGTACGTCGCAGAGGCCGAGTACTGCGACCAGGTGGCCCTCATCGTCGACGGGGCGCTCGTCGCGCACGACACTCCCGAGGCGCTGCGCCAGATGGTCTTCGGCGGGGACGTGCTCGAGATCAACACGGCTCGCGCCGTGGACCCGGAGATGCTTGCTTCCGTCGCGGGGGTCGAGAGCGTGCGGCAGACGGCGCCGCGCCAGCTGATGGCGACCGTCTCGGATGCCGCGACCCTCACCACCACGATTATCGACACGCTACGCAGCGCCGGCGTCGACGTTGTTGGCATCGAGGAGCACCAGCCGACGTTCGACGAGGTGTTCACTGGCCTGGTCGAGCAGCGCCGCGCCGCCAGCGACAACGGCGGCGACCGGTCGCAGCCCCGCTCGGTGACAGCCGATGCGTAACGTGATCGAGAGCGTCAT
>DASTTX010000197.1:0-2434 GCA_035759945.1 Candidatus Limnocylindria bacterium | reverse complement strand
CCGCCCCTTCGTCGACACCGATGAGCTGGTCGCGCAACGGCTCGGCATGCCGGTGCCGGCCTACCTCGAGCGCCACGGCGAGCCAGCGTTCCGCGCCGTTGAAGCCGATGCGGTGGCGGCGGCGTGCAGGATCGACGGCGCTGTGATCGCGGCCGGTGGCGGCGCGGTGCTCGACCCACTCAATCGATGGGCGCTGTGGCACCACGGCAGCGTCACATGGCTCGACGCACCGGTCGAGCTGCTGGTTGACCGGCTGGCCGCAGACCCCGTCCCCCGGCCGACGTTTCAGCCGTACGAGGCAGGACGGCTGACCGCGGCGCTCGACGAACGCGCGTCGGCGTACCGCGCCGCGGATGCGCGTGTTGACGCCTCGGGCAGCCCGGACGCGGTGGCGGCCGCCGTCCTCGATGAGCGCCGACCGCCCGCCAGCCGCCGTCTCTACGACGCCGAGGTCCCGCGCCGCCATCCCACCGGGCCGTTGACGGCCCGCGTCGTCATGGGTGTCGACCTCGCGCTGGATGACGTCGACGGCGTGGCGATCGTCGATCGACGGCTGCTGAAGGCGGCGCCCGACCTCATCGGCTCACTGCATCCGCACGCATGTCTCGCGATCCGGGCCGGCGAGGGGTCGAAGCGGCTCTCAAACGTCGCCCGACTGCTCGAGTGGCTGGCCGAGCAACGGATCGAGCGCGCGACCGCCCTGCTGGCGGTCGGTGGCGGGACCATCGGCGACCTGGCCGGCACGGTGGCCGCTCTCTACGCGCGTGGCCTGCCGCTCGTTCACATCCCGACGACCTGGCTGGCACAGGCCGACAGCGCCATCGGCGGGAAGGTCGGCGTCGACCTGCGAACGGCGAAGAATGCGGCGGGGGCCTTCTGGCCGCCGGTCGCCGTGCATTCGGACGTCGGCGCGCTCCGAAGCCTGCCCATCGCGGCGCGTCGCGACGGCATGGCCGAGTCGGTCAAGTCGGCGCTCATCGGCGATCCAGGGCTGTGGCGGCTGATCGAGGAGCGCGGTGCAGCCGCCCTGCGAGGCGACGAGCCCGCCCGGTACGCCATCGTCGAGCGCAGCGCGAGGCTGAAGCTGGCGGTCTGTGGACGAGACCCGTTCGAGGCCGGTGAACGGCGAACGTTGAACCTCGGTCACACCATCGGCCATGCGCTCGAGGTCGAAAGCCGATACCGGCTGCGCCATGGGGCTGCCGTCGCGCTCGGGATGCGAGCCGTCGCGGCGATTGCGGCGCGACGCGGCGCGGAGACCGATCTCGCCGCCCGGCTGGACCAGGTGCTGATGACGCTGGGTTACACGATCACCCGCACCTTCGATGCCGTTGCAGTCCGCGACGCCATGCTGGCCGACAAGAAGCGGCGCGACGGCCGGCAGCGATGGATCTTGCCGATGTCCGTCGGAAGCGTGGTAGAGGTCGACGACGTCACCGACGACGAGATCGATGCGGCGCTCGAGACCATCGCCGCATGACCAGCATTGCCTACCAGGGTGAGCCCGGCGCCTTCGGCGAGGAGGCCGTCATCGGCTACTTCGGCGATGCGGTCACGCCGGCGCCGATGCCGACCTTCTCGTCGGTCTGCGCGGCCGTCGAAGGCGGATCGGCCGATGCGGGCGTGCTCCCGCTCGAGAACTCCCTGGCGGGCACGGTCGGCGACGCCCTGGATGCCCTGGCGGACGGGTCGTTGCTGGTCATCGGCGAGCTGCTGCTGCCGATTCGCCACCAGCTGCTGGTGCTGCCCGGCGTTGCGCTCGATGACGTCGAGCGCGTCAGCAGTCACTGGCAGGCGCTCGCGCAGTGCGAACGGTTCCTGTCGTCGCACGGGTGGCAGCTGGTGCCGGCCGCCGATACCGCCGGTGCGGCGCGCGAGCTGGCGCTCAGTGGCGACCGCCACGGAGCGGCGATCGCATCCGCCCGCGCGGCGGACCGCTACGGGCTCGACATCGCGGCGCCCGATATCGCCGATGCGTCGCATAACATGACCCGCTTCGCCGTCCTGGCACGCGATCGCGAGACTTCGCCATTGGCCACGGGTGCGCTCGCACCGAGCCACGGCGAGCGGGAGACGCTCATCACCTTCGAGACGGGCCACCGGCCGGGTGAGCTGTACCGGGCGCTCGGCGTCCTGGCCGAGGCCGGCGTCAACGTCAGCCGCATCGAGTCCCGTCCGTCTGGGAGCGGTCCGTGGCGCTATCGCTTCCTGCTCCAGGTGGCCGGCGACGCCGTGGACGATCCGCTGGCCGCAGCGCTGACCGAGCTGAACGAGCGGACGACCTCGCTTCGCGTCCTTGGCTCGTTCGATGCAGCCAGCGAGGACCGCTGAGCCGTGCGAATCCTGCTCCTCAACGGCCCGAACCTTGGAACGCTGGGACGGCGCCAGCCCGACGTCTACGGATCGGCCACGCTGGCCGAGATCGTCGAGTCGG
>DASTTX010000196.1:0-2503 GCA_035759945.1 Candidatus Limnocylindria bacterium | reverse complement strand
CGACCTTGCGCTGGTGGTGCTCGCCGCCATCGGACTCTGGCAGCTGCGGCAGTACGGTGCGCCGTTGACCGAGACGGTTCGTGGCGAGATCGGCCTTGATCCGCTGCTGGTTGCGGCCCCCGCCATCGGCCTGCTGGCCGGCGCGATCGTGGCGCTGCGGCTCGTTCCGTTGGCTGCGGAGATCGGCGAGCGAATCCTCCACCGGCGTCCGGGGCTGGTTGCGCCGCTGGGCGCTCGCCAGGTGGCGCGCCGTCCGCTGCGATACACGCGTTCCGCGTTGCTGCTCATGCTCGCGGCAGCGCTGGGCACGTTCGCCGGCGCCTACGCCAGCACCTGGACTCGCTCCCAGGCCGACCAGGCCGCGTACCGCACCGGCGCCGATGTCCGCGTCGAGCTCAGCGGCTTCCCGGACCTGCCGGTCACCGCCATCGGCGGGGCCTATCGCGCGGTCGACGGGGTCGAGGCCGCCATGCCGGTCGTGCGCGAGACCTTCGACGTGGGCGACGACCACGGCCAGCTCCTGGCCGTCGACGCCGATGCCGCGGCCGGGCTGGTCAGCCTGCGGCCTGACCTGGCCACCGAGCCGATCGAGAGCCTGCTCGGCCACATCACCGGCGACCCTGCGACGGAGGAGAGTATCTACAGCGGCTCGCCCGATCGTTTCACGCTGGAGGTCATCGGTGAGCTCGAAACCGCCGACGTTCCGGACGTGCCTCCGCTCGATCCGAAGGCAAGAGGCATCCTGCCGGTGCTCGTCATCCGCGACGCGGACGGGCTGGTCAGCCGCGTCAGCGGCCCGCGGGTGGCATTGGGCGGAGGCGCACAGCTCGTCGAGGTTCCGCTGACGAACGCCGAGCTACCGGGCGGGCCTGCGTATCCCATCGAGCTGCTCGGCATCGAGCTGGAGGTGGACGTCCTGGGCTCGGCCGCCGTCGGCGACATCGGGATCACGTCGGTCATGGCGTCCGACGAGACTGGCGAGCAGGAGGTCGCCGCCGACGGACTGACCTGGACCCGCACCCAGGTCGGTGACCCGCCCGGCACTGAAGGCGATGCGCTCGCGCCCGATAACGGGATCGTCACCCTCGAGCAGCCGATTCTCGAGGCCGGCGCGGGTCCGGACGGCATCATCCGCGTCGCCGGTGCGGCCGTGGACGCAGGCCCCATCCCGGTGCTGGCCAGCACCACCATGGTGGATGCCACCGGCGTTGCGATCGGTGACACCATCGATCTCGGCACGCTCGGGACGCGGCGCACGTATGTCGTGACGGGCACGCTGTCCGGCTGGCCGACGCTCGATCCCACGCAGCCGTCCGTCGTCGCAGACCTTGGGGCGCTGGCGGCGTGGGACCACGCCAACGGCCAGGTCACAAGCGCCGACGAGTGGTGGCTGGAGGTCGCCGACGGGAGCGCCTCCGCCGTCGCGGAGCAGCTGCGGCAGCCGCCGTACTCCGCGGAGCGGGTGACCGCCAACGAGGAGCTTCGGCGCGAGCTGCTCAACGACCCGGTCGCGCTCGGCGTCATCGGCTCACTCGCGCTCGGCGCGCTGGCGGCCGTGATCTTCGCCGCCATCGGCTTCGTGGTCAGCGCGACCGTGTCGACGCGCGAGCGGCTTGGCGAGTTCGCGCTGCTCCAGGCCATCGGCCTTTCGCATCGGCAGCTGTCGGCCTGGCTGTCGATGGAGAACGCCTTCCTGCTGATCGTCGGCCTCGCCGCCGGCACGGGGCTCGGTCTGATCATGGCCTGGGTGGTGCTGCCGTTCGTGACCCTCACCCAGGAGGCGACCATCGCCGTGCCGCCGATCGAGGTCGTCATTCCGTGGGGCATCTACGCCCTGCTGTACCTGGTCGCGCTCGGTGCCCTGGCGATCACCGTCGTCGTCATCGGCAACCTGCTCGCGCGCGTTCGCGTCAGCGGCGTCCTGCGCTCGGGCGGCGAATAGACCGATGACACCCATCCGCCTGCTCGTCACCCGCCTGCGACGCGACCAGCTGCCGGCGCTGCTGCTGGCGTTCCTGGTGTTCGCCACGGCGCTGCTGGCGGCCATGGCACCGCGCCTGTTCAACAACGTCGCCGATGCCGGCCTTCGCTACCAGATCGCCGACGTCGCGAACGTCACGCAGCGCAACCTCCAGATGGGGCGCATCACGTTCATCCCGTCCGACGGCCAGGGCATGGCCGCGGTCGCCGCCACGGAGAACGAGATCGAGGCGGGCATTCCGTCCTCGGTGCGGTCGATCATCTCCGGCGACTCGTTCCTGGCCGAGACCTTCACGTGGCGCGTCCCGGACCGTCCCGTCGAGCGGCCCGGCTTCCTGAACCTGCGCTTCCAGGGTGACCTGGACGAGCAGATCCGGCTGGTGGACGGTCGGATGCCGTCCGGCGAGGTGGGGCAGACGACGGCGCCCGGCCCGACGGGTCAGATTGGCGGTGGTGGCGACCTCGCGGCGATGGTGTTCGAGGTCGCGCTGTCGGCCACGACGGCTGAAGACCTGGATGCCTC
>DASTTX010000195.1:0-7274 GCA_035759945.1 Candidatus Limnocylindria bacterium | reverse complement strand
GCGCCCCGACCCAGCACCTCGAACAGCGGCCCCGCGACCACCGCGCCGATGCCCAGGCCGGCGATCGTCGCCGCCTCGAATCGCGCTACCGACCGACCGCGCAGTCCCTCGTGGCCGGAGGTGACGATGGCGATGTAGCCGAGGATCGACGGGATGCTCGCCGCCGCAGCCATGCCCTCCAGCCAGCGCGTGCCGCCCAGCAGCCACAGGTCCGTGGTGAACGTCGTCACCACCACGGCGACCGCGCCGAAGATCGGCCCGACCTGCATGAGCCGATGGGCCCCGAACCGATCGGACAGGACTCCGAACGCGGGCGACAGCACCAGCTCCGCAGCGAAGTAGGCCGCGGTCATGATGCCGGCCACCGATCCGCTGACCCGTGGCCCGCCGAAGTCGGGGAGCTGGGCGAGGAAATACAGCAGCATCGCGCCGGTCAGGCCGGTGCTGAGGCGCAGCGTGAACGTCCCGAGCAGGACCGCGTTGATGGAGCGTTGCATCGGCGGTGCAGTATGCCGGTGATCCGGCCCGTCCCGCCGTCTGGGGGATCTCGGGCTTTCGCGGCGGCGTTCGCCGATACCAACCAGCCGCGGCTACGGCGGGCGCATGACCGTCCGGTTGGCCGAATCACCGCCAAAACGGATGCTGGTTGGTCGGCGGCGAAATTCAGCGCGCCAATGCCGGCTAAGGCGACCCCAGTTGGTAGGTGGCAGAGACGTCAGCGGCCCCTCGGTCACCAACGCCAACAACAAAGGCGCCCGCCCCGGGATGGGGCGAGCGCCTTCGGATGTGTGGATCGGTCAGGCGGTGGTGCCGTTGCCTCCGGCGTAGCTCGACAGGCCGAAGGCCTCCTCGAGGGCCTCAGCCGGCCGGTAGCCAACGGCGGCCTTGGGGGCCTGGCCCGGCGCGAAGATCGCGACGGTTGGGATGCTCATGATCCCGTAGCGCATGGCGGTCTGCGGGTTGGCGTCAACGTCGAGCTTGCGGACCTCGACGCTCCCCGCGTACTTGGCGGCAAGCTTCTCGATCTCCGGCGCGACCATGCGGCACGGCCCGCACCACTCGGCCCAGAAGTCGACGACCACGGGCTTCTCGCTGTTCAGCACATCGGCCTCGAAGGTGGCGTCGGTGACTTCAGGAACGTTCGATGACATCGGGGGTCCTTTCTCTCGGCCCGGCCTCAGCCGGCAACCTGTTGCAGCAATCTGTAGGCATCGAGGACGCGCTCGTCCGCGAGCCGATAGAACACGGTGCTTCCTTCCCGCCGGCTGGTGACGAGGCCCGCCGATCGCAGCACCGACAGGTGCTGGCTCATGTTCGGGACCTGGCAGCCGACCTCACGAGAGAGGTCGCTCACGCTCTGCTCGCCGGAGGCCAGCCGCTCGACCACGCAGAGTCGCTTCGGATCGGCCAGGGCGCGCGCGATGGCGGCCGCGCGGGAGCGCGCCGCATCGTCGATGAGCACGGTTTCCATCGGCTTGATGATGTCACTACTTGCGCAACCGCGCAAGTCAGGTGCGGCTGCGCGAGTGGTGCCGAGCTACGCCGCCGCGGTCTCCAGCTGCGCGGAGCGCGAGACCTCCGTGGCATGGGCGGCGGCGAAACGGCCGACACCCGCGGCGATGAACAGGATGGCGAAGGCGGGGTAGCCGCCCAGCAGCATGACCATCGACGAGGCCGCGACGCCGCCGGTGTACGCGCCGATGTTGCGCACCACGAAATGGGACTGGAACGCGAGCACCCCCGGACCGGTCGCCAGCCGCATGAGCCGCTCGTTGGCCGAGAGCTGGCCCGCGGTGTCGCCGGCCGCCATGAGCACCGCCACGCAGACGAGCACGACCGGCGCAAGCGGATTGATGGGGTGTGCCGTGGCGCCGATGAGCAGCGCGCAGCCGCGCAGGAGGAACGATCGTCGCAGCAGCCGCGACGACGAACCCCGGCGCAAATGCGAGCTGACGTAGAGCGACGACAGCACCAGGGTCGCCGAGCTCACCGCGCTGAGGGCGATCGCGAAGCCGGCACCGGTGTGCAGGACGCTGATCGCGTAGACCGACAGGAAGGGCGCGAGGCCGGCGGACAGGAGCGAGATGCTCATGACATTGCCATGCCGGCGCAGCCGATCCTGCGAGCCGTCGTGCCAGGGCGTCTGGCGCGGCACGCGGATGCGGCCCGGATGGGGCAGCCGCCGGAGCACGACGAGCGGCACCAGTCCCGCGATGCCGCCGATTCCGAACGGGACGGCGTAGGCCCACAGGCCGGCGGCGTCCACGAAGCCATCGATGGTCAGCGCAATCGGCAGGAGGACGACCGAGCCGATGCCGAGCGAGATGCCGCCCAGTCGCGGCGCCACGAGGCGACGCTGATCCTCGGGCAGCACGATCTGGTACCACGACTGCTGGAGGCTGGAGGCGATGGCGCCGAGGGCGCCGAGCACGCCGCTGATGAGCCCGATGAGCACGATCGCGGCCCATGACGGCAGCCAGCCGAGCGCCGTCAGCGCGACGGCACCGGCCAGCAGTAGGCCGCGCGGCTCGCCGATCGTCGCCATCAGGACGACGATGCCGCGCAGGTTGCCATCGGTCCGGTCGAGCATGGCGGGCAGCCAGCGTTGCGCCATGGTGCCCGCTGCCGGCAGAACGGCGACCGCGGTCGCCAGTGCCGGGTGCGCGCCGAGCGCGAGCAGCAGCGGCAGCGTGATGGCCGGGCCGGTCAGCGAGCCGATGAAGCCCTGGCCCACGGCCAGGATGCGAAACGGCCGATACCGGCGCGCGGCGAAGGCGCGCCAATCGGCGACGGCGGGGGATGATCGGAGCTTGGGACGCGCACGCAGCACGGGACGAAGGAATCCTTTGTCTGGGAGCGCGCGTACTCCCGCCAGACCGGCTCCGGCGGACATCGGTGCAGGGCGTCCCAGCCGTGCAACCGACGCTGGCTAGCCTAGCCCATCGCTTCGAGCGTCGTCATCGCCGATTGGTACCAGTTGCGACACGCTAGTTGTCACGAGTCACGTTCAGGATCGGCGCATGAACATTCTTCTCGACTGCGCGTGGTGCGGCGACGAGGTCGTCTTCACCGTCGACGAGACGGACGACGAGCTCGTGTGCGGCGCCTGCAACACCCGGATGGACTTCGCGCCGGATCCGGTGACCACCTTCGGACTGCTGTACGAGGCGCCGAAGGCGGCCTGACCGCCCACGTGGGGGAGCCGGCGGGCGGCACTGCCCGCCGGCGGGTCGGTCAGGACTCGCTGATCTCGATCGTGTCGATCCGGTCGCCGGGCTGGCGGTCGCGCTGCGGATCGCGCTCGCGAAGCGCGCGCAGCACGTCCATGCCGCTGGTGACCTTGCCGAACACAGAGTGGCGGTCGTCGAGGTGCGGCGTCGGCCCGTAGGTGATGAAGAACTGGCTGCCGTTCGTGCCCGGCCCGGCGTTGGCCATGGACAGGATGCCGGGGCTGTCGTGGCGCAGCGAGGGGTGGAACTCGTCACCGAACTGGTACCCGGGGCCGCCGGTACCGGTGCCCGTGGGATCGCCACCCTGCGCCATGAACCCGCCGATGACGCGGTGGAAGGTGGTGCCGTCGTAGAAGCCGGCGCGCGCGAGGTTGACGAAGTTCTCGACCGTGCGCGGTGCCTTGTCGGCGAAGAGCTCGACGGCGATGTCGCCCTTGTCGGTCTTGAAGGTCGCGGTGTACGTCTTGGACGTGTCGAGCGCGCCGGACGGCGGCGCGAGCTGATCGGCCATGAGGATCTCCTGCGGGGGGGTGCACGACCGATGCTACGCCGATGACCGATGCGCTGTAGCCTCGGCGCATGACTCGCATCCTGTTCTCAGGCGGACGCGTGGTCGACGGCACGGGCGCCGACCCAGCCGATGCCGATGTGGTCGTCGAGGACGGGCGGATCGTCGAGGTCGGACCCGGGCTGGACGGTGACGAGCGCGTCGACGTCACCGGAAAGGCGCTCCTGCCGGGGCTGTTCGACTGCCACACCCATGTCGTCTTCAGCACCATCGACACCATGCGGCGCATCCAGACGCCGTTCAGCTATCGCTTCTACCAGGCGATGCACAACCTCGAGGCGACGCTTCGCATCGGCATCACGACCGTGCGCGACGCCGGCGGGGCGGATCTGGGGGTGAAGCAGGCGGTGGAGGACGGCCTCATCCGCGGCCCTCGGATGCAGATCAGCCTCGGCATGATCAGCCAGACCGGCGGGCACGGCGACGGCTGGCTGCCGTCCGGCGCGAACCTCCGCCTCGACTCGCATCCCGGCGTGCCGAACACGATCGTCGACGGTCCGGACGAGATGCGCGCCAAGGTGCGCGAGCTGGTGCGCATGGGGGCCGACGTCATCAAGGTCGCCGTCTCCGGCGGCGTGCTCTCGCCCCGCGACAAGCCGACCCACGCGCACTTCAGGCTCGAGGAGCTCAAGGTGCTCGTCGAGGAGGCCACCGCCGCCGGGATCTGGGTGATGGCGCACGCCCAGGCCACGCCTGGCATCAAGAACGCGATTCGCGCCGGCATCCGCTCGATCGACCACGGCATCTACCTCGACGACGAGGCGATCGAGATGATGCTGGCGCGCGGCACATGGCTGGTGCCGACCCTGGTGGCACCGCGCGGCGTCATCGATGCGGCAGCGGCGGGCGCCGCCATCCCGGAGGCATCGGTCGCGAAGGCGCACGAGGTCGCCGAGATCCATCGCGCCTCGTTCGCGAAGGCCGTCGAGGCCGGCGTGAAGGTCGCCATGGGCACTGACTCGGGCGTGACGCCGCATGGAAACAACCTGCGGGAGCTGCAGCTCATGGTGGAGGGCGGCATGACGCCGATGCAGGCGATCGTGGCGACCACCCAGTCCGCCGCGCAGCTCATGGGCCTCGAGGACGAGCTGGGCACGCTCGAGCCCGGCAAACGCGCCGATCTCGTGGTGGTCGACGGGGATCCGCTCGACGTCGCGACGCTGACCGATCGGATCGAGGCGGTGTACCAGGACGGCGCCCGGGTCGTCTAGGGCAGCTCGCTTCGCTCCTCGGCCCTCGTCAGCGCATCACGGGCCGCGCTGCGCCCGGCGTTCCACGCCTGCCACGCCGTCAGGCCGGCGTCACGGCGCAAGTCGTCGAGGCGGAAGCCGAGCTCCATGCGGAGGAACTCAGCCGAGCGATTGCTGAGCCGCGGAATGGCCCGGAGCAGGGACGGGATGGCGTCGTCGTCGAGACTGACCAGGTACGCCTCGTCGAGGCCGCTCTGTCCGTGGTCGGGCACCAGGCTCGGGTCGAGCACGCGTGCCACGTTCTGCTCGGTGATGAATCGGACCGGGCCGATGACGTTCAGCGCCAGGCCGATGACGAGCGCGGTGACGATGACCACGTGGCCGATCCAGCGGACCCGGTCGGTTGCCAGTGTGATCAGCAGCGCGACGACCATGACCGCCAGCAACGCGATCGCGGCGACCACGTACAGCCGCAGCTCGGTCCAGCCGTAGGCCTCCTGGTACAGCCGGAGACGCATCGCCGCCGATGCGAGGACGACGCCGGTCAGCGCGGCCAGCGCCATCGCGGAAGCCACCGCGCGTCGCGTGCGCTCGGGCGCCAGGCGATCGGCGATGACGATGAGCCCACCGGCCATGACCGTGACCGCCACGAGCTCGAAGAAGCCGCGGCGCGCGTAGTCCGAATAGGTCAGTCCGGCCGCGCTCATGGTGTCGAGGCCACCGAACAGGTACGCCGCCTGGAGCGCCACGAAGGCGGCGAAGACGACGTCCACGGCGACCAAGACGATCACGATCTCGGTGATGCCCAGGTGCCAGCGCGAGCTCTGCTCCTCCTCGGCGGTTCCGACGCGGGACGTGGAGGCCGCCAGTGCAAGCGCCCCGGCTGCCAGCCAGGCGAGCAGCAGGGCGAGCGCCATGCGCCAGCCGATGTCGCCGAGGTCGAGCTCGAAGCCGAACAGGTCGTCCACGATCTGGCGGAAGATCGCATCGGCCGACGCGAAGAGCGCGACGAAGGCGAGCACGACCGGGATGGCGATCACCAGGCCGCGGATGACCGGCATCGCGCTGGAGGTGCGGCGGCCGGCCGTGCCTCGTGGCGGCAGGTCGCGGATGGCGGATGCGAATGCCTGGGCGGCGCCCCCCAGGATCCAGCCGATGGTGGACAGCGCCAGGCCGATCACGGTGCCAATCGGGCGCGGCACGACGGGCCGGCCGCCGAAGGTGGCAACCGCAGCTCCGGCGAGCGTGATGGAGGTCAGGACGTCGAGGGCAACCAGCGTCGCATCGGCGCGAATGGCCGCGAAGGCTGCGAAGGCCAGGGCGGCCGGCGCGAGCCACAGGTCGAGGCGGTTGAGTGGCTCCCGGCGGAGGCGCCAGGCCGCCGCCAGCAGCAGCCCGACGAAGATCGGGAAATTGATTCCCAGGCCGACGTCGAAGAACAGCAGCTGTCCGGCCAGGCCAAGGGCCGCGGCGGCGACGATGACCCGCCCGGCGTGGCGGATCGCGGTCGACGCCGTCGAGCGGGCCGCGATCGTCTCGACGCCGGCCTCGCTCGTCATCGGCTCGATCAGTGCTCCAGGTCGATGACGAGGCGCGGCGCACCCTCGGTGAGGACACCGATGCGGACGCACGCCTCGTTCGTCATACCGACGTACCAGGTGCTCTGCGCCTCGAAGTCGCCCCCACGCACCAGCGCGGTGAGGGTGTCGAACTCCGGATCGTATGCGCTCGCTCCGTCGTAGCTGCTGCTGCCGTCCTCCATCTGCGCCGTGCCGCCGCGCATCGTGACGCGCAGGAAGCTCGAGCCATCCACGTCGAGCGGCATGCCGGACGCGTCCTCGGTGAACGGCGGCGCGTCACGCTCGATCGAGACCTCGGGGATGCCCTGCTCGAACTCGAACACGACGCGGTCATACCCGTCGTGCTGCCCGATGCGCGTCGCGGTCAGGTTGGCGAGCGCGACGGTCGCGTCGATGTGGATCGGCAGATCGCACGTGAACGGACCGAGGTCCTCGCTCGGGATCGGCTCGGTGGTCGCGCTCTCCGAGGCGACGGGTGTCGCGCTGGCAGAACCGTCAGCGGACGGCGTGACTGGAGCCAACGACGGCTGGCCGGCCGATGGGCTGGCGGCGCCGCCGAAGCAGCCGGTCACCAGCAAAGCCAGGAAACCAACCGCGAGTGGCCGATGGATGTGGCGCATGGTCGAGCAGATTCTCCGTCATGGGTTCAAGGTGGCCTCGCAGACGAACGGCAGCGGATGAACGTTACCGCCGCCTGGCCTAGACT
>DASTTX010000194.1:0-6048 GCA_035759945.1 Candidatus Limnocylindria bacterium | reverse complement strand
GCGATTCACCTACGCCCTCACCGATGAGGGCCACGAGCTGGCCGGCGTGCTTCGCCTCCTGGCCGACTGGGGCTCGCGCGGGTCCGCCACCGCAGAGCCGATGCGCCACTCGCTGTGCGGGACGCCGGTCGAGGCGCGCCTGTGGTGCCCGACCTGTGCCCGCAGCCTCGACGAACCGGAGGCTGAAGGCCTGCGCTTCGTCTGATCGGGGGCGGCGTGCCGATGCGTTAGCCCGCCGCGGGGCGGATCGGCCAAGAAGTGCCCGTTCGTCCCAGCGAGGGACTACGAACGGCCAAGCAGAGGCGTCCAGCCTGGCCATTTTTCCCACCGGCGATACAGATCGGGCAAGAAGTGGCCGCTCTTGCCAGCGCACGAACAGTCGGTCGCCCGTTGACATGTGACTAACGAGTCACATATTCTCATCGGCGTGGAAGATCTGGAACCGGTCTTCCGGGCGCTCGCTGATCCGCATCGGCGCATGCTGCTCGACCGGCTCAGGGAGCGCGATGGCCAGGCGCTCGGCGAGCTGGAGGCGGCGCTCCCGGAGATGACCCGTTTCGGCGTCATGAAGCACCTGCGCGTGCTCGAGGATGCGCACCTCGTCACCACGCGCCGCGACGGCCGCCGCAAGCTCCACTTCCTCAACCCGGTCCCCATCCGGCTCATCGCCGACCGATGGATCAGCCGCTACGCCGAGCCGCTGGTGAACCAGATGGCCGACGTCAAGCATCACCTGGAGGCCACGACACCGATGTCCGCACCCAAGCACGTCTACGAGGTCTACATCCGCGCCACGCCCGAGCGGGTGTGGCAGGCGCTCACCGACTCCGAGCTCACGAAGCAGTACTACTACGGCAACACCGTCGAGTCGGACTGGAAGCCCGGCTCGCCGATGGTCTACCGCAACCCCGATGGCAGCGAGTCGATCCAGTGCGAGGTGGTCGAGGCCGATCCGCCCCGGCGGCTCGTCCACACCTTCTACTTCCCTGGCACCGATGAGTCACCGTCCCGCTGCACCTGGACGATCGAGCCGCGCGGGGATGCCACGCTGCTGACGCTCACGCACGACGAGTTCGACGGCGAGACGGCGACCTACAAGTCGGTCGCGCATGGGTGGGTGCCGATCCTGTCGGGCCTCAAGACACTGCTCGAGACTGGCGAGCCGCTCGAGATCACATATCCCGAGCACGAGGGAGTGCGCTAGATCCCGGCCGCGTTGTCGGCGTTGCCGCGGTGGCAACCAGTTGCTGGGCCGGCAAACCCGCTGTCACGCGCCGGACAGCCGCCAGGCCCGGACCGGGTCGCGCTTGCCCTTCACTCGCAAGGGCTCGAGGGCCTCGCCCTGGGCGTCGCCGAGCAGCGTCCAGGTCGCCTCGCCCACCACGATCTCGCCAGGGCCGGCGGCGCCCAACAGCCGCGATCCAAGGTTGGTCGTGTCGCCGATAGCCGAGAAGCTGCGCCGCCCCGCTGCGCCGACGCTGCCGACGAAGGCCGGTCCCGAGTTGATGCCGATGTGGAATCGAGGGACGGCGGCGTCGCTCCCGGCGCCGACGGCATCGACGGCATCGCGGATGCGGGTCGCGGCGCGCACCGCGCGACGGGCGTGATCGGGCTGATTGCCGACGGCATTGAAGATCACGAGCAGGCCGTCGCCGGCGAAGCTCTCGATGAGGCCGTCCTCGGCGGTGACGATCGGGACGACGGCCGTCCAGATGGCGTTGAGCAGCTCGACCACCTCGGTCGGCGCGTGGCGCTCGCTGTAGGAGGTGAACCCGGACAGATCGGCAAACAGGACCGTCACCTCGCGCTCCTCGCCACTGCCGAGCCGCGCGCGGGCGGGGTCGGTGCGCGCTCGCTCGGCGAACTGCTGCGGCAGGTACGGCCGGAAGAGCTGGTCGACACGCTCCAGCTCGCCGCTGGCGCGCTCGAGCAGCGCGAGCTCCTCCGTCGTCGCCCCGTCCATCCGCAGGCGGCGAAGCACCGGCTCCGTCGAATCGCCCTTCGCTCGAGCGGCGGCGAGGTCGGACAGCGCATCGGCGTGCCATCGGTGCAGGCGCTCGAGGGTCCCGGACAGGTACAGACCGCCGAAGGCGCCGGTCAGCGAGCCCTCACGCCGGTACTCGACCCTCGCGCCGAACGCCACCGTGCCGAACGCGATCGCCATGAGGACGTGCCATTCCCACCACGACAGGTGCCAGTCGCGGCTGAAGACGACGGTGATCATCGCCTCGGCAAGGAGGACGAGAGCCACGACGACGGCCAGCAGCAGTGGCCGCTGGCGCGCGAGAAAGAGCCGCGTGAAGTGCCACGCCGCGAAGGCGTACAGGGCCACCGCCACGGCGGCGCCGGCACGAAGCGGGGGTGCGACCTCGGCCGGTGGCGCCTCGGCCGCGAAGGGCGGCAGCCGAAGCAGGGACGCGACGCCCCAGATGGCGAGCACCACCACGAGGCCGATGCGCAACGCGCGCGCCCGTCGCAGCACCCATCCGCCACGCGGACCGGCGAGCGGCAGGGCGGAGGCAGCGGCGAGCCCAGCCGCGATCGTGAGGCCGACCGGCGTGGCGATCACGAACCCGAGGTTCGAGGCCGGCAGCAGCACGCCGGGCGTGGCGAGCGCGTGAAGGCCCAGGAAGCCCGCGCTGGTGCCGAAGGCGAGCGAGATCAGGACCAGCCGAGCATCGCCGCGCCGCATGGCCGCCTCGTTTGTGAAGGAGGCCAGCGCCACGTTCACGGCCGCGACGGTGAGGACCAGCCAGAAGTGGCTCGGCTGGTGCTTCCACTCCAGGTCCAGCTCCGGACGCGAGATGAGGAGGATCAGCCCCAGCAGCGGCAGGACGAGCAGCAGCAGCGACCACGGGGCTGGCCGCCGGGGGAGCGCGTCGGCGCGCGTCGTCATCGGTCTCGGGAGCTCTCGGGCGTACGACGATCATTGTCGCGCCCGAGGCAACGGCAGCGGTCTAGGCGGGTTCCCAGTGGAAGTCGCCGGTGAAGAGGCCGTCGACGAAGCCGATCTGGTAGGCGAGGTACAGGCCGAACGCCAGCGAAAGCAGCCCCGAGCCGATGGTCAGCAGGCGGTTGATCTGGTTCGATCGCGCTCGCGCGACCCAGAACGGGAGTCCGATCACCGTGGTCAGCACCGCCATGCCGGCAGCCACCCCGAGGCAGAAGATGATGAGGTAGACGAGGGCCGTACCGGTGTCCTGGATGGTCGCCAACACGAGCAGTGCGACCGCCGCGCTGCCCGCGAGGCCGTGAACGAGGCCGACGGCCACGGGCCGCATGAGCTGGTACCAGCCGAACGTCGCAACGACGCCCGCCGGGCCGCCGAGGTGCGGATCGGTCCCATGGCCGTGCAGGTGCGCATGGCCGTGGGCATGCTCGCTCGAATCGTCGTGCGCGTGAAGGTGCTCGTGGTCGTGCCCGTGCATCGGCGCCGGAGGCGTGAAGCGTTCGGTGATGGCGCTCATTGCGCCGGTCAGGTTCAGCACGCCGAGCGCGATGAGCATGAGCGCCACGGCGAACTCCATCGCCAGTCCCACCGGCGGCGGGATGACGACGTTGAAGACGATGATCGCCACGCCGACGATCACGACCGTGATCGTGTGACCCAGCCCCCACAGCGCGCCGATGAGCGTCGTGTGCGCGAAGCGGCGACTGCGGTTGAGGATCGTGGTGACGGCGATGACGTGGTCGGCATCGGTCGCGTGGCGCATGCCGAGCAGGAATCCGAATCCGGCAAGCGCGAGCAGCTGGCCCATGGGTCCTCCGGTGGCTATTGCGAGTTGTTGCAATAGCGATGTGAGAGCATACACTACCGCCGATGGATGTCGAATCCCTGCCCGAGCCGTGGAGCAGCGTCAGCGATCGCCTGCGCCGCCGCGGGTTGCGCTGGACGCCGCAGCGCCGGACCGTGATCGAGGTTCTCGCCGGGGCCGATGGGCACGTCACCGGTGCCGAGCTGGTCGAGCGCTGTCGCGCCCGCGATGCCTCCACCATTCCGTCGACGGTGTACCGCACGCTGGACGTGCTCGAGGAACTGGGTCTCGTCCGTCACGGCCACGACCCGAACGGCCGCGAGGAGTTCCACGTCCTGCCCGCCGCGGAGCATGGGCACCTCCACTGCCGCGAGTGCGGGGCCACCTGGGAGGTCGGCGAGGAGCGCGCCGCAACGATCGCCGCCGCGCTTCGGGGCGCCGACGGCTTCGAGGTCGACATCGGTCACGTCACGCTGGTCGGGCGCTGCGCCGATTGCGTCGCTCGCGCGGCCTCCTGACGGCAGCCGGATGCGCACGAACGAACCAGCCGCCGGCTTCCTCGGCGCCGATGTCGAGACGGACCTGAGCCGCCTCGATGCCGATGTCGCGATCCTGGGCGTGCCCCACGGCTGGGCCTATCCGCGGCCGGGCGCGACCGCTGGCTGTGCCGAAGCGCCTGCCGCCGTCCGGCAGCGCTCGCAGCGCATGGCGCGCTACCGCGACCACTGGGACTTCGACCTCGACGCGCCGATGACCGTCCGGCCGATGGTCGACGCGGGAGATGTCCCGGGTGATCCCGCCGATGGCGCCGGCAACTCGGCTCGCACCACGCAGGCCGTCGCCGAGATTGTCGCGCGCGGCGCGATTGCGGTCTGCATCGGCGGAGATGACTCAGTCACCATTCCCGTGGTGCGTGGCCTGGCCGACCGAGGTCCGATCACCATCCTCCAGGTCGATGCGCATCTCGACTTCCGCGACGAGGTTGGTGGCGTCCGCGAGGGCTACTCATCGCCGATGCGGCGCGCGTCGGAGATGGCACACGTCGAGCGCATCATCCAGGTCGGCCTGCGCGGCGTGGGCTCCGCTCGAGTCGCCGATGTCGACGACGCGCGGGCAGCCGGCAACCTGCTCGTCACCGCGCGAGAGCTCGATGAGCGTGGCGTGGCGCGGGTGCTCGAGCAGGTTCCTGCCGACGCATCGGTCTTCCTTGCCTTCGACTGCGATGGCCTGGATCCGTCGGTCTTTCCCGCAGTCTCCGCTCAGGCGCCTGGTGGCCTCTCGTACGTCCAGGCCACCGAGCTGCTGGTCGGCATTCGGTCGCGGCTCGTCGGCGCCGTGTTCACGGAGTTCGTGCCGGCCCTCGATGTCAATGAGGTCTCGGCGCTCGTCGTGACGCGCCTCGTCAGCACGCTCGCGGCGAAATAGCGAACGCCCCGGCGGGCCGGAGCCTGCCGCGGCGTCGATATGCGAGGGACGGTCGCTCAGTTGCCGTTCGATTACCAGACCCGAGTCAGGTCGTCGATCTGCGCTCTGGTTGGCCCGAACCACCGTTGGCGCAGTAGACCAGCCCGCGCGATGGCGGTTGGTCGCCTCCCGAGCAAGGTCAAGTGAAAATTGACGTGAAGCATCAGCAACGATTAGCATCCCGCTACCCACCTCACCCTCCGCAACCGCCCACGGGTCCGAGCGGCCCTGGCGGGGGAGACGCCTATCGACCCGAGCCGGTACGACGCCCACTCGTCCGGCCGCCCAACCAGCGGTCGTTGTCCCCCTTTGCCCGAGCGGAGGTTCCCGAGTTCGTGGTACGACGACTCCTCGTGTTGTTGAGCGCTCTGTCGCTCGCATTTCCCATGGCCGCGTCCGCCCAGGATCCGAGTGGCGTGGATCGGTTCGAGCCGAGCCCGATACAGGGCGTGGTCGATCCTCAGATCCTGCCCGCCGGGCTGGATGACAATCGGTCCGTCAATGTCATGGTCCAGCTCGACGCCGATCCCGTCGCGGTCCGCCAAGCGCAGTCCCGCGCCAAGCTCTCGAAGGCCGAGAAGGACGCCATCAAGGCCGATCTGAAGGCCCAGCAGGACGCCATCAAGGACGATATCGCTGCACGCGGTGGCCAGGTCCTCAGCCAGCTGCAGTCCGCCTACAACGGCATGCGCGTGCGCATCGCTCGCAATGACGCAGCGTCGCTCGCGACCCTGCCGAACGTTGTGGCCGTTCGTGCGCTCCAGGTGCAGACGATCGAGAACGCGGTGGCCGTCCCGTACATCGGTGGCCCGCAGGTCTGGCAGGACCT
>DASTTX010000193.1:0-5128 GCA_035759945.1 Candidatus Limnocylindria bacterium | reverse complement strand
TGCGCTCGCCGGCGCGGACCCGTATCGCGCCGTGCTCGTCACCCACAACGAGACCTCGACCGGCGTGGCGAATCAGCTCCGTCAGCTCGCTGCCGTCGTGCGCGACGCTCCGGGCGAGCCACTCCTGCTGGTCGACGGGATCAGCGGCCTCGGCGCCATGCCGTTCGAGATGGACGCCTGGGGCGTCGACCTGGTGGTCAGCGCCAGCCAAAAGGCGTGGATGGCGTCGCCGGGAATCGCCATCGCCGCCCTCGGCGAGCGTGCGGTCGCTGCGGGTGCGGCGGCGCGAATGCCGCGCTTCTACTGGGACTTCGCGGAGGCACGGCAGTGGGCGTCCAAGGGCCAGACGCCGTGGACGCCGGCCATCACGGTGCTGTACGGGCTGCGCATCGGCGTGCAACGGTTGCTGGCGGAAGGACGGGAGCGCACGTGGCACCGGCACGCCGCCATCGCCGCCGCGGTGGCGGCCGGCATGGAGGCACTCGGCCTGCGCCTGGTCGCGGCGCCGGAGGACCGCTCGTCGACGGTGACCGCCGCCTGGGTGCCCGACGGCCTCGAATGGGCGCCGTTCAACGCCGCCATGCGAGCTCGCGGGCTCGTGATCGCCGGCGGCCAGGGCAAGTGGGCCGGCCGCATCCTGCGCTTCGGCCACATGGGCGAGGTCGGCATCGACGAGATGGTCGACGCGCTCGAGCGCATGGGCGTCACGCTCGGCGAGCAGGGCATCAGCGCCGATGTCGACGCCGCCGCCCGCGCCGCGCGCGACGTTTTCGAGGGCGCCACCGCTCCGGCTCGGTGAGCGAGCCGCGCCTCCTGCTCATCCGCCACGGCGTCACGGCCTGGAACCGCGAGGGACGCTGGCAGGGCAGACTCGATCCGCCGCTCTCGGACGACGGACGCCGCGAGGCGCAGCTCCTCGCCCATCGCATCGCGCGCGATCGCGACCTGCGGCCGGCGCGCATCATCAGCTCGACGCTCGCTCGTGCGGCGCAGACCGCGACCGCTCTTGCTGACGCCACGGGCGTGGGGGTCGAGCCCGAGCCACGCCTCATGGAGATCGGCGCCGGCGAGTGGGAGGGCCACACCCACGACGAGCTGGAGGCGACCGATGGCGACCGGTACCGGGCCTGGCGCAGCCAGGCATCCGACGCCCGGCCGCCCGGCGGCGAGGCGATCGACGAGGTCGTTGGTCGCGTGCGAGGAGTCCTCGACGCGGTGGAGGCGAGCGACGGCCCGTGGCCGACCGCGCTCGTCAGCCATGGCGGCATCCTGCGCGTCGTCTCCAACCAGCTGTTCGAGCTGCCCGGACGCTGGATGTGGAGCTTCGACGTCGACAACGCATCGATCTCCGTAGCGAGCCGGCTTGCCGCCCGCCGATGGCGCCTGGAGCGATGGAACGACACGCTCCACCTGCTCGGCTTCCAGCCGACGCACGTGGACGAGGCGGAGGGGCGGCCGCTGGCCCTCTAGGGCGTCACGTTGCGCCGACCGATACGGCGCAGGGTTCGGCGAATGGCGAGGCCGATGAGCGGCAGGCGCAGGCTGGCCAGCGCTGCCTCCAGGCGCTGCGCCGCGGTGCTCGTCAGGCGCTGGCCGGAATATGCCTGCCAGACCTTGCCGTCGGCGACGACCCGGATCGGCTCGCCGTGGCTCGGCAGCTGCTCCTCCAGCCATCCGGCGTATTCGTAGATCGTCTCCGACGGTCGCGGTCCCACGCCCGCGCGGTCAGCGGCCGCCGTCAGCTGTCGCCACGCCCGGTCGCCCGCCGGCAGCAGGCGCCAGCGTCGCCGCGATGCGCGCAGGCGGAACCAGACGACGCCGATGGCGCACAGCGCGAGCACCGCGATGACCACCGCATTCCCCGACCGTGAGCCGTCGTCGCCGTCCACGGCCCCGAGCTCGGGCCGATCCGGGTCGACGGCGCCCTGGACCAGGTCCGGGGAGGGCAGGACGGTGATGTTCACGTCGGCGCCGAGCTGCCGACGGATCTCACCGTCCAGCAGCGGGTCGATGCCCTGCAGCGGCGGTGGCACGGCCGTGGTCGGATCGCCGCTCAGGCGGACGAAGCGCGGGTCGATCGACTTCGTCGCCTCGAAGATCTGCCAGCCATAGCCCGGGAAATAGATCTCGGCCCAGGCGTGGGCATTCGCCTCGCGGACCATGTACTGGTCCTCACCGATGCGCTCGCCGGGCGCGAAGCCCGCCGCGACGCGCGCCGGCAGGCCGAGCGAGCGCGCCATCATCACCATCGCGCTTGCGTAGTGCTGGCAGTAGCCCGAACGACCCCGCTCGGCATCGAACAGGAAGAAGTCGACCAGGTCCGAGTCCGCCGGGTACTGCCCGGGCGAGGTGTTGTACTCGAATCGGGTGTCGCGCCGAAGGAAATCGGCGAGCGCCTTGGCCTGCTCGTAGTCGTTCGTCGCGTTGGCAGTGATCTCGCGCGCCAGCTGGGCGACGCGATCGGTGACGCCGGTCGTGTCGAGATACAGGTCTCGCACTTCCTGCGGGTACTCCTCGCCGGCCGCACCGAGCTCCGCCTCGGTCGCCGTCGAGAGCGCGACCTCGAGCTCGTACGCCTCTCCCGGGCCGAGCGGATTGGCGTGCTCGATGGCGCCGAGCAGCGGGTCGCCATCGGGCTCGACGACGACGGTCGGCGCGTACACGTACAGCGGCGAGCCCGCGGTGAAGAGATTGCGGCCGATGGTCTGACGCATCTCGATCTGGATGCGACGCACCTCGACCGCGGCCGCCACGACCGGGCGTTCGCTCGTCGCATTGGCAAAGAGCGGATCGCCGGCAGGCACGTCACGCCGCTCCCACGGCTTGCTGAGCTCGAAGCCCCGCCCGTTGTAGTGGTCGTACGTCGCCGTGCGCAGGTACAGGGGACGCGGCGCCGCGAGGACGAGGACCTCGTCGTCGCGGCTGACCCACTCGCCCTGGACGTTGAAGGACGGTCCGAAGCTGTTTCCGCTGATCCTCGACTGGGGGTTGGTGAGGCTGCCGAGCGCACCCTCGAACTGGTCGCGCACGCCCGACCACACGACATCAAAGCTCCGCCACGCGCCCGTGAGCGGCGCGGCGACGGCGACGGTGGTCAGCACCCACGCCAGCGCGACGCTGCCGGCGGCGAAGATGATGCCCGAGCGCATGATCGCGGCGGGCACCTCCAGGTTCTCGTTGACGCGCCGGCGCTGCCATCCATCCTGCCGATCGATGAGCGCCGCCCGCAGCCACAGCAGCAGCGCCGCAATCACGAACAGCAGCAGGTGGCCGAACACGTCCGCCAGCGTCGCGGACACATTCGCCACGATCGGTGCAGCCAGGAGGAGGATCCCGTCGAGGACCCGATGGTGCCGGTAGACCGCGTATGCCGCGGCAAACGCGGTGCCGAACATCAGCGCGCCGATGCCGACGGCATACGGCGACATCTCGGCCGGGTAGCCGGTCCGGACCACGACCACCAGCCAATCGATGAACTCGGTCCGCAGGGCGAGCAGCCGACCGCCCTGGTCGAGCGCCGGGAAGTATTCGCCGCCGACGGTCCACAGCACGACCGCCGCGCCGAACGCCGCCCCAACCGGCAGCGTCCACACGATGCTTCCGCGGAGCATGCCCAGCAGCGCGCCGGCCAGCACCGCCCACAGGGCCACGGGCGCAAGGAACTCAAGCTGCTCGAGCCACTGCGCGCCCTGGACCGACCACGCCACGGCGAGGGCCATGACGGCCAGCAGGCCCAGGCTGAGCCAACCGGCGCGCGGGTAGAGCAGCCGCTCGCGCAGGTCAGGCACGGGCCCGCACCCTCCCGCCGATGGCCTCCGCCACGTCGTCGCCGCGACGGACGAGCCGATGCTCGATGTCGTACTCGGCCAGCGCGTGCCGCACGGCGGCCAGCTCGGCGCGCGCGGCATCGTCGGGCTCGACGCCGATGTACGACGAGCGGTCGATCAGGATCACCAGCGCGCCGACGCCGCGCCGGCGCAGGGCGGCGAGCCCGCGCACCCAGGCGCGGTCGGTGGAGCCGGTGACGATGCACAGGGTCATGCCGCGCCGCAGCTGCGGCAGCGTGGCGTTGATGACCTCGGCCAGGGGATGCGCACCATCGGCCTGGACGTTCGCGAGCAGGTGCAGCAGCTTCTGCTCGACGCGCGGGCCGCGATCCGGCTGGTGGATCTGAATCCGGCGCGCGGACGCGGTCATCGCGACCGCCCGGTTGTCGCCCAGGGTGCGAAGCGCGATCGACGCGGCGATGGTGACGGCCGTCTCGACCGACGCATCGGTGCCGATCCCGGCGTGGACGCTGCGATCGAGGTCGAGTGCGATCCACAGGTCGGCGGCCTGCTCGAGGTCGAACTCCTTGACGTGGAGCTCGCCATGCCGGGCGCTCGAGAGCCAGTGGATGCGGTTGATCGCATCGCCATGGACGTACGGGCGGACGCCCGCAACGAGCGGCGTGGCCGCATCCAGGTAGCGCTTCGCGCGCGTCGTGCCGTCGATCGGCGACGGCGGCAGGCGCCAGTGCGGCAGCGGCACGACCTCCGGGAAGACCACGACGCTGGTCGGCTGTCCGACGATCATCTCGCTGCTGAACAGCCCGAACGGGTCGCCGGTCCTCACGCGCAGGGCGCCGAGCCGATAGCTGCCGCGCCGCGTCAGGGTCACCTTCGCGAGCCACTGCCGCGTGCCGCGCGCCGGGATGCCGACGACCCGGCCCGGGAGGCTGGTGGGCAGCGTCGATTCGTTCCAGCACTCGGTCCACGGCTTGCCGAGCCGGTCGTGGTTCTCGACCCGGTACATGGCCTGGAGCACCTCGCCCACGTGCGTGCGCGGGTTGAGCACCCGGTAGTCGGCGCGAACGCCGCGCAGCCCGCGCCGCGCGTACAGCCATGAGCCGATGAGGACGGCGCCCGTCAGGTAGACGAGGAAGAAGAGCTCTGGGATGCCCGTGCTGAAGGCAGCGACGACCAGCGCGGTGACGAGGAACAGGAGCCGCAGGTGACGGCTGAAGAGGCCCATGAGCCGATCAGGAGATCCGCGCCTGACCCGTCTCCGCCGCGGCAGCCGCCTCGGCGACCGGAACCGAGGCAAGGATCTCGCGCACGATCTGCTCCGGATCCACCTCGCGCAGCGA
>DASTTX010000192.1:0-9664 GCA_035759945.1 Candidatus Limnocylindria bacterium | reverse complement strand
CTCGCGAGCTTCGTCAAAGAGGTTCCGGTCCTCAACGTCCTGGCCGCCCCGCCGGAGTGGCTGAAGGCGGCCCACGACGACCCGTGGTGGATGTGGTGGCCGGCAGCCTCCGGAGCGTTCGTGGTGTCGCTGCTGCTCGTGCTGGCGGCCGTCTTCCCCCTCACCCGACTCGGGCCCGAGAAGCTGGCCTGGACAAGGGCGCGCTCGCCACTCCAGCGCTTCCTCGTGCAGGCGATCGATTACACGGCCGCCGCCCTGCCCATGGTGCCGCTGGCAGTCTGGGCGTTCTTCGGGCTGCGGGAAGGAGGCGACGATTACCCGCCCGCATTGGCCGTCATCCTGGCGCTGTTGGTCGTCGCCGCCGGCATCCTGGGAGTGCTGCGCCGATTCCCGTCGGGTAGGGCGCCGAACGTCCCCGACCTCAGCGGCCTGCAATCGGCGGCGAAGAACGGGCCCATCATCATGGCCATCCTTGCGGTCGTCGCCGCGCTCGGCGCCGGGACGCTGCTCGCAATCATCGGCGACGCCGAATACGGGGGCATGCGTCTCGGCGCCGGTGCGCTGGGTGCCATCGTCGTCTGGTTGCTGTATCGGCTCGTGGGTGGCGTCGCCCACTGGCGATGGCAGTCCTGGGACGACCAGGAGCGCGAGCAGTTCCGCCAAATGCAGGACAAGAGAGTCAAGGACCCGAGCCCGCGCAACTGGGGCGTTGGTTTCGACCTGCTGTCGATCTCCTTCACATGCGTCGCGGCGGTCATCCTGGCTGCGGCCGTGGGCGGTCCCATGATCAGCGGCGATGTCGCGATCACTGGCGGCGTCGTCGCGGTCGGGCTGATCGTGCTCGTGTGGCTCATCGGATCGAGCCAGGACGCCGCGAACTCCGCCTCCGGCGTGCGGCCGCGCGAGGTCAAGCAGCTGCCGCAGTCCGCCTGATCTGGCGGCACCTACGTAACGGCCCCCGTACAAGTCGACGGCTGAACGTCTGCTGCCCGCGTCCGCCCGCATGGCGATGCTGCCCGAGCCCCGGTCCACATCGGTCCAGCACAGCACTCGGAGGTCCAGATGAAGCGACGCGTATTGGCAATGGTTCTCGCGGCAACGGCGGCGATGGCACTCGCCGCGCCGGCGGCCGCCACCGTTCATGAGATCACCGGAAAATTCTGTTCCGGCGGCCACGGGAACGAGTTCCCGCCCGGGCTGTCCGGCGGCTCCAGCGCCGATAACTTCGCCCAGCCTCTCTTTGCCAGCGGCGTGGTGGAGTCGGTCGAGCCGTTCGCGGGTGATGGCGTCAACGGCCCCGGCGTCCTCATCAGCATCGACTTTGACCATCCGGCGGTGAAGCTCGCCCCGCATCCGACGATCGACGTGTTCTTCCTCGGTGATGGAACGTACATCGAGGCCTTCGTCCTCGACGGTCCGTTTACGAACTGCAAGGAGCTGCGGGGCTTCTGAAGCCAAGGGTCGCGCTGCCCGACCCCGCGCAGCCGTCAGGCTCTACAGGCGGCGCCCGGTCGCCATCCCTGATGTCCGCCGCGCCGCCGTCTGGGCCTCCAACGGCCCGATCAGCGGCCGCGGGTTCGTTCGGATGCCGTCTGCTGACGGGGCGTAGCGAGGAGATCGGCGATCCGCTGTCGGTACCTGATGCCCGCTGAATGGCGGCTCAGCCAGCGAAGATAGTCGGGATCCTGGCGAGCGAGGTCCTTCAGCGACCATCCCGCATATCGGCCGAAGTCGAGCACGTCGGAGGTCGTGCGCGGTGCATGGGCCTTCGGGGCCGCCGCACCGTTCGATTGCGTCGAAGCGGAACCACCATTTACGGGAGTCAAGAGCCGGTTGTAGGCCTCGCGCAGCGCCGCCGTGCGGACGAGCGCGTAGGCGCGGTTGAGCTCGGCCATCCGTCGCTCGGCGCCGGCGGACCCGTTCTTGTCAGGGTGGTACACGGCCGCGAGTGCGCGAAATGCGGCATCGACCACTGCCTGCGACGCGCTGTCGCGGACCTCGAGAACCTCATACGCCGTTCGGCGATCGTCAGGCGTCATCCGAACCTCCGCCGCTTGCGCGCCGGTACGGCAAGCGACGTGCCGCCCGAGCGCGCGATACCGATCGTACTGGGCGGCGCAGCCGCCCCATTCAGGCAGCTTCCGCAAGCGTACGCTCCGCCCGCAACCAACCGCGACGCACGCGAGAAGGGCGCGAAAGCCGCCTGCCCTCTGTTCGCCTCGTACCGGCGGGCGTAGCCTGTGATCGCCAATGGCCTTCTGCCCGGGTCGCCGACCGCCAGTCGAGGAAGGAACCACCGATGGCCGATCATCCCAACGCAGCGATCGTCCGCGCAATCGCCGATGAGACCGAGCGCACCGGCGACATGTCAAAGGCATTCGACAACGTCGACGACGACATCGTCTGGCACGAGATCGGTCGCGATGAGCCCATTCGCGGCAAGCAGGCGCTCATGGAGCGCATGAGCGGCATGCCCGAGGGCGCGACCATCAGCACCGAGACGCACGACGTCGTCGCGAACGATGACCACACCATCCAGCTCGTCACGGCCACGGCCACCATCGGCGACCGAAAGCTGGTCTACCGCACTGCCGAGATCTACCACATGCGCGACGGCAAGATCACCGAGCGCTGGGCGTTCTCGGACGACACGGCGCGCATCAACGAGTTCTTCGGCGGGATGTAGCGGCCGCCCGAAGTCGCATTGACCGATATCGGCGCGCTCGTCCAGGCTGCCATCCGGGATGAGTGGCACCTCCACCTGACCGCCCTGCGCGCACATGACCGCGGGATGAACTCTCGGACCTGGCTGGCGCAGGAGAGCGAACGCCGATGGGTCGCGAAGGCTGTCCCCCGGGCTGCCCATCGGCGGTTCGTCGTCGGCCTGGAGGTGGCGGCCATCGTCGACGATTCCGGCATCCGGACGGGCCGCGCGGAGCTGACGGCGGATGGTCATGCGTGGCTGGACGTGGGCGGACACACGTTGGCGCTCCTGCGCTTCGTGGACGGCCAGCCGCTCACCGGCGACGAGCCCGGCGAGCAACGAGTCATCGGCTCGACGCTGGCTCGCGCTCACCGCGCACTGCATGGGCGGGAGGTGGCCGGGGCGGAGCGCTTTCATTGGCTTGATCTGGAAGCCTCCCACCTCGACGTGGAGCCATGGGTGCGGCCCGCAATCGGCGCCGCCCTGGCTGCCTACGGCGAGCTGCCTCCAGATTCACTCACCTGGGGACTCCTCCACTCCGACCCGGCGCCGGAAGCGTTCCTGCTCGATCCGGAATCGGGTGCCTGCGGATTGATCGACTGGGACTTCGGGCTCATCGGTCCGCTCATGTACGACGTCGCATCGGCAGCCATGTACGTCGGAGGTCCCACCCGCGCGTCCGCGCTCGTCGACGCCTACCTGGCCGAAGGCCCGATTTCGCGCACGGAGGTCGAGCGCGCACTGGAACTGATGCTCCGGGTGCGCTGGGCCGTCCAGGCCGATTACTTCGCGCGGCGCCTCTCGGCAAACGACGTGACAGGCATGTCCGACAGGCGCGAGAACCAGGACGGGCTGGATGACGCCCGAGCGGCGCTCATCGGCTGAGGCGGCGGCATCTATTCCCGATCAGCGTGCCGTGTTGCAAACTCCGCCCATGCGCTGCCGCACCTGTGGATCCGAGCTTCAACCCGGTGCGCGCTTCTGCGCCAGCTGCGGGACGCCGGTCGAGAGCGCGACTGCCGGCACATGCGCCAGCTGCGGGGCGGCACTGTCGCCCGGAACCCGCTTTTGCGCCTCCTGTGGTGCGCCCGTCGAAGAAGCCGGCGGACGCGGTGCGGAGTCAGACCGCGAGCGCAAGGTCGCGACGCTCGTGTTCGCCGATCTCGTCGGCTACACCAGCCTGAACGAGGGCCACGACCCCGAGATCATCGAGGCCGTCGTCGGTCGGGCGTTCGATCGGCTCAGCGCGGAGGTCCAGCGCTACGAGGGCCTGGTCGAGAAGTTCGCCGGCGACGCGATGCTGGCCGTCTTCGGCGTGCCGACCGTCCACGAGGACGACGCCGAGCGCGCCGTCCGCGCCGCCTTCGAGATGCAGCAGGCCATGGCGGAGCTTGGCGCGCAGCTCGCCGCGGAAGGTCGTCCGCAGCTGCAGCTGCGCATCGGCATCGAGACCGGCGAGGTGCTCGCCAACCGGCAGCGGGCGACGAGCGAGCGCGACCGCATCGTGACCGGCGACGCGGTGAACACCGCCGCGCGGCTGGAGCAGGCGGCCGCGCCGACAGAGATCGTGGTGGGACCGGCGACGTACGCCGCGACGCGGGAGGTGGTCGAGTACGAGGAGCTGCCGGCGCAGGCGCTGAAGGGCAAGGCGCTCCCCATCGTCGCCTGGCGCGCGACGCGGGTGCGCGCCGGTCGCGGCGGGCGCCGCGCGACGCTGGGCCTCGAGGCGCCCATGGTGGGACGCGACGAGGAGCTCACCCTCCTCAAGGAGACGGTTCGCCGAACGGCGGCCGAGGGCCGCCCGCATCTCGTCACGGTCATCGGCAGCGCCGGCGTCGGCAAGTCGCGCCTGACCTGGGAGCTGGAGAAGTACCTGGACGGCCTGCCGGATTCCTTCCACTGGCGCAAGGGCCGCTGTCTCGCCTACGCCCAGACGAGCTACTCGGCACTGGCCGATGCGGTCGCCGCGGACGCATCGGTCCTGGAGGACGACCCGCCCGATGTGGTCACGGCCAAGGTGGATGCGCGCCTGGCCGATCTCACCGGCGGGGACCTTCCGCCCGACGTCACTGGCGCGATTCGGGTGCTGCTCGGGATCAACGCGTCCGCGAGCCTGGCAAAGGCCGAGCTGTTCGAGGCGTGGCGGGTGTACCTGGAGCTCGTCGCGCGTCGCTATCCGCTGGTGCTCGTGCTGGAGGACATCCATTGGGCCGATGAGGGCCTGCTCGACTTCATCGAATTCCTGGCGCGCTGGGCCGATGCGCCGATCATGATCCTGTGCCTCGCCCGCCACGAGCTGCTCGAGCGGCGCCCGGCGTGGGGCGGCGGCCTGCCGAACGCGACCTCGATCGTGCTCGAGCCATTGAGCGCCGACGAGAGCGGCCGCCTCCTCTCCGGTCTGCTCGGCGCGGCGATGCCGGCCGAGCTCGAGCAACGCGTCATCGAGGTGTCCGAGGGAAATCCGCTGTTCGCCGAGGAGCTCGTGCGCCTCTTCGTCGACCGCGGCGTCGTGCGCCACACCGAGTCCGGCTGGGAGCAGGCGCAGCCGATCGAGGAGGTCGAGATCCCGCAATCGATCCAGGCGCTGCTCGCGGCGCGGCTGGACAGCCTGCCCGCCGAGGAGAAGCGGCTCAGCCAGGACGCGGCGGTGGTCGGGCGCATCTTCTGGGATCGGCTGCTGGCGCACCTGGCGGGCCAGTCCCCTGCCGCCACCGTTGGGCTGCTGCGCTCGTTGCGGGTCAAGGAGCTCGTGGTTCCGCGCGAGCCGTCGACCCTGACCGACGCGCAGGAGTACGCCTTCCGCCACGTCCTCATTCGCGACGTCGCCTACGACTCGCTGCCGAAGCTCGAGCGCGCACGGAAGCACCGCGAGGTGGCGCAGTGGGCCGAGGAGCGGCTCGGCGAGCGCGCCGACGAGGTGGTCGAGCTGCTCGCCGCGCACTACTGGAGCGCCCTCCGCTACGAGGAGGAGTTCGCGACCGATGAGGCCGCGCTCGAGGATCTCCGGCGTCGGACGATGCGCTATGCCGACGCCGCGGCTCGACGAGCCCTGGGCGTGGGCCAGTTCGAGAGCACGAAGGAGTGGCTGCGCATCGTCATCGCTCAGGCGCGCCGGCTGCCGCTCGACGCGCTCGAGTTCGCGACCGCCGTGGTGCCATACGTGCGGCTTGCCGAGAGCGAGGCGCTCGAGGCACGGCTCGCTGTGGCCCGAGAGGCAATCGATCGGTTGTTGGCGCTCGACGTGCTCAGCGAGGAGGTCCGCAAGATGATCGCCGACCTCCGCGGCCACGAGGCGTACTGCGCCTTCTCATCGGGCACCGATTCCGTCGATGCCATCCGAGCACGACTGGAGAGTGCGGTCGAGCTGCTGGATGGCGTCGGCCCCTGTGCGGAGCGCGCGTCCCTCAACCGGTGGCTCGGCTGGCTCGCCTGGCGAGGCGGCCCGTTCAGCGCCGCCGAGGAGCCGCTCCGCCGCTCCATCGAAGAGGCACAGCAGGTCGGCAACGAGCGAACCGAGCGCTGGGCGATGCACGACCTCGGCATCGTCCTCACCCGCAGCGACCCGAATCCCGAGGGTCTGGCGCTCATGCTCCGGAGCTTCGACCTGGGCCGCGAGGCCAAGGACGTCTTCCTGGTATCGCGCTGCTACATCAACGTGCCCGGGACGCTCGCTGCCTTCGGCCGATGGGACGAGGCGATGGCACTGGCCGAGGAGGGCATGGAGGTCGCGCGGCGGACCGGTGATCACAACGCGCAGTTCTGGATCGGCAGCAACCTGGCCGACTTCTACCACGGCCATGGCCGCCTGCCCCAGGCCATCGCGACCCAGGAGGAGGCGATGGAGGCGGCACAACGCATTGGTCTCCAGCCGACGTCCGGCCTTCCGGGCTACGCCCACATGCTGCTCAACGCCGGCCGATTCGACGATGCGAGAGCGGTGTGGGAGCGGATCGACCGGACCGATCACGTCGTCGAGCCCCAGCACACCGCCCTGGAGGGTGTCATCGACGCGATCCTCCGATGGCCCCGCGACTCCGCCGATGCCATCAGCCGCGTGCGCAAGACGATGACGAGGGTCCGCGAGGACGTGAACGGCCAGAGCATGGACCTGCTCGCCTTCTACCTGGCGCGCATGGCCCTGCGCGCGGAAGACACCGAGGCAGTCCGGGAGGCAGCCGCCCTCGCCGCCGAGGTCCCGGAGGCGGCAGTCGGGAACCCACTGTCCCTCGCGCTGGCCCGGTGGATCGAGGGCCTCGCTCGTGCGCAGGACACCGATGACGTGACAGGCGCGGTGCAGGATGTCGTCGCGGCTTCCGACGAGCTCAGAGCCAACGGCCTCATCCTTCTTGCCGCCGATGCGCTCTCCGACGCAACCCTGCTCGCCGACCGTCATCGGCTGCCTGGCGGCAACGAGCTCTCGGCGCGGGCACGAGCGCTTTACGAGAGCTCATCGGCCGTGCCGCTACTGGACGCATTGCGGAGCAGCGTCAGCTAGACGGTCGGGTTCGCGCCGGGCGGCTTGACGCGTCTCTATGCCGGGTTCGCGACGGTCGCGCCCGCGGATCGCCCTTCCGAAATGGGGTCGCGTCCGTGTGGCGTTCCGCCGAGAGCGACGACCGATTCGAGGCGCGTGAGATATGCCGCCGCGCCCAGATCCTCGAGGATCGAGCGAGCGACCCCGACTTCGGCCTTGACCTCGGGCGCGGATGTCCCGAGGACGGCGGCCATGTTGATCGCATTGACCGCCTGATCGATCGGGACGCCGAGCTCCGCGAACTGTCGGGCGGTGTCGAGGAATCCGGCGAGGGACTCGCCGATGCGGCCGTCCAGCCCATCGATCCCGGCGCGCATGGCGCGCGCGTGGGCTTCGACATAGCGGCCATGCGACGCCGCTTGTCCGTAGGCGGCCTCAGCGCGACGCAAGCTCTCCCCGTCGCGGCTCCACATCGCGGCTCGCGACGCCAGGAGAAGCATCGCCGGCGCGTTGAGCGGGTCGACGGTGGACTCGGCCGGGATCGGGCTGCTCTTGCCCTTGAGTGCCTGCTCCCCCAGCGGCTCGAAGGTAATGGCGGCGCTGGCGGCTCGCATGGTCGACTCGCCGACGAGGACCGCACCGGGTTCGGCGACCGACTGCAGGCGTGCCGCGACATTCACCAGGTCGCCGGCCACCATTCCTGGTTCGTCGCCCCGATGGTGACCGCCGCCTCGCCGGTGAGCACGCCCGCGCGCGCCTGCATCGCCGGTCCGAGACGACGCACCACATCCACCAACTCGAGCGCTGCACGCACGCTTCGCTCGGCATCGTCCTCTCGGCACAGAATTTCGCGCCCCCCACGCGGGGCGTGCCGCAGGCGGCACAAGCCTCCGCCAAGCGGGTGCCGCAGTTGATGCAGAACCTGGCTCCAGTCGGATTCTCGGTCTGGCAGCTCGGGCACGTCACGCGGCGAGCCTACCCGGTTCCGTGGTGAGCGTCACGACGGATCGTCGGCGGCTGTCTCCTGGACGAAACGACGCTCAAGCGCTCACGGGCACGAATTCATCGGGTTCCGCGGCGGTTCCCCACAGGTCTCCGGACCGCATCGCGAGCCAGATCGACCAGATCGGCACCAGGATGCCCGCCGTCACGCCCAGCGCCAGCTGGTCGAACGGGAACGGCCGCAGCACCGCGAGGACTGCCAGGACGACCGCCGCCACGGCGATGATGATCGACAGCCAGCGCCAGCCCTGTGGCATGCCGGCCTCGCGACCGAGCGATCCGGCGAATAGGAATCCGGGCACGGCCAGCACCAGCGCGCCGACGATGAGCCACAGCTGGACGTCGAAGACGACGCCGTTGGCGACCTCGCGCGCCATGAGCTCATGCTCCAGCAGGCCGCAATCGCAGACCTCGGGCCGGGTGAGGAACGGCACGGCACCCAGCTGGAGCAGCTGCGACGCCAGGCCGATGCCGCCGAGTCCAAGGAACGTCGCCGAGACCAGCCCGCCACGCGCATCGGCGTCGGAGGCCAGCCGGCCGATGACCGGCCCCAGCACGGCGAGGGCAGCGAAGCCGACGGCGAACGCCACGACCGACGTGAACTCGATCGGCCACTGGCTCGTCGCGAACTCGTAGTAGGTCATGACGTTGTCGACGAAGTTCTCCGGCGGCGGCACGGGCGGCCCGCCGAAGAGCTCGAACGACAGGGCAAGGCGGATGGCCGCACCAAGCAGCAACCCGATGCCGATCAGCCAGCCCAGGATGCGAGCCGCGCTCGCCCACTCGATGCGACCCACGCGCAGTTCCTCCGTCTTGCTCGGGAAAGCCCGGCGGGATCATGCGCCACGCGCGCCCGCGCGGCAACGGTCTTGTAGGGTTGACGCATGAAGCGCGACATGCTCGAGCCAGAACCAGAGCCAGAGCCAGAGCCGGAGCCCGAGCCGCTGCCGTCGAGGTCGTCCGCCGGCGAGCTCATCGGCGGCTTCCTGGCAGGGCTGGATCACGCGCTCACCGGGCGCCCGAAGCCGATGCCGCAGATCGAGGAGCAGTACGGCGAGCCGTGGGCGACGGCGGACGGGGTCACCGTGGAAGGGCTGGATGAGCCGATCGAGCGGCGCGAGCCACCCGATCGGTCCGGCGCAAAGCTCTGACGCTGCCCCTCGGCTAGTTCACCGCTGGCAGCAAAAGCCAGTTCTTGGCTGATTCGCATCGGCCCAGGGAAGAATGGCCAAGTAGAGAGCCCGAGCTTGGCTGTCATTGCTCCGCACCTGGCAACAACAGTCAGTCCTTGGCCGATATTCCCCGCAGCGACCCAATTGCCACGCCACGCCTTGCGGCTTCCAGACTCAACGGCTGTTCTCGCGTCGCCGCCTTTGGCTACAGCCCGAAGCGCATCAGGATCATGCAGGTGAAGATCACGGCGAAGAACCCAAGCTCGAGCACGGCATTGCGCTTCACGACCCCGACGGCCGATGCCAGGACGG
>DASTTX010000191.1:0-19618 GCA_035759945.1 Candidatus Limnocylindria bacterium | reverse complement strand
CGTGCCAGCGCGACGCGCTGCTGCTCGCCGCCGGAGAGCTCCATCGGCCGGTGACCGGCGCGCTCGGCCAGGCCGACCGATGCCAGTGACTCGATGGCGGCCGTGCGGGCGCGGCGACTCGAGATCCCCGCGTACTCCGCGGCCAGCGTGACGTTCTCGAGCGCGGTCAGGGTCGGCACCAGGTTGAAGCTCTGGAAGACGAAGCCCATCTCGCTCGCTCGCATGCGCGTCCGCTCGCGATCCGACAGCCGGGTGACGTCTCGGTCATCGATCCGCAGCTCGGCGGCCGGATCGGCGTCGCGATCCGGCGTGTGCAGGAGGCCCAGGATGTGCATGAGGGTGCTCTTGCCGGAGCCCGACGGTCCCATGATCGCGACCATCTCGCCGGCCTCGATGTCGATGTCGACGCCACGCAGCGCCTGGACCGAGTTGTTCCGGCTGAGCCGGTACGTCTTGCGCAGGTTGCGCCCGGAAAGCAATGCCATGTCGATGACTTCCTATTCGTAGCGGAGAGCCTGGACCGGGTCGAGCCGGGCGGCGCTCCAGGCGGGGATGATGCCGGCGAGCATGCCGAGGATGGTGCTGAAGGCCAGGGCGAAGATCGCCGTGCCGGGCGTGAGATCGAACAGCACGGTGCCCGACGATCGGCCCGCCTCGTTGGCAAGGACGACCACGAGGGCCCCGAGCGCAAGGCCGATGAGCCCGCCGAGCAGGCCGATCATGCCGGCCTCGGCCACCAGCTCGCGCACGACACGACCACGCTGGCCGCCGATGGCGCGCTTGATGCCGATCTCGCGCGTCCGCTCCTGGACGCTCATGGCCATGGTGTTGATCACCGACAGGCCACCGACCACGAGGCTGATGGCCGCGACGCCGATGATGATGGCGTTGAAGATGGCGATCGACGACCCGACCACCTCGTCGAACTCGGCACCGGTCATGGCGCTCACGTTCGTGAGCTCGGCCTCGATGCGATCCGACAGCTCCTCGGTGTCGACGCCGGCCTCCGGGTAGACGACGACCTGCGTCGCCAGGTCGGCCGTGTCCACGCTGGTCTGCATCACGTCGGGCAGGCTCTCCGCGAAGAGCTGCTGACCGGCGGCCATCGGCATCATGACCGACGTGTCCGGGGCGGTCAGGGTCGGCTCGAGCACGCCGACGACTTCGAAGTCGTGGCCGCGGATCTCGAGCGTGTCACCAGCGCCGACGTCGAACTTGCGCGACAGATCAGAGCCGACCACGGCCACGAACGAGCCCTCGTCCGCATCGGTCAGCGCGCGGCCCTGGGCATAGTGGATCTCGAAGTCCTCGAGCCCGACGTCGCCTTCCGGCTGGCCGGCGACGATCGTGTCCGGCATGCCCATGCTTGCGCCCATCGGCTCATCGCTGAAGAACATCGAGATCTGCGGGAGCGCAGCCTCGACGCCATCGATTGCCGCGATCTCGTCGGCGGTTTGGATCGACATCGGCGTGGTCGAGAAGTTGCCGCCGGCGGACGCGTCGCTGGCGATCAGCTTGTCGGCGTAGTAGTCGCTGCCGCCCTCGACGAGGGCATTGATCTTGTTCGCCATCGAGCTGAACACGACGAGCGCCCAGATCCCGATCGTGATGCCGAGGATCGTGAGGCTCGTGCGCAGCTTGCGGCGGGAGAGGTTGCGTAGCAGACGCACGGGAGGGCTCCTGGAGAGTAGTGGGAAATGGCTCGGGTCGCGGCCACGCCGGATCGGCGGGCAATTGCGATACGCGGCGTATCGTATCAGGTGCCTCGAGGCGCCGCAAGACGCCGCCCTACGGACGCATCCCCTCCATTGCCCGATCGACGATCGCCTCCGCGGCCGACGCGGTCAGCGGCGCCCGGGTCACGAGGTAGCGGTACCAGACAGGACCGTACAGGGCATCCGCGGCGACCTCGAGGTCGAGGTCGGGCCGGATCTCGCCGGCTGCCACGCCGGCACTCAGCAGGTCTCGGAGCCGGCCGCGGCGATTCGTCCAGAACGCGGTGAGGACCGCTGTCAGCTCCTCGCTCTCGCCGGCATCGGCCAGGATGCGCGGGATGATGCGGCGCGCGATCGGCGCATCCAGCACGCCGATGATGTCGCGCAGTGCCGCGACCAGGTCACCTCGCAGATCGCCGGTCGCGGTCAGCCGCACCGGAGCGGCGATCTGATTCGCGACTTCGAGGACGAGCTCGGCCCGGCTCGGCCAGCGCCGATAGACCGTGGTCTTGGCCACGCCCGCGCGGGCCGCGACCCCTTCCATGGTCAGCCCGTCGTACCCTCGCTCGGCGAGCAGCTGCATGGCCGCGGCGAGAACGGCGGCATCGGTGCCCTCCGTTCGCGGTCGGCCGGCCCCTCCCATCGACGCACCTGGAGCAAACGTACGCTACGCATCGTATCTGACCCGATCGGGGCGCAACTTCTCAGTCATGTGCGCTCCGACGCAGACGGTGTGCGAGGGATGACCACTGCAAGGTGGCGGCTGCCATCGCCGCCAACACGCAGGCGCCGCCGATGAGCTGAAGCGCGGTCAGCCGTTCGCCGAGCAGCACGAAGGCGAGGACTGCGGCGGTTGGCGGGTTCAGCAGCAGAAAGACCGATGCCAGCCGAGCGGGCAGGAGCTGCATCCCGGCCACCACCAGGACGGCTGCGACGACGCCCGGTCCGAGCGCGAGCCAGGCGATGGCCGCCAGTGCATCGGCCCTGGGCGCGTCCGGCACCATCGGCTCAGCCGCCAGTGCGACGGCGGCCAGGCCGGCGACGCCGGTCATGACCAGCGACGACAGCCCGACCACCGCTCCCGACAGGCCTCGGCTGCGCGCCCAGCCGCGCGACAGCACCAGGTAGAGCCCGAACGATGCGGCCGCGACGAGGGCGAGGCCGGTGCCGACGATGGTCTCCGCATTGAGCGTCAGATCCGCGAGGAGGAGCGTGCCGAACAGGGCGGCCAGCAGGGCGGCGAGCGTCGAGCGCTCCAGGCGCTCCCCGAGGAGCGGGATGGCGAGCGCGGCTGCCAGGACGGCGTACAGGCCGGCGACGAAGGCTGTCACGGTGGCGCCGGTGATCCCCACCGCCGCATTCATGGCCAGCGTGAACGCAGCGCCGCCGAGGAGGCCCATGAGCATGAGGCGGCCGAGGTCGCCGAGCGTGATGCTCCGTGGCAGGTGCGAGCGCATCGCGGGCAGCATGAGGATCGCGCCGAGGATGAGCGCGCTCAGCAGGCCGCGCCACGCCGCGACGGTCAGCGGCGTGAAGCTCCTCAGCGCGATGGCCGTGGCGACGTAGGAGCTGCCATACAGCATCGCCGAGAGTCCGGCGAAGAGGGCGCCGCGCGTGTTCACGCGCCCACGCTAGGGGATCAGCCGGCGATCTTGTCGCTTCGGATGGCGACGCAGCAGAGCCCTGGCTGCGAGTCGAGGCGGGCCGCGTCGGAGGAGAGGTTCGCGCCCTCGAGCATGCCCTCGCACAGCGCCAGGTTCATGCCGCACGTCAGCTCGCGATGCCGCTGCGAGAGCTCGTGGAACGGGCAGTTGAGCATCCGAAGCTCGCCGTCGCGCTGGAAGGGAACGTAGCCGGCGTCGCGCAGGACCGATGCGAGCGCCTCGAGCCGGCGCTGCGGGCGCGCGCGCTGGCCGGCGCGTCGGCGTGCCTCGGTCCCAAGCTCGGTCCCGTAGGTGCGGGCCACGTCCCCGAGATCGGTGCTGCCGCCGTTTGGCGCGCTGAGCGCCTGCGCGAAGAGCTCGGCGGCGACCTCGTATCGGCGTTCGGGGACGACCGCGCGCACCTCGTGCGGCGACGCGCGATAGAGCTTCGACGGTCGGCCGGCGCCCGGGCCGGTCCTCCCGGAGAGCCGGCGGAACTCTGTCTCGAGCAGCCCGGCCTCGACGAGCCGATCCAGGTGGAACGCGGCAAGCGAGCGCCCGATGCCCAGCGCATTCGCGGCCTCATCGCGGCTGACCGCGTCGGCGCGACGAAGGACATGGAGGTAGATGCGGCGCCGGACGGGCTCGGCCAGCACGGCGAGATCGGCGAGGCCCTGTTCGGTCCTGTCTTCGAGCATGGATACATTCTAAGACCAATATCCATTAGCGCAACCCCTTGACGTTGGCCGCTCGACCGTCTATAACTTGCGGTCATTGGTAATAGAGATCCTGGAGGCGCGGAGGTGCCGGGACCACGACGCAGTTGGTGATTGATTCGCAGACCACATGACCTGGAGAACGAACATGAACCGATTCGCTCGCGTCGCGGCCCTCGTCGGCGTCCTGGTATTCACCGCCGTGGCTGGCCTGGCGGTCTCTGGAGACGCGCTGGCCCGCGACAACAAGCAATCCGCTGAAGCCTTCCGCGCTGACATGCGACATCTCTGGGAGGACCACATCGTGTGGACCCGCCAGTTCATCGTCAGTGCCGCCACCCTGCCAGACGGTCAGTTGGAAGACCTCGGTCCCACCGCCGACCGTCTGCTCCGCAACCAGGACGACATCGGCGATGCCATCGCACCGTTCTACGGCGAAGGAGCCGGAGATGCCCTGGCAGCCCTGCTCAAGGACCACATCCTCATCGCCGGCCAGCTGGTGGCCGACGTGAAGAGCGGATCGCCGGACGCGGCCGCGAGCCAGGCCGCCTGGTTCGCCAACGCCGACGACATCGCGACGTTCCTGTCGACCGCGAACCCGACCAACTGGTCCTTCGGGATGATGCAGGCCCACATGTACGACCACCTCACCCTCACGGCCGAGGAGGCGGTCGCGCGCATCCAGGGTCGCTATACGGACGACATCGCCGCGTACGACCAGATCCACGTCCAGATCCTGGGGATGGCCGACATGCTGGCCAACGGGATCGTGGCCCAGTTCCCGAACCGGTTCAGCCGCTGAGCCGGCCCACAGATTCGGTGGTCCGGGGAGCTGTGCCCCGGACCACCACCAGGAGTACCAAATGATCCGACCCGGTAGCCTCGCTCACCTTCCCTCGACCAATGGCCATGCCGACCATGAGCCACGACCGACCAGCCTGGTCGGACCGCATCGGCCGCGCGTCATCTCCGACGCCGATCGCGCTCGCTTCGAGGACAGCCTGGCCGAGCTCTTCACCGCGCTCGGCATGGACCTCGACACGCCGGGAACGGCCGACACGCCGCGGCGCCATCTCCAGGCGCTTATCGATGCGACCGCAGGCTACGAGGGTGATCCGAAGCTGCTGACCGTCTTTCCGACCGAGTGCCACGGCGACGCCAACTGCGAGCTCGCGCAGATCGTGGAGGGACCGATCCCATTCCACTCGCTATGCGAGCACCACGCCCTGCCGTTCTTCGGCCGCGCCTACGTCGGCTACGTGGCGCACGACCAGATCATCGGCATCAGCAAGCTGACCCGGCTGGTTCGCGTGATCACGCGCCGCTTCGGCGTGCAGGAGCGGATGACGCACCAAGCCGCCGATGCCATGGTCGACCTGCTTGGCGCGCACGGCGTGGCGGTCTACCTGGAGGCAGATCACCTGTGCACGCAGATGCGGGGCGTGCGCGAGCACGACGCCATGACCCGCACGACCGCCTTCCGCGGCGTGTACGAGCGCGATGCCGCCCTGCGCAGCGAGTTCTATGACATCAGCGGGCTGCGCCGCGGGAGCCGATGAGATGACCGACGTCGCCGCGCCGGCGCTGCCACGGATCGAGCACCTGTGGGCAGAGCCGGCATTCGGATCGGCGCTTTCCGGCCGGCTGGCCGATGCCTACGGCGCGCCGCTGACGTTCGATCAGCATCCCTATCGCCCGACCGTGATCGCCAACTTCGTATCGACCATCGATGGCGTCGTGTCGTACGGCACTCCCGAGGCGGCCGGCGGGGGAGAGATCAGCGGCTTCTTCGGGCCCGACCGCTTCGTCATGGGTCTGCTGCGCGCTGCGTCTGACGCGGTCCTGATCGGCGCGGGGACCCTTCGCGCCGGCGCCGGCGAGGCCTGGACGCCGGACTTCATCTATCCGGAGATCTCGGCCGACGTCGCCGCCATGCGGGCGCGGCTGGGCCTGGCGGCGCAGCCGACGACGGTCGTCGTCAGCGCCAGCGGCCAGGTCGATCCGTCTCATCCCGGCCTCGCCGCTGAGGACGTGCCGGCGTTGCTCGTCACGACCCATGCCGGCCGCGAACGGTTCGATGCGTCGCCGTCGCAGCTCGAGGTCGTCGAAACCGGCTCGGAACGCGTCGAGCCGGACGCCCTGATGGCCGAGCTCGAGCGCCATGGCTTCGGCATCGTCCTGTGCGAGGGCGGCCCGCACCTGCTCGGCGCGCTGCTCGAGCGCGACGTCGTCGACGAGGTGTTCCTGACCGTGGCGCCACAGATTGCCGGCCGCTCGCATCGCGCACCGCGCCTGGCCCTCGCCGAGGGCGTGGCGTTCTCGGTGGCCGATGCGCCGTGGTGGCGCCTCATCTCGCTCGCCCGCTCCGGCGAGCACCTGTTCCTGCGATACCGCCGCGACCGCGGCACCCACCACGAAAGGGAGGCACGACCGTGAGCCGCACCGTCAACCGCGTGACCATCATCGGCGGCAGCCTGGCGGGAGCCAGCGCGGCCTTCGCCCTGCGCGACGCGGGCTTCACCGGCTCGGTCACGCTCATCGGCGAGGAGCAGCACCTGCCATACGAGCGACCTCCCCTGTCGAAGGCCTACCTGCGCGGCGAGGAGCCGGCGGCCCAGGCCGAGGTCCGGCCCGGGGCAGCGTACGAGACGATGGACATCGAGCTCATCCGCGGCCATCGCGCCGTCACGATCGACCGCGAGGCTCGGATCGTCGAGCTCGACGACGACCGTCACATGCGCTACGACGCCCTCATCCTGGCGACCGGAGCGTCACCCCGGCGCCTGTCGGTGACGCGTGGCTACCTCGCTGGCGTGCACTACCTGCGCACGCGCGATCACGCCGATGCCCTGCGCTCGGCGGCGGCCACCGCATCGAACATCGTGGTCATCGGCGGTGGCTGGATCGGCACGGAGACCGCGGCCTCGCTGCGCCAGATGGGCGCCAACGTCACGCTGGTCACGAACCTCGACTATCCGCTCGAGCGCGTGCTCGGCGCGGAGGTTGGCGCCGTCTACGGCGACCTGCATCGAGCCAACGGCGTTCGCATCGTGCCGGGCCACGTCATCGGCCTCGTGGGCGACGACCGGGTTGGCGGCGTCCGGCTCGGGGACGGGCAGGTGCTGACGGCCGATCTCGTCGTGGCCGGCGTCGGCGCCGTGCCGCGCGTGGGTCTCGCACTCCGTGCAGGGCTCGCCACGAGCGAGGGCGCGGTTGCCGCGGACGCCCATCTGCGAACGTCCGATCCCGCGATCTTCGTCGCCGGCGACGTGGCGGCCGCCTTCCACCCGCGCTATGGCAAGCGGATCCGCGTCGAGCATTGGGACAACGCGCGCGAGCAGGGCGCCACGGCGGCTCGCAACGTGCTCGGCGCCGGGGAGATCTACGATCGGGTGCCGTACTTCTACTCCGACCAGTTCGACCTTGGCATGGAGGTCCGCGGCCGCACGCTGGGTTCGGACCGCGCCGTCATCCGCGGCGACGTCACGCGGCGCGAGTTCCTGGCGTTCTGGCTGTCTGACGGCCGCGTGGTGGCGGCAATGAACGCGAACATCTGGGACGTGACTGACGATCTGGCCGCCATGGTCGCCGGCGGCTCGCGGATCGAGCCGGAGCGCCTGGCCGACGATGCGGTGCCGATCGCGGCGATGGCCGCCTGAAACGTCAGCTGCCGGCGTCCCGCAGGCGCGCGGCGGCCTCCTCGGGTCGAATGTCGTTGATCCAGGCGCCGGCCAGCGACTCGCTGCCGGCCAGGTACTTGAGCTTGTCTGCCGCTCGCTGCGGCGAGGCGATCTGCAGGCGCAGGTGGACGAGATCGCGCCCGTCGCCGACGGGTGCCTGAAGCCAGCCGGCCATGTATGGGGCAGGCACGCCGAAGAGCCGATCCAGGCGGCTGAGCATGTCGGCCTCGAGGCTGACGAGCCCATCACGCCCCGCCTCGTCCAGCGCCGCCAGGTCGGGGACGTGCCGGCGGGGGACGAGGTGCATCTCGAACGGCCATCGCGCCGCCTCCGGCACGTAGGCGACGGCGTGCTCGGTGGCGGCAACGACGCGGTCCCCATCGGCCAGCTCGCCCGCCAGCAGGGCGCATCCCACGCACCCGTCAGCATGCGTGCGCGCGGCGTTGAGCATCCGCTCCAGCCGGGGCGGCACGAAGGGATAGGCGTAGATCTGACCGTGCGGGTGATGCAGGGTGACGCCGATCTCGACGCCGCGATTCTCGAACACGAACACCGACGCGACCCCGGGTTCGACGCTCAGCTCAGCGGTGCGCTGCGCCCAGGCCGCGCCAATCGTCCGCAGCCGCTCCTCCGATAGGCCGCTGAACGACGCGTCGTGGTCGCTGGAATAGACGACGACGTCGCATCGGCCTTGCGGGTCGTTACCCGCGACTGCCGCGGGCAGCGATGGGAAGCGGTTCTCGAAGACGACCACGTCGTAGTCGTCGGCCGGGATCTCGGAGTGGCGGCCGTCACGCGACGGGCACAGCGGGCACTCGCTGGCGGCGGGCAGATACGTGCGCGCCTGGCGGTGACCGGCCACGATGACCCACTCCTCGACGAGCCGGTCCCAGCGCAGCTCGGCCGGCGGCTCGCGGTCGGGGAGGGCTCGTGGATCGGCGGGCGGCGGGCCCGCGGTGCTGCCCGGGTCGTCGAAGTAGAGGATCTCGCGGCCATCAGCCAGGCGGGCGCGACGCGGCTGCGAAGGCGTCTGCATCGGTCAGTCGGTCGCTAGCATGGGCAGTCCATCATCCGACACACGGGCAGCCGATGCGCACCGATTCGGACCTTCCTCCAGTGCTCCGCCAGCTTCTGCCTGCCGACACCGAGATCGTCGTGCAGGCACCGGGGCGGGCCAACCTGATCGGCGAGCACACCGATTACAACGAGGGCTTCGTCCTGCCCGCGGCGCTCGAGCTGCGCACCGTCGTCGCCGGACGCCGCTCGGATCGGATCCGGCTGCGCTCCATCGGTCGTGGGCGTCCGATCACGGTCGACCCGGCGACCGGTCGTGGCCCAACCAAGGGCTGGGGCCGGTACGTCACCGCGGTCGTGCGCGCGCTGCGCGAGGATGGGCGGGCGGTGCGCGGTATCGACGGCGTGATCGCCTCGAACCTGCCATCCGGGACCGGCCTGTCGTCGTCGGCGGCGCTCGAGGTCGCTGTCGCGCTTGCGGTCGTGGATGAGCCGATGTCGTCCGTGGAGCTGGCGCGCGTGTGCCAGCGCGCCGAGAACGTCCACGTCGGCGTTCGGTCCGGGATCATGGATCAGCTCGCGTCCCTCTCCGCTCGGCGCGGAGCCGCGCTGTTCATCGACTGCCGCTCCCTCGAGACCTCAGACGTCGCCATTCCCGGTGGCCTGCGCCTGCTGGTGGTCGACTCCGGACAGCGGCGACAGCTCAGCGGCGGCGACTACAACCGGCGTCGCGAGGAGTGCGAGGAGGCGGCCCGGCTGCTCGGCGTGGCGGCACTGCGCGATGCATCGGCCGAGCAGGTCGCCACCGCGAAGCTGCCCCCGCCCCTCGCTGCCCGGGCCCGGCACGTGGTGGCCGAGAACGCGCGAGTCCTCGCCGCGGTCGAGGCGCTTCGCAGCGACGACCGCGCGCGCATCGGCGAGCTGTTCGCGGCGTCCCATGGGAGCCTGGCAACCGACTTCGAGGTGTCGACGCCGGCGCTGGATGCGCTGGTCGACATCGCGTCGCACACCGACGGCGTCGTCGCCGCCCGCATGACGGGTGCGGGCTTCGGCGGCTGCACGGTGAACCTGGTCGAGGTCGGGCGGGCGGAGGCGGCGATTGCGGCGATCACATCGGCCTATCTCGAACGGACCGGGCGGGAGGCGCGGGCCTGGCTCTCGGCGCCGGCTGCCGGCGCGTTGCAGGCGTCAGAACCTACGATGCGGGCATGACCCCCGCCGACGCGCCGATGCGCGTCATCGTCTATCACCACACGCACTGGGATCGCGAGTGGTGGACCACCCGCCGCGACTTCAGCGTCCGGCTGGCCGACCTGATCGATCGGCTGCTGGACATCCTGGACGCCGACGACACGTTCACGACCTTCGTGCTTGACGGCCAGGCGGTCATGCTCGAGGACTACCTGGAGCTGCGGCCCGAGCAGCATGAGCGGCTGGTCGCGCGGATCAGGGAGGGGCGCATCCACGTCGGGCCGTGGTACGTGCTGGCGGACACGCTCATCCCGTCGGGCGAATCGGCGATTCGGAACCTGTGGCTCGGACGCCGCGTCGCCGAGGCGCTCGACGTGCCGCTCATGCAGGTCGGCTACCTGCCCGACCAGTTCGGCCACGCCGCCCAGATCCCGCAGATCCTGGCCGGCTTCGGCATTCGCGGCGCGGTCGTGTGGCGCGGGTTCGGCGCGCCACCGCCGGGGCAGGGCACGGACCCGAACGCGGTCGACCTGCTCAGCCCGCCGGCATCGGACCGGCCGTACTACCCGCGCGTCCACGGTCGCGGGCGCTTCCCGGACGAGATGCAGAGCGAGTTCTGGTGGGAGGCACCAAATGGCAGCCGGGTCCTGGCCGTCTACCTGGCGCACGAGTACTACGTCAGCCATGCGCCCGAGAACGCGCTGACCGACACGGCCGCCTGGGAACGGTGGACGGCCAAGGAGCGGGACATCCTCGACTACCTGCGGCCGTATGCCACCGCGCCGCGGGTACTCCAGCCGTACGGCGGGGACCACCTGCCCGCCGACGAACGGCTGCCGGAGCTTCTCCGACGCCTGAATGCCGCAACCGAGGGGTCCGCCTGCTATGAGCAGGGCTCGCTGGCCGGCTACCTGGACGAGGTGCGCGCCGATGCGGACCGCGTGTCGATCGTGTGGCACGGCGAGGGCCGCGCCTTCGGACGCAAGGCGCATCTCCTGCCGGGCGTGACGAGCACGCGCCTGTATCTGAAGCGCCTCAACCACGACGCGCAGGTTGCGCTCGAGCGCCACGCGGAGCCGATGCAGGCGCTGGCCTGGTCGCTCGGAGGGCCGTATGAACACAGCGCGCTGTGGGCCGCCTGGCGCCTGGTGGTCCAGAACCAGCCGCACGACTCGATCACCGGCTGCTCGATCGACGAGGTGCACCGCCAGAACGTGGCCCGCTACGAGGAGGCCATCGATCTCGGGCGCTTCCTCGCCCTGCGCGCCGGCGAGCGCATCGCCGCTCGCGTCTCGACCGATGGCGTCCCGGACGAGGGACGGCCGTTCATCGTGCTCAATTCGCTGGGATTCGCGCGCACCGACCCCGCCCGCATGCTGGTCGACCCCTCGCTGGAGGTCACGCCCGCGGCCTGGCGGCTCGTTGACGATCTCGGCAGGGAGGTCGCGTTCCAGTCACGCGAGACGATCGAGCGCCGCACCGCCCTGCCGAGCCGGCTCTGGACCGAGGTTGCCTTCGTGGCACGCGACATTCCGTCGCTGGGCTATCGGCGCTTCCATCTCGAGAGGCGCGAGACGGCCTCGCAGCGCCCGTGGGCGCTGGACCACACGATCCTCGGCATCGTGGCGCGCGACAAGGGCGCCGCGCTGGCGGGCGACCTTGCGATCGGGCCGAACCGGCTCGAGAACGAGCACCTGTCGGTGGTGGTCGAGCCCGCCGATGGGTCGCTGACCGTCGTCGATCGCTCGACCGGGTTCGAGTACGCGGGTCTCAACGTCTTCGCCGATGGCGGCGATGCCGGCGACGAATACAACTACTCGTGGCCGGTCGGCGATGCCATCTTCAGGACGCGCGACGTGCGACCGTCGATGACGTGGCTCGAGGTCGGTCCGGCCCGGGCAACCCTCCGACTGACCTGGGACTGGGCGCTCCCCGAAGGTCTGACCGGTGACCGCCGCAGCCGCTCGTCCACGATGGTCCGGATCCAGCTGCACAGCGACGTCACGCTCCACACCGGCGTGAAGCGCGTCGACATCCGAACGCACGGCGTGAACACCGCGCGCGACCATCGGCTGCGGGTCTTCCTCCCGCTGGGCGCCCCCGTCGAGGTGTCGAAGGCCGAATCCGCCTTCTGCGTCGTCGAGCGCCCGGTGGCGGTCGACGCGATCGAGCGCGGCAGCGCCGAGCCGGCGGTGCCCGAGTTCCCGCAGCAGTCGTTCACCAGCGTCGACGCGGATGGCCGCGGCCTGACCATCGCCAACCGCGGGCTGTCGGAGGCATCCGTGCTGGACGACGGCCGGGGGACGGTCGCGCTGACCCTCGTGCGGTCGGTCGGCTACCTGTCGCGGGGCGACCTGCTGACCCGCATCGAGGGCGCGGGGCCGCTGATGCCGACGCCGGAAGCACAGATGATCGGTCCGTTCGTTGCCGAGTACAGCATCATCCCGCACGCGGGATCGTGGTCGGTCGCCGGGTCGCACCGGTCCGCTCACGCGTTCACAGCGCCGATACTGTCCGTGGAGCTCCCCGGAGCGCGCCCGCTGACCGATCCGTGGCGGCGTGACCCGATCGCCGACGGGGCGACCCTGCCGGCCGCAGGCAGCCTCCTCGAGGTCGACGGGCAGCTGGAGGTAACGTCCGTGAAGCGCGCGGAGGAGCGCGACGAGCTGGTGCTCCGACTGCTGAACGAATCCGATCAGCCACGCACCGCACGCCTGCGGCCGCATGGCACGGTGCGCAACGCACGCCGGCTGACACTGTCGGAGGAGCCCTCGGACGTCGGTGGCGTCACCGTGTCGGACGGGGCGATCCTCGTCGAGGCCGGGGCATGGGAGCTCGTCACCGTCGGTATCGGTCTGGCGGAGTGACGTTTCCGATCAAGGGGCTGATCGAGGGCTTCTACGACCGGACCTGGACCTGGGACGAGCGGCGGCGGGTCGCCGATTTCGTCGGAATCCGCGGTTTCGACACCTATGTCTATGCCCCCAAGTCGGATCGCCACCAGAACACCGACTGGCGCACGCCGTATCCGGAGGATCAGCGTCGCGAGCTCCACGCCTTCGGCGAGCACTGCCATGCCCTGGGCATGGCGTTCTGGATCGGGCTCCGCCCGCTCCGCATCTCGTACGTCGAAGCGGCCGACGCGTCCCTTCTCGTCGACAAGCTGCGCGACTACCTGGCGCTCGGCGCCGATCGGCTCATGCTCCTGGCCGATGACATCCCGTTGCGGCTCGACGAGCACGGCGCGAGCCGCTTCGACAGCCTGGCCGATGCACACGTTTGGCTCGTCGAGACCGCGTTGACCGGTGGCGGGCTGGCGCCCGAGCAGCTTGCCTTCTGTCCGACCGAGTACCACGGGCGCGGCTCGTCGTACTTGGCGACGCTGGGAGGATCGCTGCCGCCGGGCGTCGACATCTGCTGGACCGGCCTCGAGGTCTGCTCGCCCACGATCCGCTCCGCCGACGCCGATGCGGTCGCCACGCTCCTCCGGCGCCCGCCGCTGATCTGGGACAACTACCCGGTCAACGACGCGACCATGCTCGGCGAGCTGCACCTGGGTCCCATCCGCGGTCGTGATGCAGATCTGGCCGACCACGTGCGCGGCATCCTCGTCAATCCCGCCCTGGAGCCGGAGGCCACGCTGATCCCGCTGGCCGCCTGGGCCGAGTACTTCCGCGACCCCTCGGCCTACGACGCCGATGCCGCCTGGCGGCGGGCGCTTCTCGACGTCGCCGGCAACGAAGCCGATGCCGACGCGCTGGCCACCCTGGCGGCTGGTCTCGATCGGTCGGTCATCGAGCAGGACTGGGAGCAACCATCCGCGCTCTCGCTCGAAGCTGCCCGCGCTCGCCTGCGCGACGCCGGGAATGCGCGGCTCGCAGAGGATGTCGCACCCTTACTCCGCTGACGCCTTTGCACCCGGTGCAACAGACGCTCAGCGAGCCTGCACGTCCTGGATGGTCAAGACCTGGCCGCGGCTGCGGAGCCGCGCCTGGAGAGCGTCGATGGGGACGTCGTGGACGGCTCGGCGGTCACGAGCTGCAACCGCGGCCGCAACGCCGGCCGACTCACCCGCGATCATGTACTGCGGCTCCAAGCGGAACGAGCAGAACGCGACGTGGCTGGCCGAGATGCAGACCGACGCGAGCAGGTTCTCGCACTCCGACCGCCGCGGAAGCAATGACCGATAGGGGATCGTGTACGGCGGGACGGGCGCTGACAGGTAGCCCTCGACCATGACCTCGGGGAAGACGTCCGGGAAGCGGTAGATGGGCGCGGCGACCCACTGCACCTCGCGGATGTCGACGTTGTACCCGCCCATGCCGATGGCGTCGGGCGCCGAGCGGCCGGACCGCAGGTCGTGCTCGGTAAGGACGTGCTCGCCCAGCATCCGCGCCGCCTCGCGGACGTACAGCTGGTGGGGCCAGCCACCGGTGTCGGTGAACTCGTCGGCGGCAAGGCCGAACGCGACGAGCTCGTCGGTGATGGCGGCCGGCACGGCCGCATCGGTCTGGAGCAGATGGATCAGTCCGTGCGCCCAGGACCGATGCGCCTCGGCGATGGCGGCACGCTCCGAGCGCGTGGCGGTGGGATACGGCTGCGAGGCACCGAGCAGGTTGGTCGAGACGGGGCCGCCGGAATTGACGTCGGTCTTGCCATTACGGGTGCGACCGATGCCGAGGAAGTCGCGAATGGTCGCGTCCTGGCCCAGGGCGGCGAGATACCGATCGACGAGGGCGTAGCGCTGCGGGTCGTAGCCGTCGGGCGGACCGATGGGCAAACGCCTGGACGGATCGTCGGTCAGGCACAGGCGGTAGCAGTACGACTGCACCAGGCCGTCGCCCCCACCGAGCGGGGCGAGCGATTCGTACGGACGGACGCCCGGCAGGAGTTCGCCGGCAGCATCGAGCGCGCTGAACGTCGACCGAAACTGATGCGGGTTCGGCAGCAGCTCCACGCGCCCGGCGAGTGGCTCGCCATGCGCGTCGCGGCCCTCTCGACCGATCGCATGCGAGACCCCGGCCGCGCGCAGCAGGTCGCCCTCGTACGAGGCATCGATGAAGGTTGACGCGCCGACCGTGCCGTCGCCGAAGCGTGCGGCGACGATGCGCCATCCTTCGCGTTCGACACCATCCAGCTGCCGGTCGGCCATGACCGTCACACCGGCCGACGCGAGCAATGACCGGAAGGTCGCCTCCGCCACCGATGGCTCGAACCGGTACGCTGGCCCCTCACCGTAGTGGGAGCCGACGGCCGCGAAGAAGCGAGCTGCGAAGCCGCCGATCAGCCGCTCGCCGCGCTCGATGTCGGTCTTTCCAAGGCCGCCCGAGACCATGCCGCCCACGTGCGCGTTGTCACCCACCAGGAGGGTCCGAGCACCCTCCTCGGCCGCCGCGACGGCCGCCGCCACACCGCCGGCGGTCGCTCCGTAGACGAGGACGTCGACCTCTGTCGGGGGTGATGCGGGCATGAGGAAACGGTCAAGCTCCGGTGGCAGGGGAATTGCACATCGGCCAGCGGCCGGATTTCCGAATAGTAGTAGCGCTAACGATCCTCGGCGGGGTAGGCTGTGAGGCCCGTGCCATGTAGCCGCTCTGCGGCCGCATTCAGCGGAGGGGGATTAGCCAACCGTGGAGGGCTCGCAATCGGCATGCACCGTCGACTGACTCGACTACTTCCCATCTCCGTCTCCCTCATCCTCGTCCTGGCCGCGTGCGGCCCGAACGCAGAGTCGCCAGAGGAGTCGGAGGACACCGGCGCGCCGCCGGCAACCGGTTCGGAAGCGCCCGCTCCCAGCGGCAGCGCCACCGCCGGCGGCATGGACGCATCGGGCGACATCTTCGTGTACGGCTTCAGCTACGAGAGCACCGATGACGTCGTCGCCCGCACCCGCGTCGAGTACACGCAGGAGCAGTATCCCGACCTGAACGTCCAGTTCAGCGAGACCGGCTTCGAGTCGCAGGGCTTCCTGACATCGCTCCAGGCCGGCGATCCCCCGGACGTCGTGCGCATCAGCCGCGACATCATCGGCTCGTACATCTCGCGCGGCGTCCTGCAGCCGCTCGACGACTGCATTGCCACTTCCGGGATCGACACCTCGATCTACCGCCCGGCGGCGATCGAGCAGCTGACCTCGGATGGCACCCTCTACGCGCTGCCTGACTTCTTCGACACCGCGGTCTGGATGGCTGCGGCGGACGAGATGACCGATGACGGCGTGGATCCCGAGGAGCTCGACTGGAGCGACTGGGATGCCCTGGCCGCGGCCAATGACCAGATGCTGACCATGGACGGCGACAACCTGACCGAGATCGGCATCGATCCCAAGGTGGCGGGTGACTTCGCCTTCTTCGGGCTGTGGGTCGAGGCCAACGGCGGCTCACTGCTGTCGGACGACGGGCTCGAGTCGCTGCTCGACACCCCCGAGGTGATCGAGGCACTGGAGTACACCAAGGGCCTGATCGACGCCCATGGTGGCGTGACGACGTTCCTCGACTTCCGAGGCAACCCGGACGCCAACGGCGACTTCTTCGGCTCGCCGAACCAGTTCGACCTCGGCAGCGAGGCAGCCTTCCCGATGCAGGAGTGGTACCTCAACGTCCTGTCCGAGAACTCACCGGACCTCAACCTCTTCGCGACCCCGTTCCAGACCCGCGAGGGTGACCCGCTCACCTTCCAGGAGGGCCAGGGCTGGGCCATCGTCGAGGGCAGCGACAACCCGGAGGGCGCCTGCGCCTTCATCACCTCGATGGTCGCCACCGAGGCATGGGTCGCCGCGGCCGAGGTTCGCCAGGAGGCGCGCGAGGCCGATGGCCTGCCGTTCACCGGCGTGTACTCGGGCAACATGGAAGCCGATGACATCATCTTCGGCGACATGGTCGACCTGTCCGACTTCCCGATCTTCGAGGCCGCGGTGAACGCGGTGCAGGAGTCGTGGGAGGGCGCGTACGCCATCCCCGCATCGCCTGCCGGCGAGGAGTTCAAGCAGATCGTGATCGACGCGGTCAACTCCGCTCTGAACGGCGACCAGACTCCGGAGGAGGCCATGATGGCCGCCGACCAGGAGGCCCAGGACGCCATCGACGAGGCGGCGAACCGCTAGGCCGGACCGATGAGCTCTCAGGCGGCCGTCCAGCGTCCCAAGCGGGGGCGCTGGACGGCGGCCGAAAAGGAGGTCATACCCTGGGTTCTGCTCTTCCTGAGCCCGTGGATCATCGGTCTGATCGTCTTCACGATCATCCCGATGGGCTGGAGCCTGTGGCTCAGCTTCACCAACTATGACCCGCTGACGCAGCGGGGCGACTTCATCGGCATCGAGAACTACCTCGACATGGTGACCGACAAGAGGGTCGCCACCAGCCTCTTCAACACCATCTACTTCACGGTCCTGTACGTCCCGCTGTCGACGATCTTCGGCCTGCTGCTGGCGCTCATTCTCAACAAGGTCGGAGGCTGGACGGCCGGCTTCTTCAGGACCGCGTTCTACCTGCCCAACCTGACGCCCGCCGTGGCTGTGGGCACGCTCTTCCTCATGATCCTCAACGGCCAGAGCGGGCTCCTGAACCAGGCACTCGGTGCCGTCGGCATCTCCGGCCCCAGCTGGCTCAACGACCCGGCCTGGGTCAAGAACGGCATCGTGATCATGATGCTGTGGAGCATCGGCGGGACCGTCATCATCTACTTCGCGGCACTTCGCAACGTGCCGGGCGAGATGTACGAGGCGGCCCGGATCGATGGCGCCGGTGCCTGGAAGCAGTTCCTCAACATCACCGTGCCGATGATCAGCGGCGCGCTGTTCTTCACCATCGTGATCAACACGATCGCCTCGCTGCAGCTGTTCAGCGAGATCTACACGATGTTCTACGGCGCGCAGCAGGGGCAGGGCTCGACCGGCGATGCGGCGCTCTTCTACGTGATCTACCTGTTCCGCAACGCGTTCGAGTTCTTCGAGATGGGCTACGCGTCCGCGCTGGCGTGGGTGCTGTTCGTCGTGATCCTGATCATCACCCTCATCCAGGTGAGGCTCAGCAGCCGTTTCGTGTACTACGAGGGCGAGTGACCGATGGCGACCGAAACGAGAGCCGAACGTGCTCTGACCCCCGGCCTGGAACGGACCGCCGTGGCGACGAGGCGCGAGCGATTCGAGCCCCGGAAGTTCCTGACGAACGCCGGCTTCATCGCGCTGCTCATCTTCTTCACGGTCCTCTTCATCTACCCGTTCATCTGGCTCGTGTCGGCCTCCCTGAAGCCGGGAGCCGAGGTCTTCAGCCGCGAGCTCATTCCGGACCCGATCCAGTGGAACAACTACAGCCGCCTCTTCGAGCTGTCGAAGATGGGCGCCTGGACGGTGAACAGCGTCATCGTGACGTTCCTGGCCGCGACGACGGTCACGATCACGTCGGCACTGGTGGCGTTCGCGTTCGCCTACTTCCGCTTCCCGTATCGCAACGTGGTGTTCGGGATCGTGCTCGCCAGCATGATGCTGCCGGGCGCCGTCACGATGATTCCGAACTTCCTCATCTGGAACGCGCTCGGCTGGGTCAACACCCTCACCCCGCTGTGGGCGGCGAACCTGTTCGCGTCGCCCTTCTACATCTTCCTGCTGCGGCAGTTCTTCTTGGGTCTGCCACGCGAGCTGTTTGATGCAGCGCGTGTCGACGGCGCGAGCTACCTGCGCATGTGGTGGTCGGTTGCGCTGCCCCTGACGCGCGCGGCGCTGATCGTCGTGTTCGTCTTCGAGCTCAAGGCAGCGTGGACCGACCTCGTCAAGCCGCTGATCTTCCTGCGCGACATCAACCTCTTCACATTGCCGCTCGGGCTGAAGTCGATCATCGACAACCCGTCGATCGGCGGTGAGCGCCACTTCGAGCTGCTGGCGGTGGGCGGCGTGATCGTGACGGTGCCGATGATCCTCATCTTCTTCCTCGGCCAGCGCTACTTCCTGGAGGGGATCGCCACCACCGGCTCCACCGGTCGCTGAACCGATCGGTGGTGCGGGATCCCGAGCGCACCGACCAGCCGCGGCGGCCCAGCCTTGCACGCGCGATCCGGGAATCGTTCTCGCGCTACCTCGACGACATCGTGCTGTTCGCAATCGTCAACGTCGGTTGGGCGTTGGCGTTCGGCGCCTTTGCGTTCGTGCGCATCGGCCTCCCGGCGGTCGTGATCCTCACGCCGCTGCTGGCGTTGCCGACCTCGGCGCTGATGCGCCTGGCGATTGCCACCGCCCGGGACAGGGCGCCCGGCTGGCCGATGGCGCGCGAGGAGCTCGGCCGGCTGGCCGGCCGCAAGGTGGCCCTGGCGGCGATCCAGCTGCTCATCATGGGCCTGTCACTCACGAACGTGGTGTTGGGCGGCAGCATCGGTGGGCTGGCCGGGATCGCATCGGCCATCGTGGCGGGGTATGCGCTGATCGCGGTATCGGTCTACGCGCTGGCGCTGTGGCCGATCGTGTGCGACCCCGCGCGCGAGGCGCCGCTCCGCGACCAGCTTCGGCTAGCCCTGGCGCTCGTCACCCTGCGGCCGTTGCAGCTGCTCGTCCTGGCGCTCATCACCGTGCTCGCCGTGATCGTGTGCATCCAGCTGATCGTGCCGCTGCTGTTCCTGCCGAGCCTGGTGCTCATCGTCGTCGCCGGATACGTGGTCCCGGTGGCTGATCG
>DASTTX010000190.1:0-6502 GCA_035759945.1 Candidatus Limnocylindria bacterium | reverse complement strand
TACGCCGTCCCCGATGCTCATGCCGTACTCGCTCAGCACCGAGCCCAGCGTCGGCCGGCTTGCATACCAGGCGACGGCCGCCACCGCGAGGACCGCCGGCAGCAGCACCCATCGGTTCAGACGCCAGGTGCGTTTGGGCATGCCCGCCGATGTCGCGACGGTGTTCGCCATCATGGGGGGCTTTCGTTCATGGCCGCCCGAGCACCACGGAATCGCCAAGCGCGACCCGTCCCGGCGCCACCACCTCGGCGTAGATGCCGAAGTCCAGGGCGTGGCCGTCGCGCAGACCGCGGTAGGCCTTGATGACGTGCAGCGTCGGGAAGTCTCGCGCGCCGGTGTCGGGATCCTGGGTGGTGATCACGCAGCGTGGATCCAGCTTCGTGACCCGCACCACCGCCTCGCCGATGCCGAGCTCCCGCCCAAGCCACTCGTCCTCCTGGTGCGGCCGATCCGCCCCGGCGAGCTCGATCAGCATCCGGAACCGTCGCGCGTCCACCGGTCGACCGTCGTTTCCCTGGCGCGCCAGCTCCTCGACCGATGCCTGCGACACGATCGACACCGCGTTCCGATCCCGCTCCCCGTCGAGCCGCTCGGAACGCACGAGCTCCAACGACCGGCCGGCGTAGGCTGACAGCGCCTCGTTCCAGGGGCCGAGGACCGGTCGCGCCGTGAATCGGCGCCCGTAGATCTCCACCTGCCGCGCCGGCCCGAGCGCGACGACCTCACTGACGACCTCGCCCGAGGGAAGCTCAACCGTGAGCCGCTCCCCGCCGTCAACCTCGGCCACCTCGGCCCGCAGCTGAACCAAGGATCCGAGCTTCGTGCCGTCGAAAATGCGGCCGTCGTCGCTCAGCATCGTGTAGCGCCGATCACCAATGACGCCGTGCGGGCCGAGCTCCACCTCCGACGGATGGTGCAGGGCGAAGCCGCGGATCGGCGTGGTCGAGAGGCGCGCCACCGTCAGCATGCGGCGACGATAGCGGGTCGCGGACGTTCAGGAGCCAAGCGCGGCCGCGACTTCCGCTGCCGTATCACGATCATCGGTCCTGACATAGACGAACCGATCATCGACGGCGAACGCCCAGGCGCGCGTACCGTCAGGCCCGTTGCCGACGAGGGCCGGCGTGCCGTCCAGGTTGTCGTCACTCCACGAGCCGGGTGCGACGGCCGCCCAGGACGCCAAGATGTCAGCGGCAGACGAGCCCGGCAGCGACCAATCGCTGATCGCGGGATCGCCACCGGGCGCCACGGCCACGCTCAGCTCGACATCGTCGGGTGAGACATCGAGGTCATCCAGCATCGCGCCGATGGCGTCGCCGCCTTCCGCGGCCAGGGCCTCGTCCACGGAGAACGCCGTGACCTGGAGATCCTGCCCGCCGATTGACCCGAGAGCCGCGGATCGAGCCGGCACCCCCGACGATGCCGGCTCCGGGGTGAAGACGCCGCCCCGCGCCGATGCATCGGCGGACGGCTGTGATGAACCCTCCGGCCCACCGCACGCCACCAGCGCCATGAGTGCGGTCAGGAGGAGAGACGCGCGGAGCGAGGCCCCAAGGCCCCGCCCCGCACTGCGATGGAGGGTCAAGCCGAGAGGTTCGCCACCAGCAGATCCAGCAGCGCGCGGATCTGCACCTGCGCCGTGCAGTCGACGATCCAATCGGTGTTGTCGGCAGAGGTTCCGCACCCGTCCATCTTCTCCCGAAGGTGGGCGAGCTCCGTCAGGCCCTGGTCGACCTTGCCCTGCGACACCCTCTTCTCGACGTTGTCGAGCTGCGCGAGGATGGCGGTCTGATGGCCGTTGCCCTTGAAGGCATCGGCGCCCAGCGCGGCGACGGCGTTCTGGAGGAACTCCGAGTCGGAGCCGTCCGGGATGCCGTCATCATCGGAGTCCGGATCCAGCGGATCCAGACCAAGCGAGACCTCGAGCCCGTCGTTGAGGCCGTCGTCATCGGAATCCGGATCCAGTGGATCGGTGCCGTAGACGTTGACCTCATCGCCGTCGGTCAGGCCGTCGTCATCGGTGTCGGTGTCGAACGGATCGGTCCCGAGGGCGATCTCGTCGCCATCGGACAACCCGTCGTCATCGGTGTCCGGATCCAGTGGATCGGTGCCGTAGACGTTGACCTCATCCCCGTCCGAGAGCCCGTCGTCATCCGAGTCGGGATCGAACGGATCCGTCCCCAGCCCGATCTCCTCGCCGTCCGACAAGCCGTCGTCATCCGAATCGGAGTCGAAGCTGAAGCTGATGGAGCCGATGGACGGCACCGGCGGCACGTTCGCCACCTCGGGCGAGGTGAGCGGGAACGGCAGCTTGCCGGCCGCGATGTTGGCGCCCACGCCCGGATCGAAGCCGATCAGGTCACTGATCGCCTGGCTGACCAGTGTGTCCACGCCATTCGAGCTCAACAGTGAGCCGATGCTGCCCGAGAACACGCCGATGCTGAAGTCGTCGAAGAAGACGTTCAGGAAGTCCGACAGGTTGACGTCGATCGCCGCGTTGGCCGACACGGACAGCCATTGCATGATCGGCGACAGGGTCGTCGTCACGGTGGTGTTCGGCGTCGCTGGAAGCGTCACCGACACGGTGTTCGTCTGTCCGGCCGCGTCCCACTCCGTGACGCCGAAGCCGGGCACGATGAGCGGGCTCGTCAGGGTCGCGCCGGTCACGCCCACCACGGCTGCGGCGCCACCAAGGCCAGCCACGGCACCGGGAGCGACCGCGCCCAGGCTGAGGCTGCCGTTCATCTCCGCGCGTGCGATCTCGCCGGTGATCGTGCTGAGGATGATCTGGTCGCTGTCGAGCGGAACGTTCGCCGCTGGCGCACCCCCCAAGGGAGCCGTGAAGCTCGCCGCTCCCTGGGCGAGGGTGACGTCGTTGAGCGTGCCCCCGTCGCAGATGACCTCGACCACGCAGCCCTCGAAGCTCAGCGTATCGGCTTCGATGTTGATGCTGACCTCATTGCCGGGATCATCGGTCGGCGTGTAGGTGACGCTGATCGGCACGTTGCCACCGGGGATCACTGCTGCCGGGTCGTAGCTGAACGTCACGTCGACGCCGAGCGCGACACGGATGTGCGCGGTGCCGACCGCGTGCACCGAGTACGACGCGACGTCCACGCAGAACGGCAGGCAGACCTCCTCGCTGTCGCTGTCGCTCTCGTCGAACGGCACGTTTGCCTCGAAGCCGAGCTGCCGATGCACGGTCTGCGTCACCGGAGCGGCCATGGTTGCGGCCGGAGCGACGATCGTCGCGGCGGCCACCAGGGTGAGAGCGACGACGATGCCGGAGGCCCGCCGTCTCGCTCGGGATTGCATGGAATGCCCTCCTGCAATGCGCCAGCGTGCGACGGGCGATCAACGGGCGGAGGGGCAGCGTTCCGCGGCGCGGGTCGGGCTGGCGAGTGTGTGCCGAGGATGCGACCGCGGAGGGCGAATGGCGCACGAAGGTCGTACTGGGGGCGGGCGTATTTTCGGCGGCGCTCGCCCGGCTCGGCGGCATCGGTTGGTCCGCTGGTGGGCGTACCGGCCACTTCCTGGCCGATTTGGCTCGCGGCGGCGAAGCGCAGCCAAGCAAAGCCGCCGATCTTGGCCATCTTTCACGGGGCCGGACCAACAACAGCCACTTCTTGGCCGATACGCCCGTAGGCGAGCTAACCCGGCGCCTCGACATCCGGGCAGCAGTCGCCGGTCCCCTCACGGACGACGTTGCCGGCGGCGTCCCGCATCTGCCACGACACCGATTGCGGCGTGCTCATTCCCGGATCGTTGATGTCGCCCAAGACCAGCACATACGCGCCGGACGGCGCCACGCGGAGGATGCTCCCGGCGACCTCGCTCGGCTCGACGCTCGCGACGCCGGATGGCAGGAACCCGTACATGTAGGCCACCTGCCAGCTGGTATCCATCGCGCCGCCCATGATCACGGCATCGGCCAGCGGTCCGATCCGCGTCATGGTCGTCCCGGCGAGATCCGTCCACCCGCGCGGCCCGTAACCCCACGCCGTGACCGATACGGTGGCGTCCTCGCCCCGATGCACCAGCGCGGCGTGCTCGCCGAACTCGAGCACCTCGGCCGGGTTCAACCCGGCAGCGCGGACGGCCTCGCCGAGGGTTGGCCAGGCGGGCGGCTCGTCGGCATCGTCGTAGCCGCATGCCGTCGTCAGGATCGCCGCGAGCGCGAGCGACGCCAACGTTCTCATCGGCCGAATCATGGCTGCTGTGTCAATGCGCCCGAAGCGGACGTAAAGGCACCGGCGCGAATGGCCATTTCGCCTTTAGTTTCGTGCGCGGATTTACGCCTCTTTGCCTCGCCTGAACGTGCGACACATGGCCGATGGCCGCTGCCCGCGGAACATCGACCATGTCACCAAGGCGGCCAACCGAGCGCCGCCACCTACTAGGACACAACCCAGCAATGACTCTTCGAATCCGATCCATCCTCGCCATCTCGATCATCGCAATCGTGCTGGCGGCCTGCAGCACCGCAGTCGGCGACTCCGCGTCGCCGAGCCAGCCGGCGGCACCGAGCCAGCCGGCGAGCCCATCGGCCGATCCGTCGGTCGAGCCCTCCGAAGCGCCGGAAGAGCCGGCCGATGAGGAGCGCGACGTCGCCGGCACGATCACCGTCTACCCTGGCACCGTCTCGGGCCCGGGCGGCACGATCCAGCAAGCGCTGGACAACGGTCCGACCGGCGATCTCCCGACGCTCGTCAATGGAGTCCTGTTCAAGGACCCCGACGGCCGAATCTACCTGGCCACCGCGGTCAGCGATGAGTCGGTCCCGACCTTCGAGGAGCCGATGCTCGAGGTTCTCGGGATGGCCAGCGACGGGCCGGACCTCGACATGGCCAATGCCGAGATCCTCGGCCTCCAGGAGGCCAACGGCATCGTCTTCAAGCCTGACTCCCAGATCCTCGGCACCCTCGAGATCAACTAGGGGCATTTGCACCAAGCGGCCGCCGGCGGAAACCGGCGGCCGTCTTGTTGCGCGCCGATACAATCGCCGCCACATGAAGCGGAGCGCGATCGCCGTCGTCGCCGCGTCGGTCGCCGTCGTCGCGCTGTTCCTCGCGGTGACGACCCTCCTGCGCGGGGAGCCCGGACGCTTCGACATCACGCTTCCCCGGCCGGCTGCGGGCGAAGCACGAGCCGACTACCTGCCCGACGGCACGCCCGTGTGGGTCATGGGCCACGACGACGGCAGCGTGAGCGTGCTATCCGCCTTCGACACGCATACGCCGCTCAACCTCGGCAAGCTGAATTGGTGGTGTCCGCAGGCGGATGGCATCGAGAATCCCGCCCATGGCTCGCGATGGGACGAGTACGGCGTGAAGATTGGCGGCCCCGCACCGCTCGGGCTGCCGTCGTGGGACGTGCGTGTCATCGGCGACACCGTCGGCGTGGGCCGGCCGCTCCCAGGTCCGCCGCTCGGCACGCCGTTCTTCGGCGACGATGAGCCCGACCGCACGTGGTGCACTCCGCCAGCCGCCCGCGTCGTGATTCACACCTTCGCCGGTTGGCCGATCTGGGCCTCCCCGACCGAGGCGGTGGCCGCCGGCCCCGAGGAATGGATCCTCCTGGACGGCAAGCTGGTCGCCGTCGGCGCGGAGGTCCGGTTGTGCGCGCTCGACGGCTGCGACGACTCAGTCATCGCCGCAGGCATCGAGGTCCCCAGCCCGGAAATCGTCGCCCTTGGCGACCCCTTCGCCGCCACGCGATGGCTCGCCCGCGTTCGTGATGGCCAGCTCGTCGGCGTGACCAGGCTGGCCTTCGACCCATGAGGCAGGGCCTACTGAACGTCGAGGGCCAGCACTCAGATATCGCGGTCCATGTCGCGCTCGGGCGACGTGAGGAGCTCATCGGACATGCGCGGTGGCTGCCGCCATCCGGTGGCATCGATCTGATCGCGGGCGAGATTGAGGTAGACGGTATCGCGCTCGACGTTGGCGATCGCTGAGGACGGCACGTATAACGTCGCCGAGAAGAGCCCGCCCGAAACCTCGAGGAAGTGCTGGCCGACATCGGTGATGGTGCCAAGCCGATGGCCGTCGTTGGTCACAACGTCCCAGCCTGGCTTGAGGTCGCCGATGCGCATGCCGCGCACGCTAACACGGCACCTACTCGCGGCCCTCGCGACATACGTCCATTGACGGCAACCCGATACTGGCGCAGCCATGCGATTTCGCATCGCGTCAGTCGCGATCACCGCCACGCTCGCACTCACGCTGCTCATCGGCGCATGCGACGTCCATGAGCCTATTGTGATCCCCGCCGATGCCGAGTCGGTGGTCCACGTCACCGCGACCGATGACTCCGTCACCATCGAGCCCTCGACCGTCAGCGCCGGCGACGTGTACTTCGTGCTCGAAGGCCCGAACACCGCGATCTCGTTCGTGGCGCGCAAGGACGCGCCTGACGCGCCAGTCGAGGGAATGGACGCGGCCCAAGTGGAGCGCCTGGACGAAGGGGATTACCAGTTCACTGCCATGGACGGCTTCGCCGT
>DASTTX010000189.1:0-7993 GCA_035759945.1 Candidatus Limnocylindria bacterium | reverse complement strand
GTCGGCGTCGGGGTTGGGGTTGGCGTGGGAGTCGGCGTCGGGGTTGGCGTGGGCGTCGGCGTGGGCGTCGGCGTCGGGGTTGGCGTGGGCGTCGGCGTGGGCGTTGGCGTGGGTGTGGGCGTTGGCGTGGGTGTGGGCGTTGGCGTGGGCGTTGGCGTGGGGGTCGGTGAGCTCAGCTCGGCGACGACGACCCGCTGGACCACATCGGCGGTGTCGTCCCACTCGGGATCGCCGAGTGGCTCGTCGCATGCCGACGGGGACCCCATGGCCAGGGCGCAAATGGTGTCGGTGCCCAGACTGGCGGCCGGGTAGGAGATCGAGCAGAAGCCGACCGTTCCGGTGTAGCACTCGAAGTCGTGGCTGCTGTTGCCGGTGCTCGGGTCATTCGGGCTGGCGGAGCCGAAATACCACCGCACGTGGGTGCTGCTGTCGGCGCCCACCGAGGGGTTGCCGAGCTCATCGGTGACGTATGCCGTCACGGTCACGCTCCCCCCGACGAGCACTTCGGCGACCTCTGGGTCGACGCTGACGCGCGTGCCCGGTGCCGCCATCGACGGCGTGGCGACCGTCAGCAGGAACGACGCCGCGAGGGCGAGCGACGAGGCGATCGCCACCATGCGACGAAGGCCACTTCGTTCCGGGACAGCGGGCCCGCAGGCAGTGTCTTCATCGTCCCAATCGGCTTGGCCGGAGTGCAGCATCCGGTCCTCCATTTCGGCGTTCGGCTTGGTCGCTTGATGCACGTGGAGCATCCACCGACCAGCCGATCCGCGCGAGGGGCGTGATCGTCACATCGAGTACCGCGTCGTTTTTTCGACGCGCGTCGCAACCGGAGACGAATTCGTCGGTGTGCGGTCCGCCGCAGTACCCGGGCCGACCGAAGTACCAGGCGCCGGTGTGGTGCGCTGGCGAGGGCGACGGTTTGGAGGTGTGACCTCGATGGCGGGCTCGGACGCTCGCGTCGGCCCGTATTGGCCCTATCGGTTGCTCGGCTCAGAGATTTCCGCGCCGGCCCTGCTCGATCTCGATGGCCTCGAAGAGCGCCTTGAAGTTGCCAACGCCGAAGCCTCGCGACCCATGTCGCTCGATGATCTCGAAGAAGAACGTCGGCCGATCCTGCACGGGGCGCGTGAAGATCTGGAGCAGGTAGCCCTCCTCGTCGCGATCGGCCTCGATGCCGAGCTCCTCGAGCGTGTCCATCGGCACACCCACGTCCCCGACGCGGTCCGGCAGCTGCTCGTAGTAGGCGTGCGGCATGCCGAGGAACTCGACGCCGCGCTCGCGGAGCGCGCGCACCGTGCCGACGATGTCCTCGGTTCGCAGCGCGATGTGCTGCGTTCCGGCGTCGAGGTAGTAGTCGAGGAACTCCTGGATCTGGCTTTTCTTCTTGCCCGCCGCGGGCTCGTTGATCGGGAACTTGATGCGCCCGTTCCCGTTCGTCATCACCTTGCTCATTAGCGCCGAGTACTCGGTGTGGATCACCTTGTCGTCGTAGTGGATGAGCTGCGCGAAGCCGAGCACGTCCTTGTAGAAGTCGACGAAACGGTTCATGTCGCCGAGCTCGACATTGCCGACGCAATGGTCGACCTCGAGCAGGCTCTGTCCCCTTGCCGCCGGCGGTGGGCTCTTCACCTTGTGGTAGCCCGGGGCGAAGGTCCCGTGGTAGTCGGACCGATCCACGAAGGAGTGGACCACCTCGCCATAGGTGCGAATGGCGCTCCTGCGGAGCGTGCCTTTCGTGCCCTCGAGCTCCGTCGGCTCCAGCGCCGATAGCGCGCCGCGCTTCGTCGTCTCCTGCCAGGCGCTGGTGACGTCGTCGACGGCGAACGCGATGTCCTTCACGCCGTCGCCGTGCTTCGCCACGTGCTCGGCGATCTCGCCATCGGGGGAGAGCGGCGCCGTGAACACGAAGCGGATGTCGTTCTGGACCATCACGTAGCTGGACCGATCGCGAACGCCGGTCTCGAGGCCCGCGTAGGCGACCGGGGTGAAGCCCCACAGCGCGCGGTAGTAGTGCGCTGCCTGCCTGGCGTTGCCGACCCAGAACTCGATGTGGTCGATGCCCTTGAGCGGGAGGAAGTCCTGCGCCTCGGCGGCGGCGTTCGGGTTGACGATCGCGCCGGCCTGGTTCGCGGCGCCACGAGTCAGCGTGTCGGTCATGCGCCCGAGTCTACTTCGTGCCCGCCTCCAGGGCCACGTCGATCATCCGATCGATCGCCCGGTCCAGCTCGTCGAGCGGCAGGTAGCTCTCCTCGGTGGTGACCTCTTCCGACAGGACGTCAGAGACGGTGAGCGCGCATGCCGCCTGAACGCCATCGCGTGCGGCGAGGTAGAAGAGCGCCGAGGCCTCCATCTCGAACGCGAGCACGCCCCGATCTCTCCATCGCTGGGCGTAGTCGGCATCGGTGTTGTAGAAGACGTCGACCGATGCGACCAGCCCGGTGCGTGCGGCGACCCCGGCTTCCGCCGCGGCGTCGACCAGGGCGCGGGTGAGCGCGAAGTCTGCGGCGGGCGCGTAGGGCTCGCCGTGGAGATAGGTCGTGGTGGCGCCGTCGACCGGGCAGGCCGCCGTCGCCACCACCAGGTCGCCGGTCTTGAGGCCTTTCGCAATTCCCCCGCACGTGCCGACGCGGATGAGACGTTTCGCGCCGAGTCGGAGCAGCTCCTCGACCACGATGCTCAGGCTGGGCGTGCCCATGCCGCTGGTCTGGACGCTGACCGGCTTCCCGTGGTACGTGCCGGTGAAGCCGTACAGGGCGCGATGCTCGTTGACCTGGCGGACGGACCCCTCGTCGAAGCGTTCGCTGATGCGCCGCGCGCGGTTCGGGTCGCCGGGGAGCAGGACGAGCGGCGCGTAGTCGCCCTCCTCGGCGCGAAGGTGGATCTGAGGCATCGCGTCTAGCCTAGTCGAGCGCGGCGAGCTCTCGTTGCGAAATCGCTCGGGCGAGCCGGCCCGCGGCCACCGGCCGGCCCTCGAGGACCGCGACTGCAAGCCTCGCGTGCAACTTGTGCAGATCCTCGTCAGTCGCGCACTCACTCGCCGCTGCCACGAGAGCGGGCATGAGCCGATCGCCGACGCGCCGATACAGGCTGACCGCCAACTCGGCCTCGTTCAGGCTTGCAGCGATGGCCGCGTGAAAGGAGAGGTCGGTCTCCACGAAGCGGTTGGCCCATCCGAATCGGGCGTGCTCGCGCTCTGCCGCCAGGAACGTGAGGTCGCGGACGCGGCGCGGAACGGCATGCGGCTCGGCTGCTCTGACGGAGGCGGCCACGGCGATCGGTGCCCGCTCGTCGATGCTTGAGCGCATCAGCGCGAGCTCACGGACGCTCGCGTTCTGGCAGGCGTGGTTGAGCATCGCGGCACCACTCGTGGGCCGGCTGACGTAGACCCCGTTTCCGTGCACGATCCGGACGAGGCCGAGGGCTGCCAGGGCGTGGATCGCCGCATGAATGGTCGGCAGGCTGACGCCGTACAGCCGTGCGAGCTTGCGCAGGGGTGGCAGCGGACGGTCGAACGCGAGGTCGCCCGCCACGATGCGTCGCCGAAGCTGGTCACAGATGGCCTGCGGCAGCGGCTTCGCCCTGCGGTGTCGGAAGATGGCAGCTTCTGCCCATTGAGTGTTCAAGACTCTTGAACACTGACACGGGCCGGTTACTGGCGGCTTATGCGGCGCTTACCGGGGTCGCATGAGCGCTCACGGACCGTTGTCAGCTGCCTCGCGCTAGCATCGGTCCTGACGATGACCACCACATGGGCCGATGAGCTCGCCTTCGCCACGGACCTTGCCCGCCGCGCGGGCGCCGTGCTGCTCGACAGCTACGAACGCGTCGAGACGATCGACTACAAGAGCAAGCGCGACGTTGTCACGAATGCCGACTATGCCTCCGAGCACCTGGTGGTCGACGCGATCAAGGCGAGGTACCCGAACGACGGCATCCTGGCGGAGGAGTCGGGCGAGCACGCGGGCACCCTTCGGGACGATGGCACGAACAACGGCCGCACCTGGGTGATCGACCCGCTCGACGGGACGGTGAACTACGCCAACGGCATCCCGTTCTACTGCGTCAGCATCGGCCTTGTCGTCGACAACACGCCGGCCGTCGGGGTGGTCCTGGATCCCGCGCGGGACGACCTCTACAGCGCGACCGCCGACGGCGGAGCTGAGCTCGACGGCGAACCGATCCAGGCGTCGACCAAGGACCAGCTGAGCGACTACGTCGTCAGCCTGGCGGTCATCGGCCGCGGCGGGCTGTCCCGTGAACGGAGGATCGCGCCGCGCATCCGCATCCATCGGCGCATGGGAAGCGCGGCCCTGGCGCTGGCGTACGTCGCAAACGGGCGCTTCGATGCGTTCATCCAGAACGGCGGGCTCTCGCCGTGGGACATCGCCGCGGCGGGGCTGATCGCCGAGCGTGCCGGCGCGGTCGTCACGGACATCCGCGGCGGGCCATGGTGGAACCCCCGCCAGACGGGCCCTCGTGCCAACGTGGTGGCCGCCCCGCCGGCCCAGCACGGCGCGCTCCTCGAGCTTCTGGCCAGCCTGCGGACCACCGTCCACACACGTCGCTGAGGCCGCGCGCCGTCACACCGTCGAAAGCACCCGGGCGAACATCCCGAGCGTCAGTGCCGTGGCGCCCCAGACCCGAACGCCACCATACCGATACGCACCGGCGCGAACGATGAGTCCGCGCGCCTCGAACTCCTCGACGCCGATGACGTCGGGATCGAACAGCGCGGCCAGCGGCAACTCGACGATGGCGGTCACCTCGGCGTCGTGCGGGACCAGCGACGGTCGTTGCGAGACCGTGCCGACGAAGGGGCGCAGCTCGAAGTTGCTGACCGGGATCCAGACGTCGTCGAGGTGACCCACGACTCGGACCGATTCGGCCGCCAGCCCGATCTCCTCCCATGCCTCGCGCAGGGCGGCGGCCTGCGCATCGGCGTCGGAGGCGTCGACCGATCCACCGGGAAGCGAGACCTCGCCGGCGTGTGCACGGAGGCCCCCGTGACGAACCGTGAGCGGGATCACCAGGCCATCGTCTCCGGGGTACAGCGCCAGCAGCGTGGAGGCCGGGCGCGCGGGTGGGAAGCCGGTGCGGTCGAACCGGCGCCGCGTGACCTCCCCATCACGCGTCCGTGGCAGCAGACGCTCGTCGAGCGGAATGGGGCGGGCGGCGCGCGCCAGTGCATCGGCGATGGCGTCCTGCCATCCGGGCCCAGCGCGTAGTATTCGGTCCATGACCCAGGCGCACCTCAATCGTGACCAGCGCGTCCGCGATGCGCTGTACCGCACGCGCATCCTCGTCAACCGTACGCCGCATTTCACCCGGGGAACGCGGAAAGAGGCGAACCGCGCGCTCGACATCCTCGAGCGTCAGCTCGGGCTGAACCAGGTCAACGCGGTCGAGGCCGCGCGAGGCATCGAGCTGCTAAACCGCGCGCATGCATCGCTGGTCTTCGGCCTGCTCAGGAACGAGGACTTCTCGGATCGCTTCGCGCCGGCGCTCCATCGGTTGGGCCTGCGCGGCATCACGGATCGGCTCGACGAGGTGCCGTCGTCGGTGATGGCCATGCCGATTCCCGGACCGACCGGGGGCCGCGTGCACCGGGACGACCTGCCCGCCGACGAGCGCGTTGACGCCGACGGCCGGCCGCTGCCACCACCGCCCGGCTACTACTAGGGCTTCCCGGCGAGGGCGCGCACCACGTGCGCGTCGGTCGGCGTCGACCCCAGGCCCAGTCGCTCGCCGACGACCGCTGACAGCGGCGGCTCGAGGTACGTCGAGCGCAGCGCCTCCCACGACGACGGGGCGAAGGCCTCGTCCGGCGAGCCGTCGAGGATGATGGTGCCGGCGCGCAGGACCACGACCCGCTCGAAGGTCTCGGCCACGAAGCGCATGTCGTGGCTGATGGCGACCACGGTCCGCCCGTCGGTCGCGGCGTCCTTCACCACGGTCCGCACCCGCTCCACGCCGCGGGCATCCTGTCCGGTCGTGGGCTCGTCGAGCACCAGCACCGGTGTGCGCATGGCAAGCACCGATGCCAGAGCCAGCAGCTTGCGGCGCGCCATGCCGAGGTCGTACGGGTTGGTCGCCTCGTCGCCGGTAAGGCCGGTGACGTCGAGTGCCGCGGCCACGGCGTCATGCAGCTCGGCACCGGAGCGGCCGAGGTTGCGCGGACCGAACTCGACCTCGGCCCGCACCGATCCGGCGAACACCTGGCGGTCGGGATCCTGAAAGACCAGCCCGACGCGGGAAGCCAGCTGCGCAACCGTCATGGTCGAGGCGTTCCGCCCGTCGACCATGACCCGCCCCGCGGTCGGCCGCAGCAGGCCGTTCAGGTGGCGCACGAGCGTCGTCTTGCCACTTCCGTTCTGGCCGATGAGCGCGACGCGTTCGCCGGCGGCGATGCGCAGGTCGATTCCGTCGAGCGCCCGGACAGAGCCCTCGCGGTACACGTGGACGAGCCCTTCGACGGCGAGGTCAGTCATGCAGCGCGGCCTCGTACCGTGCGCTCGCCACGCCTGCCGCCCCCAACAGCCGCCCCAGACGGACCGTCGACGGCTCGGCGACGCCGAGCTCCGCCAGCGCCGGATCGCGCAGGACGTCGTGTGCCGGGCCGCGCAACGCGACGCGGCCGTCGCTGAGCGCAAGCACCTCGCTGGCGATGGCGGCCAGCAGATCGGTCTTCTGCTCGGTCACGAGGATGCTCGCGCCGTCGGCCGCCAGCCGCGCGATCGCATCGCCGACCAGCCGCGTGCCGGCGGGGTCGAGCTGGGCGGTCGGCTCGTCGAGGATGAGGTGCTGCGGACGCATGGCCAGCAGCCCGGCCATCGCGACCAGCTGCTGCTGCCCGCCGGACAGGCGTCGCGGGTCGCGTTCGGCGAGCTCGGCGATGCCCAGCGTGTCGAGGGCCGACCAGCTGCGCTCGATCACCTCGCCGCGCTCGACCGCCAGGTTCATCGGCCCGAAGGCGACCTCCTCGAACACGGTCGCTGCCACCTGCGAGAGCTGCGTCGCCGGGTTGGCGAAGCCGATGCCGATGCGTTCGCTGAGCCGATGCATCGGCCAGGCGTCGACGTCCTCGCCGTCGAGGGTGATCCGTCCGCGAACCTGGCCGCCGACCGTGCGCGGCGCAAGGCCGCTGGCGACCAGGCACAACGTCGTCTTGCCGGACTCGGACGCGCCGACGACCCCGACGACGGTGCCGTCGCGCAGCTCGAGGTCGATGTCGAGGAGCGAAGGCCGCCGCGAGCCGGCATAGCGGTAGCCGACGCCGGCGAGGGCCAGCGTCACCGCCAGGCTCCGGTGATCCGCGCGACAACGAGCGCCACGAGCGCCACGACGAGTGCCCAGCGGACGGCCGCCTCGATGACCGAGTCGGGCGGCGCCCACAGCAGGGTTCGGCGGCCCGGTCGCGTGAAGCCCCGGGCCTCGAGCGCCATGGTGCGCTCCTCGACCTCGGCCAGCGAGCCGAGGATGACCGGGCCGACGATCGGCACGATGCCCCGGATGCGCCGCCATACGGATCCCTCGGTGTCGAGGCCCCGTGCCCGCTGGGCGGCGGTGATCTGTCCGGCGCGGTCGACCATGGCCGGGACGGTCTGGACCGACGCGTTCGCGACGAACCCGACGCGCGGGCTGATGCCGCGCCGCTCGAGATCGACGACGAGGTCTGCCGGGCGCGTGGTCAGGTAGAAGAGGGTCACAGCGCCCGAGATGGCGAGGATGCGCACCAGGATCTCGACGGCGAAGGCAAGGCCCTCCGCCGTGGCGGTGATCGGACCGAGGCGCAGCAGCACCGTCTCCGCGCCGGGGAAGAAGAAGAGGTTGACCAGGAATGCCGACGCCGCGATCGGCAACGCCAGGAGCCCTGCCGTGCGGAGCAGCCGCGCCAGGACGCCCGCCACAGCGGCGGGCACGATGACGGCCCCCGCGACGAGGACGAGCGGCCACAGCACGCCGCCCAGCACGACCGCCGCGATGGCGGTCG